>NZ_AKJQ01000038.1:0-294567 GCF_000282255.1 Pseudomonas sp. GM25 | reverse complement strand
AACCTCAGGTTGCCATTGTTCCGCTGAATGTTATCGACGCTAAGGATGTTGGACGAGGAGCGGCCAAATTCGATGCCTGGCTTCAATCCATCAGCGGCGGTGTTGTTACGCTTGACCGAATCAAAAACGTCGCAGGCTCGTTGCCGGTGGTTGGCAACATCATGGCGCTTGTTGACGCTTTAGGTGACATCGTTACGTTATCCAAGAGCAAAAAACGCGAAGTGCTCGATTGGGTCAGTCTGGGTATCAACTTGATTGGTGTGCTGCCTGCTCCACCAAGCATGGCAGCGGCACGCATGAGTTTGCGCCCTACGTTGTTCCTGGTCAGACAAGAGTTGCGCAGCAGCGCAAAGATGTTGCTCGGCGATTCATTGATTGAAGTCTTGATTGGTCATCTGAATGCCACAATCGTCGGTACCATTGACGACTTTGCAAAGCAGGCTCAGGGAAAGTTGGGCGGCATACTTTCTGACGCAGGCAAGCTTGGTGAAAGTGCAATCAACGAGATTGCGAAAGGACTTGAAACCGTCGTCAAAGGTGAGCTCGATACAAGGGGCTCTGTTCAGGATGCAAAGAAGCAGATCAGCGCTGCTGGCGACAAATTGCTCAGTGATCCAAAGGCTGCCATAGGCAATATTTTCGGCGCGGCATTCAGTGCATACAAAGCTGCTGGTAAAGGTCTGGCCAATAGCGCCTCGCGGGCTCTGATGCCTGACGAAGTCAAACATATGGTACTCAGCCATACCTCTACATTGAGAGCAATGGGGCCGGAACTGCGCGGTCAACTGACCAAGCTGAGTGATCCTGGCGTTCAGCATTCGATTGGTTGGTTGCTGGTCATGCTGACGGGGGCCGTTGCCAGCTGGCGCAAGCGTAATGCTCATGGTCAGAGCGCTAGTGTCAAACCGGGCGCGACCAGCAAAGCTCAGCGTCAGGGTACTGATGGTCAATTGGGAGCCAGCAGTAAGGAAAGCCCGGCAAATCAGGCCGCGAAGGAGGATAAGAACGGTTGCTGTACCGGTACTTGCAACAGTATCAATTTTGCATTGGGTTCAGAGTCTTTGAGCCACACCGACTTCAGCCTGGCCGGTCCATTCCCGATTGAATGGGTGCGTACTTACAGCTCTCGATTTGATGCATTTGACGCGAGCGAGTTGGGAGCAAGGTGGGTGACGGAGTTTTCCACCCGGTTTGACTGTAAGGGCGACGGATTGGTGTTTTTTGGCGCCGACGGTCGAAGCATCGATTTCCCATTGCCCAAGGTTGGCCAGTTCCATTACAACGCTGTTGAGAACGTCACGCTCGTACGTTCGGGGGAAGATCAACTGCTGGTTTGCTTTGGTTTCGAGCGAAAAGAAACTTATGTGCGCCGTGGCCGCACTTACTGCCTGACGAGCGTGGTAATGCGTAATGGTGCCGGGTTGATGCTGCATTACGAGCATCGCCACGGTGATGTCTCTATCCTTTCAGATCTGATCACGTACCAGGATGACGTTACTCAGGTCCACCTTCATGTAGGGACTCTCATCGACGACCATGGCCGGATAACAGGCCTTTGGGAAATTTGCGATGGGGTGCCTCAGCGGCAACTCTGCGGCTACCAGTACGATGCCGGTGGGGACCTGGTCCAAGCTCAGGATGAGAACGGGGCGACCTGGAGTTATCAATACCAACACCATCTGCTCACCCGATATACCGATCGCACCGGCCGCGGTATGAATCTGCAATGGCAAGGACACACCGCTGATGCCAAAGCTGTTCGCGAATGGGCCGATGACGGCAGTTTCGACACGCGTCTGGATTGGGACGAAAACATTCGCCTCACGTACGTTACTGACGCACACGGCAATGAGACTTGGCATTATTACGACATTTTGGGCTACACCTATCGAATTCGATATCCGGACGAACGATCGGAGTGGTTTTTCCGCGATGAAGCCAAAAATGTGATTCGTCACGTCCATACCGACGGAAGTACTGAGCGTTACAGTTACGACGAGCGAGGTAACTTGCTCGAGCACATCAGTCCTGATGGCAGCGTGGCTCACTACGCCTATGACGACCAGAACCAGTTGATCAGGATCAGCGACGCTGAGGGTGGTCAGTGGCAGCGCGCCTATGATGACACTGGAAATCTGGTGGAGTCAGTCGATCCATTGGGCAATAAGACAGAGTATGCCTATGACAAGGCAGGTCGACCTGTCGCCATCAAGGATGCCAACGGTAACGAAAAGACGCTCGAATACAACGATGCAGGCTTGTTGCTGAAGTACACGGACTGCTCGGGTAAGGCCAGCGCCTGGGAATACAACGAACGCGGTCAGATGATCTGCTTCACTGATGCAGCGGGGCAGAGTACTGAATACCAGTACGAATCTGGGCATGTTGTACTTGTTATACATCCCGATAAAACGGAAGAACATTTTAAGCGCGACGCCGAAGGGCGTTTGCTAACCCACGTTGATGGCCTGGATCGCTGTACTACCTGGAGTTATACGGCGGCGGGGTTGATCGCCGAGAGAGTCGATGCTTGCGAACAAACCCTTCGTTATCGCTGGGATCTGCTGGGGCGTTTAGTGACGCTCGAAAACGAAAACAATCAGCGTACTCAGTTCCACTATGATCCAGTCGGACGACTCCTTGAGGAGACAGGTTTTGACGGTCGCACCACTCGTTATCAGTACGATCCCGAGAGTGGTCGATTGGCCCGGGCTGTATCTGGAGAGCGTGTTATCTCAATGACGTTCGATCCGAAGGGAAGATTGATCGGGCGCCATGCAAGTCACGGCGATGCAGCCCAGAGTGAAACCTTTGCCTACGACGGCAATGGAAACATGGTCATGGCGACGAACGATCAGAGCCGCCTGCAGTGGTTCTATGATCCTGCGGGCAATCTGACCAGAGAGCACCAACACTACCTGGGTCTTGAGCAACCAACCGTTGCGATCTGGAAGCATGAGTATGATGTGCTCAATCAATGCGTTGCGACGACTCGCCCAGACGGTCACCGGGTCAGTTGGCTGACCTATGGCAGTGGCCACTTGCTTGGGCTGCGTTTGGATGAGCACGAATTGGTCGGGTATGAGCGTGACGAACTGCATCGAGAGGTTGCCCGCCACCAGGGCAATCATCTATTGCAAACGCAAAAATGGGATCCTGCTGGCCGTCTGCAAGAGCAATTGCTTGCGAGAACTGATGATAAATCCACATTGCTCAAGCGCGAATACAAGTATGACGCTGTTGGCCAATTGTCGGAGCTCAACGATAGTCGCCGGGGCCCAACAGTCTATCGCTATGATCCGGTCGGGCGATTGCTCAGTGCCGTGAGCCGCAATGGGTTGGAGACATTCTCTTTCGACCCGGCCAGTAACCTGCTCGATGAAAAGGCTTCAGAGGTACGCAGGCCTCTGGAGCTCGATCCTCCACGGAGCAAGCTTCTAGATAACCTGATACGCGAATATGCCGGTACCCACTATGAATATGACGAGCGCGGAAACCAGACGCTGCGTTGGTATAATGGTAACCACAGTCAAATGCGGTGGGATTTGTTTGATCGACTGGTTCACTTTGAAGACGCTCGTCTCTCTGTCGAGTTTGCTTACGATGCGCTGGGACGTCGGATTTATAAGAATTCGACAGCACACTTCAAGCATCGTCCCGAAGCCGGTTCGCACTGGAATCGAAACGAACAGGGTCGGATACAACGCGAGCTCGGTTGCAGTCTGACGCTCTACGGCTGGGATGGAGACAATTTGTCGTGGGAAAGCAGCCCTGCCGACATGGATGGTGGTACCGGGCGTACCGTGCACTACATTTATGAGCCAGGCACGTTCATACCCATCGCGCAGGCGCTTCGACATGGTCCGATCAGTTTGGTTGGTCAGCCTGAGTACATTGGGAGCTACAGCCTCGATGAAGACCCGTTATGGGCTCACGATCCGAAAGCACAACCCTTTGATGTGTTGGCCTGGTATCAATGTGATCATCTGGGGACTCCCCTGGAGCTGACAGACCAACAGGGGCAGGTTGTATGGGCCGCACGCTACATGGCCTGGGGACAGGTCAAGGAAGAGAAGGCCAGTTATGCTGTCCAGCACGGATTGACCAACCCTATACGTTTCCAAGGTCAGTATCACGATCATGAAACGGGTCTGCACTACAACCGCTACAGATACTACGATCCACAGGTTGGACGCTTCATCTCGAAGGATCCAATAGGCCTGACTGGTGGTATCAACCTTCACCAATATGCACCTAACCCAACTCAGTGGATCGACCCGCTTGGCTTGGTGAAAAAAGCCCCGTCAAAGGTTGCATTGAAAGATGGCCACGGAGCATCGGCTCAGGATATGGCGGCGAGCAAGATTGGTGGTGGCAGTCGGAAAGGGCAGTCTGCTTGCCGTAAGAAACTAATTGCCAAGAGCAAGCCAGTGGGGGTGTACAAGTGCTGGCGTTGTGGCCAGACCTCTACAAACCCGGATGACATGCACCTGGGTCACAAGAACGTGGCGACGTCTAACGGTGGCAACCTAGCCGATGTAAACGTGGATCTTGAAGGCGCATCCTGTAACCTGAGCGCTGGGAATAGTGGTTACGTGAAAGAAGGGATGTCGTGTGTTGAACGTGGAAGTTGCGGAGCACCGTATGGACGATAGAAACGCGCCTGTTTTGATTCAAGTGTTCGTCGCAGATGACGATGGTCCTGTGTTTGAAGAGCTTCCGGCTCAACAGGTCGCAGAGGATACATACGAGCTGCTTTCCTCTCCGGGCCTGGCTCTAAATCTGGCACGGGGTGATGTGATCTCGATCAGGAACAAAAATGCGCATGCTGAAGTGTTGAAGCGTGGTGGCAATTTTTGTATTCACATTTATGCCGATTACATTCCCCCCGAGGATATAGCCGGACTTGAGCGAGGGGTCGGTCTTGAGCTGGGTGGAACATTGGACGGTGTGCATGAGGGCAATCTCTCGCTTGCCGTCCCGGCGATCAACGGGATGGATAAAATCAATGAGTTTTTTGATCGGTTTAGCGAGAAAACCGGCATCCAATGGTATTACGCAAACATCTATAAAAACATTGATGACGATGAGGACGAGACACTTCTGAACTGGTGGCTGCAGAGTTGAAGTGACGGTGGAAGTTCAACAACACGAGAATAACGGTTGGGTGGAGAAGATTCTTTTGAGTGAGATTGAAACGGCCTCATCCAAATTCTCTCAGAGAGTGCTCTGTGAAAAATATGGGCTCGCCATCCAGCCACCTGAAGAGATGGTTGCTGTCGCCCTGCATACGCTCGGTCTATCTCCGATTTACGGCAGCAGAGTGGAGCCTCCCGATGGAGGGAATGTAAGTTGGTTCATCCACTGCGGAGAGTATTGCGCCGCGGATGATTTTTACCAGACCGTCCATATTCACCATCTGAGTGAAATGCTGCCCCAGGCTGTTAATTATCTTTGTTTGCCCACCGGGGCGAAATTCATCATCGATACCTCCGGTTATGAAGATGTGTGGATGGCTGAGTAAGAAAAATTGATATCGGATCACCGCCGGTTTCACGCTTGATGGGTTCCACGGACCCATTTGGCATGCCAGAAGTCAGGTCAAAGGAGTGACAACATGAAGGACGCAATCCGCCTCGGCGACTCCACCACCCACGGTGGCAAAGTCCTCGAAGCCTTCTCCCGGACCGACCTTAACGGCAAGCCGATTGCCGGGCTCGGTCACAAGGTCAGTTGCCCGTTGTGCAAAGGGATTTTCCCGATTTCCGAGGGCAGCAGCACCTACACCGTCGATGGGGTGCCCATCGCGCTCGACGGCATGAAAACTGCGTGTGGCGCGGCGCTTATTGCCAGCGGCCCGAAGGGCGCGGTGGTCAGCTGAGTCCTGTAGTCAGACAGACCTAAGCTAATGCAAAAAAGATATTTGTTCGGTTTTTTTAATATCGTTTAGTTTTGTTTCATAGACGAATCAAAAGCATCAAACCGATAGACTTCCCGATTGCCATGACGGCACACGCTGAATCGATCACGGACTCTTCAGGTTTGATTCACACGGGAGTGAATCATGCCGCACACCTCAGATATCACCGCATTACCCATCCTCGACCTGTCCCTGCTCGACGGTACGCCGTCGCAACGCCAGGCCTTTCTCGATGACCTGCGCCATGCCGCCCGCGATGTGGGCTTTTTCTACCTGACCGGCCATGGCATCGACGCCAGCCTGCTCGAGCAAGTACAGGACCACGCCCGCCAGTTCTTCGCCTTGCCCGACAGCGAGAAAACCGCCGTCGGCATGATCAATTCGCCGCACTTTCGCGGTTATAACCGCGCTGCTTCCGAGATCACTCGAGGCCAGCCCGATCAACGTGAACAGTTCGATCTGGGCGCCGAGCGCGACGCCTTGCCGTTGAACGCCGACAGTCCGCTGTGGGCGCGGCTGCAAGGGCCGAATCAATGGCCCGAAGCGTTGCCGCAACTCAAGCCGCTGCTGCTCGACTGGCAGCAGGCGATGACCCAAATGTCGCTGCGTCTGCTGCGCGCTTTCGCCCAGTCACTGTCGCTGCCGGAAGACGCTTTCGACCGGTTGTACGGCGACAAACCCAACGAACACATCAAGCTGATGCGCTATCCGGGGCAAGCCTCGACGGCGAGCAATCAGGGCGTCGGTGCGCACAAGGATTCGGGTTTTCTCAGCTTCCTGCTGCAAGACCGGCAGGCCGGCCTGCAAGTGGAAATCGAAGAGGGGCGCTGGATCGATGCGCTACCTCGGGACAACACCCTGGTGGTGAATATCGGCGAGTTGCTGGAGCTGGCCACCAACGGTTATCTGCGGGCCACGGTGCATCGGGTGGTATCGCCGCCGGTGGGCAGCGAGCGCTTGTCCATCGCGTTTTTCCTCGGTGCGCAACTCGATGCAGTGGTCCCGCTTTATCCCTTGCCGACGGTGCTGTTGCGTGAGGCTCGCGGCCCGGCGAGTGATCCGCTCAACCCGCTGTTTCGCGATGTCGGCTGGAATTATCTCAAGGGCCGACTGCGCTCTCATCCCGATGTCGCACAGCGCTTCTACGCCGATGCGTCGAATACCCCGACACCGCTTCGCAAGACCGCCAACGCCTGATCCATCACTCGCAAAAGGTCGCTTTCCCATGTTGAAAAAAGCAGTGTTGAAAAAAGCAGGCCTGACCCTGGCCGTCCTCGGCGCGCTGGTGACTTCGTTTGGCGCTCAAGCGCTGGAGCCATTGCGCGTTGCTGCCGACCCGGTGCCTCACGCGCAGATTCTGGCGTACATCCAGAAACTCGATCCGCAGCTCAACCTCAAGGTGATTGAAATCCCGCAGGGCGTGAACTCCAACGAACTGCTGGTGCACGGCGATGTGGACGCCAACTACTTCCAGCATCTGCCGTACCTGCAATCCCAGGAAAAAGCCCTCGGCGAAAAACTCGCAGTGGCGGCCACGGTGCACATCGAACCGCTGGGGATTTATTCCCATCGCCACAAAACCTTCGCCCAGGTGCCGGACAAAGGCACGGTCGCGGTGCCGAACAACGTCACCAACCTGAGCCGCGCGCTGTACCTGTTGCAGGACAATGGCCTGATCAAGCTCAAGCCCGGTTTCAATGACCCGGCGGCCGATCAGGCGACACCGAAGGACATCGCCGAAAACCCTAAACACCTGAAGATCCTCGAAATCGAATCGCCGCAATTGCCACGTGCGCTGGACGATGTGGACCTGGCGGTGATCAACGGCAACTACGCGCTGGAGGCCGGGCTGGTGCCGGCCAAGGATGCGCTCGGTCTGGAGAAGGCCGAGCACAACCCGTACGCCAATATTCTGGTGACCACGCCGAAACTGGAAAACGATCCGCGCATCCAGCAACTGGCCAAGGACCTGACCTCGCCGCAAGTCGCCAAATACATCGCCGAGAACTTCAAGGGTTCGGTGATCCCGGTGGCGGATGCCAAGCCATGATCGTCGTCGAGCAGTTGAGCAAGACCTATCCGTCAGCGTCGACCCCGGCGCTGGATCAGGTGTCGCTGAGCATTCCCGATGGCGCGATCTACGGGATTCTCGGGCGCAGCGGCGCGGGTAAATCGACGCTGCTGCGTTGCCTCAATCTGCTCGAACGCCCGGATGCCGGGCGGATTCTGTTGGACGGCGAAGACCTCACGACGCTGTCCGACCGTGAGTTGCGCCGCCAGCGTCAGCGCATCGGCATGATCTTTCAGGGCTTCAACCTGCTGCATTCGCGCAACGTGTTCGACAACGTCGCGGTGCCGCTGGAAATCGCCAAGGTCGCCAAACCACAACGCCACGAACGGGTTCGGGAACTGCTGGAACTGGTGGGCTTGAGCGACAAGGCCGAAGCCTTTCCATCGCAACTGTCCGGTGGGCAGAAACAGCGGGTGGGGATCGCCCGGGCCTTGGCGGCACGTCCTGCGTATCTGCTGTCGGACGAAGCCACCAGCGCTCTCGACCCGGAAACCACCGCATCGATTCTGGAGCTGTTGCGTGACATCAACCGCCAGCTCGGTTTGACCATCGTGCTGATCACCCACGAGCTGGACGTGGTCAAGTCGATATGCGATCACGCCGCGTCCATGGCCAATGGAAAACTGGTGGAGGCGGGGCCGGTGGCGCGATTGCTCGCCGATCCGCAGTCCGCCCTCGGCGCTTCACTGCGACCCAGTTGCGGCTTGCCGCTGGGGCATGACGCGCCCGGTTTGAGTTTTCTGCGGCAATACGGCGTACGGGCGGCCCACTCATGAACCGCGTGATCGACTGGAATGAAATCCTGCAGCTGGTGCTCAACGCTACCGGCGAAACCCTGTACATGGTGCTGCTCGCCGGGCTGTTCACGCTGCTGATCGGCCTGCCGCTGGGGGTGTTGCTGTTCATCAGCCGCCGTCAGGGTCTGTACCCGTTGCCGAGGCTCAATCAAGCCTTGGGCGCGATCATCAATCTGGGGCGTTCGCTGCCGTTCGTGGTGATGCTGATTGCCCTGATCCCGCTGACCCGGCTGGTGGTCGGCACCACCCTTGGCAGCACCGCCGCCGTGGTGCCCATCACCATCGGCGCCTTTCCGTTTTTTGCGCGGATCGTCGAGAACGCCCTCGACGAAGTCGAAAAGGGCCGGATCGAAGCGATCCTCGCCATGGGCGGTGACATCCGCCACGTGATTTTCAAAGTGCTGTTGCCCGAAGCGCTGCCGGCCCTGTTGGCGGGCATCACCCTGACGCTGGTGATGCTGATCGGTTTTTCTTCCATGGCCGGGGTCATCGGCGGTGGCGGACTGGGCGATCTGGCGATCCGCTACGGCTATCAACGGTTCAACAATGAAGTGATGGTCGCCACCGTCGTGGTGTTGGTCATCCTCGTCCAGGGCGTGCAAAGCCTGGGCGATCGACTGGTGCGTTCGCTGGCTCATCGACGTTAAGGAATTTTATGGGTGCGCCTGTCGCCGTGGTCTCCGAACCACTCATTCGTGTACGTGAATTGAGCAAGACCTTCGGCTCGAACCGGGCGCTGGACCGGGTCAGCCTGGATATTTTTCCCGCCGAAGTGGTGGCGCTGCTCGGCGCCAACGGTGCGGGCAAGTCGACGCTGGTGAAGATCCTCGCCGGCAGCCAGACCCACGATGGCGGCGAGATCTGGATCGATGGCCAGCCCCGGCACTTCAGTTCGCCGCTGTCGGCGCGCCGCTTCGGCATCGTCGCGGTCCATCAGCAGATCAATGAAGGCATCGCGCCCGGGTTGAGCGTGGCGGAAAACCTGCTGCTCGATGAACTGTGCCGCCCCGACGCCGACTTCTGGCTCAATCGCAAACGCCTGCTGGAGCGCGCCGCGAGTATCGCCGCCGGGCTCGGTCTGGTGCTGCCGCTGGAGCAACCGATCGAACACCTCGGCCAGGCCGAGCGACAACTGGTGGTGCTGGCCCGCGCCTTTGCCCTGCAACCGCGACTGCTGATTCTCGACGAGCCCACGGCGGCCCTGTCGGACGCCGAAGCGCAGCGTCTGTTCGGGTTGATCGACACCTTGCGCAGCCGTGGGGTGGCGATTCTGTACATCTCCCATCGTTTGTCCGATCTGCAGCGAGTGGCCGACCGCGCCGTGGTCTTGCGTGACGGGCAACTGGCCGGTGAGTTCAGTGCCAAGCAACTGCCCGAAGCGCTGGAAGCGATGCTTGGTCAGGCGCTGGAGGCTCACGTCTACACGCCGCGAGCGGCGGGGCGCGAAGTTCTGAAACTGCGCGACGTGAAAATCCTGCCGCGCACCCAGGCTTTCGATCTGACCCTGCACGAAAACGAAGTGGTGGTGCTGACCGGATTGCTCGGCGCCGGTAAAAGCGAGATCGCCGAAGTGCTGTTCGGGCTGCGCAAACCGGTGTCCGGCTCTCTGCAACTGAACGGCATCGACTGGCAACCGGGCTCGCCCCGGCAGGCGATCCAGAGTGGTGTGTTTTTCGCCGCCGAAGATCGCGCGAGCCAATCGCTGGTGCCGGATTTTTCATTGCGTCGAACCCTGACCTTGCCGTTTCTCGAACGCTTCACCCGTGGCGGTTTCATCCGCAACCGTGCCGAAGCAGCGGCGGTCGAGGCGCAAGTCTTGGCGTTGGGGATCAAGACCGCTGGCATCGATGTGCCGATGAGCGCGTTGTCCGGCGGCAATCAGCAGAAAGTCGTGCTCGGTCGCTGGCTGCTCGGCGAGGGCCGGGTGCTGATCCTCGACGAGCCGTTTCAGGGCGTTGATGTGCGTGCCCGACGCGAGATCGGCCAGTTGTTGCGCGACAGCGCTGCTGGCCGCGCCACGCTGGTGATCTGTTCGGACGTCGATGAAGCGCTGGAGATTGCCGACCGGATTCTGCTGGTGCGCGATCACGCGGTGGTAGCCGAGTACCCGCGTGCCGGGCTGGATCGCGCCACCCTGGTCGCCGCGCTGGCCGGCAGCCATCCGCAAAATTCTATTGTTCACGCCGCGCCAAGGAGTAGAGCGAGTGCCTGATTCGAGTTCCCTGTTGTCATCCGCCCCGGCGCCGACCGAGCGCTTCGTGCAAGCGCTGATCCGCTACGGCCTGCTGTGGGTGCTGGCGTTGATCGTGGTGTTTTTCAGTGTGGCGGAACCGGCGTTCCTGCGCGTTGGCAATCTGTTCAGCATTCTGCAGTCAGTGTCGATTGTCGCGCTGCTGGCGCTTGGCGTGACGCTGACCATGGCTGTCGGCGGACTGGATCTGTCGATCGGCGCAGTGGCAGCCATGAGCCTGATGATCGCCAGTTACGTGATGGTGGTGCTCGGTTGGGGCGCGGTGCCGGCGGTGCTGATCAGCCTGGCGGGTGGCGCGCTGGTCGGGCTGCTCAACGGCTGGCTGATCGTGAAGATGCGCGTGCCGGACATTCTCGCCACGCTCGGCAGCATGTTCCTGGTGATCGGCGTGCAACTGATTCCCACGGGCGGGCGCTCGATTGCGGTGGGCATGACCCTGCCCAACGGCGATGAAGCCGAAGGTTCGTTCAGCGCAGTGTTTCTGGCCCTGGGCCGAGGACGACTGTGGGACATCGTGCCGGTTCCGGTGTTGATCACGGCGGTGGTCGCGGTGGCGGTGTGGCTGTTTCTCGAACGCACGCGCATCGGCCGGTTGTTCTATGCGATTGGCGGCAACGAGCAGGCGGCGCGTCTGGCGGGTGCGCCGGTGCAGCGCTTCAAGTTGCTGGCTTACGTGCTCTCGGCGCTGCTCGCATCGCTCGGTGGTTTGCTGCTGGCGGCGCGGTTGGGGCGCGGCGATGTCAGCTCCGGCAACGGGCTGGTGCTTGACGCGCTGGGCGCTGCGCTGATCGGTTTTGCCGTACTCGGGGCGAAGAAGCCCAATGCGTTTGGCACGCTGGTCGGCGCGCTGCTGGTGGCTTCGTTGCTCAACGGCCTGACCATGCTCAACGCGCCGTATTACGCGCAGGATTTCGTCAAGGGACTGGTGCTGGTGCTGGCCCTGATGTTCACCTTCGGCCTCGCGCATCGGGCGCGCTGAGCCGGTTCATTGATGCTTCAAGGAAAGATCCATGCACGGTTCAATCAAACAGTTCGCACGTCATTGCCTCGCCGGGGCGTTGCTCTCGGCGCTGGCCCTCAATGCGCAGGCCAAGGCCTTGCCCGGCGCACCGGCGCCGTTCGATAAAGGTCAGGTACAGATCGCGCTGGTGGGCTATCTGTTTTCCGGGGATTTCCCTGAAGCCTACCTGCGCGGCGTGGAGAAACAGACCGAAGCGCTGGGCGCCAACCTGCGGGTGTTCGACGCGCGGCAACAGGCTGCGAGCCAGGGCGAGATGATCGATCAGGCCGCCGACCTCGGCGTCGACGGGATCATCGTGCAACTGGGCCTGGCGGAAACCCTCAAAGGCCCGATTGACCGGGCGCTCGCCAAAGGCATCAAGGTCGTGGCGTTCGACGTCGATCTGAACACGCCGCAGGTGACTCAGGTCGAGCAGGACCACCACGCACTGGCACGTCTGGCACTCGATCAAGCGGTGAAGGACAACGGCACCCGCTTCGACGCCGGGTACGTCTACATCAGCGGCTTCACGCCGATGGAGCGCCGCGACGAGATCTGGAGCCAGGTCAAGGCGAGCAATCCGGGGATCATCGAGAAGGCGCGTTTCGGCACGCTCAATCCGCCGATTGCCAACTCGGTGGCCGATCAGGCCAGCGCCGTGCTGCGGGCCAATCCGGGAATCAGCGTGATTTTTGCGCCATTCGACGAGTTCGCCAAAGGCGCGAAGATCGCCGTGGACGAGGCCGGTCTGAGCCGCAAGGTGAAGATCTACAGCGCCGATATTTCCACCGCCGACATCCAGATCATGAAGGAACCGGACAGCGCCTGGGCCGCCACCGCTGCGGTCAATCCGCAAGTGGCCGGGGCGATCAGCGTGCGCAGCCTGGCGATGCTGATTGCCGGGGAAAATCCGGGGCACAAGGTGCTGGTGCCGCCGACCCTGATCACCCGTCAGCAACTGCTGGATCTGGACGTGAAAAACGTGCGGGACCTGGGGCAAAAACTGCCGGCCTTCGGTGACACCGCGAATGTCGCGCGGGCACCGTGGATTCCCGTGGCGAACTGAGGAACCTACATGCACGACAAGGCTGCGCGCCTGCGCAAGAGCCGTTCGCCGAAAGCCGATGTGGCGCTGGGCGAACGGCTGCCGCCGGGGCAGGTGCTGACGGAGCGTTTCCCGATCCTGCACGAAGGCGAGGTGCCGGCCTATGACCTGGCGTCGTGGTCGCTGCGCCTGTTCGGCACCTTGGCCAACCCGGTCGAGTTGACCTACGCCGATCTGCAAGCGCTGCCGCAACGCTCGTTGCAATGCGACATTCATTGCGTGACACGCTGGTCGAAGTTCGACACCCGCTGGAGCGGCGTGCACCTGCAAGACCTGTTGCAGGCCCGGAACATTGAACCGACATCGTCCTTCGTCATGGCCCACGCCGATCACGCTTACCAGACCAACCTGCGTCTCGAAGACCTGCTGCACCCGGACAGCCTGCTGGCCACCCATTACGACGGTCAGCCGCTGACCGCCCAACATGGCTGGCCGCTGCGGCTGGTGGTGGCGGGGCGATACTTCTGGAAGAGCGCGAAATGGCTGCGCGGGCTCGAGTTCACCGATCAGGAACAACCGGGATTCTGGGAGCGCAACGGCTTTCATTTGCACGCCGATCCGTTCATTGAACAGCGCTTCAGCGGCGATGCGCTGGACATTGCTGAAGATGCCTGGCGGGAAAAGGACTTCGACTGACGGCATCTAACTTCGCACCGAAAGAAACACAAATTAATAACGCTCTCTACAACAACGTGGAGTGCGTTTTTGTGCGTGATTAGTTGTTAGTTAGTTGGGTGTTCATGTTGTTGCGCAAACACAAGTGTTGCTCAGGAAACACTCCGTTCGTCGGGCATAACCTAAGCGTTATTGGTTCTTTTGCGGCAGGCGATCGCTCGTCTAGCATCGGTAGTCAGGGGGTTCTACTAACTTTGGGGTTCTTGCGCTCTAACAGCCGATAGTTGTTCAACGCACTTGGCTGCCTTTCTGAATATCAAAACTACAGCAGAAATTGCCGTGCACTGATTGCCGACACTTCATGATTCGGCAGCGGCC
Source organism: Pseudomonas sp. GM25 (assembly GCF_000282255.1). Classification (NCBI taxonomy): domain Bacteria; kingdom Pseudomonadati; phylum Pseudomonadota; class Gammaproteobacteria; order Pseudomonadales; family Pseudomonadaceae; genus Pseudomonas; species Pseudomonas sp. GM25. The sequence continues at coordinate 280,430 of NZ_AKJQ01000038.1, read as the reverse complement.
GGTTATTAACTGCGATTCAAGGAGCTGTCGCATGATTCACCGTTCGCGTTCATTACTCGCCATCGCTGTTGTCAGTGCAATCTGGCAACTTCCTGCACAAGCTGAAGAGACTTCCGCGCGCGTCGACGATGACACACGGCTGGGTACCGTGCTGGTCACCGGCACCCGGGGCACCGCTCGTACGGTGCTGGATTCGCCGGTACCGGTGGATGTGCTGACCGCCGAGGACCTGAAGACCGCCGGCGCCAGTGGCGGCGAGCTGGGCCAGGCGTTGCAGACGCTGTTGCCGTCGTTCAGTTTTCCGCGCCAGTCCAACTCCGGTGGCGCCGACCACGTGCGCGCCGCGCAGCTTCGCGGCATGAGCCCGGATCAGGTGCTGGTGCTGGTCAACGGCAAGCGCCGTCACACCTCGGCGGTGGTCAACGACTCGTCGAAAATCGGTCGCGGCACGGCGCCGGTGGACTTCAACTCGATCCCGATCAGCGCGATCAAACGCATCGAAGTGCTGCGCGACGGCGCCGGTGCGCAGTACGGCTCCGACGCGATTGCCGGGGTGATCAACATCATCCTCGACGACGCCCCCGAAGGCGGCGAAGTCTCCACCAGCTACGGTGCCTACCACACCCACCAGGACGCCATCGGCAAAACCACCACCGACGGCCAGAACAGCGTGACCACCGCCAAGATCGGCACGCGGCTGGGTGAGGAGGGCGGGTTCATTCGTGGCGGCACCGAGTACAAGGATCGCAACCCGACCAACCGCGCCGGCTACGACGGTTTCGCCGACACCCCGGGCCAGCGCAACTACGTAATGGGCGACGGTGTGGCGCGGGACGTCAACGCCTGGTTCAACGGCGAATTGCCGCTGGCCGGCGGCAAGGCTTACAGCTTCGGCACCTACAACGAACGTCACACCACCGGCGCCGAGTTCTATCGCTACCCGTCCGAGCAGGCGCAGTTCTACCCCAACGGCTACCTGCCGCAATCGCTGGGTGACAACACCGACATCTCCGCCACCGCCGGCTACAAAGGCTTGATTGGCGACGACTGGGATTTCGACAGCAGCGTCACCCACGGTCGCAACCGCTTCGAATCGGCGACCCGTCGCACCCTCAACGTCAGCCTCGGCGCGGACTCGCCGACCCGCTTCGACACTGGCGACTACGAGTTGCGCCAGACCACCACCAACCTGGATTTCAGCCGCGAATTGCGCCTCGGCGGCCGCTCGTTCGTGCTGGCGGTGGGCGGTGAATATCGCTACGAAAACTACCTGACCTTTGCCGGGGACGAGGCCTCTTACATCGGTTCCGGGGCCGATGGCGCCAACGGCCTGCGCCCGAGTGAAGAGTCGGATCTGGATCGCAACGTGTTCGGCACCTACGCCGAATTGTCCGGTGATCTCACCGATCGCTTCTTCGTCGATGCCGCCACGCGCTGGGAACATTACGACGACGCCGGGAGCAAACTCACTGGCAAGCTCAGCGGTCGCTACAAGCTGACCGATCAATGGGCGTTGCGCGGTGCGGTGTCGAACAACTTCCGCGCGCCGTCGCTGGCCCAGAGTGGCTTCCAGAACACCACCAGCAACTTCGGCGACGGCGGCACGCTCACCGATATCCGCGTGCTGTCGGTCAACGATCCGATTGCCCGTGCCCTGGGCGCGGAAAAACTCGATCCGGAAACCTCGAAGAACTTCAGTCTCGGCCTGACGTTCCAGTTGAACGAACGCTTCGATGCGTCGCTCGACGTGTTCCGCATCGACGTCAAAGACCGCATCACCCTGTCGCAGCGGATCGGCAGCGACGCGCTGGAAAGCTACATCAACGACAACTTCGGCGTGGCGGGCGTGCACGACGTCAACTTCTTCACCAACGCCGCCGACACCAGCACCGACGGCGCGGAACTGGTGCTCAACTACCATCAGCCGTTCTACGACGGGCAACTGGGCCTGACCACCGCGTACACCTACAACCACACCAAGGTCACCAGCACCAAGGGCACGCCGTCGCAGCTGACCGCCTTAGGGATCGGCAATGACGCGCTGGTCGGCGTCGAGGAACGCAACACCCTGACCGACGCCGCGCCCAAGGATCGCTTCGTGTTGTCCGCCAACTGGACCAGCGAACATTGGGGCCTGCTCGGGCGTCTGACCCGTCAGGGCGAGACCACTCGGGTGTTCGATTTCGGCGACTCGCAGCCGGAGCAAACCTATGGCGCGGTGTGGCAGCTGGACGCCGAGGTGACCTACAAATTCACCCCGAAATTCAGTATCGCCCTGGGCGGTAACAACCTGACCGACAACTACCCGGAACGCTCCGGCTCGGCCATCAACTACGGCGGCAACCTGCCGTACGACGTGCTGTCGCCGATCGGCACCAACGGCGCTTATTACTACGCCACCGCCACTTACGGCTTCTGAGTCTTTTTTCCGCCATGGATGGCGGATCATCAGCGGGAACCTTCATGACTCAAACCAATGGCCCCAAGCGGCACCTGCCGGTGTTCCAGGCATTGCTGATCACGCTGGGCATGGTCATCACCACTGACATTCTCAAAACCACGCCGACCGTTGCCTTGAACGTCGGGCCGGAACATTTCTATTGGGTCTGGGTGCTCGGCGGACTGGCGTCGATGGCCGGGGCCTTGTGCTTTGCCGAGATGGCCACCGCGTTCCCGCATCCGGGCGGTGACTATCATTTCCTGCGCACCGCTTACGGCGAGCGTATGGGTTTCCTGTTTGCCTGGTCGCGGTTCTCGGTGATGCACACCGGGTGGATCGCGTTGTCGGCGTTCATGTTTGCCGACTACTTCAATGCGGTCGTGCCGTTGGGGCATTACGGATCGGGAGTGTTTGCCGGTGCGATCATTGCCGCTTTGGTGCTGCTGAATCTGACGGGCAAGCACATTGGTTTCATTACTCAGACTGTGTTGGTCGGGCTGCTTGCTCTCGGGTTCCTGAGCATTGCCAGCGCCGGGGTCTGGCTGGCGTGGCAAGGGATCGAACCAACGCTGCCCAGCGATCCGGTCGTGCCTGAGCACACTGGCGCAGCAGGGTTTTCTGCGGCGATGATCTTCGTGTTTCTGGCCTTCGGCGGGTGGAGCGATGCGGCGACGTTATCGGCCGAAGTGCGCGACGGTCGACGCGGGATCTTCATCGCCATGCTCGGTGCGCTGACGGTGCTGATGGCGATCTATCTGGCGCTGAACTGGGCGTTCGTCCAGGGGCTAGGATTCGAAGGTCTGGCCGCGAGCAACGCGCCGGCGGTGGAACTGTTGAACCGCGCCTTCGGTGCCCCCGGCGTGCTGCTGATTCTCTTGATGGTCGGCATCGCGGCCATCGCCACCATCAACTCGACCTTGCTGGTCGGTGCTCGCACCACCTACGCCGCCGCCCGCGATGTGCCGCAACTGCGTCGCTTCGGGGAATGGGACGAGCGTGACGGTGTACCGCGAAAGGCATTACTGGCTGAGGGGGCGGTGGCGTTGTTGTTAGTGTTGTTTGGCAGTTTTACCCAGAGTGGCTTCAACACCATGGTTGAGTATCTGACGCCGGTTTACTGGTTGTTTCTGAGTCTGAGCAGTCTGGCGTTGATTATTCTGCGGCGGCGCTTTCCCGAGGTGCCCCGGCCGGTGAGGGTGCCGCTTTATCCGCTGTTGCCGCTGCTGTTTTTTGTGTTGTGCGTTTACATGCTGTATTCCAGCGTGACGGTGGTGGGGTTGGGGGCGTTTTTGGGGATCGGGGTTTTGATGGTTGGCGCGTTGTTGCTGGCCGGGTTGAGCCGCCTGGTGTCGACACCTCGGCAGGCTCTGCAACGGAGCGTAGATTAGAAGGACACCACCGCCGGCTGCGACAACCGCAACACCGACAAATCCCCCGTAATCCGCTTGTAAGCCAAACGAATCGCCTCAATGTCACTCTCACGTTTCGCGCTGCTTTCGTGCAGGATCACAATCACCTTGGTCGCCAGTCGCTCGGGCACTTTCGCGTCGTGGTCCTTCCACTGCCCATAGGCATCGAACACGCTGAACCCGTCCGGGAACCGCGTCGTCACTTCTTGATCGAGAAACTCGCGCCAGCGCGCCGGGCTCACCACACCTTCCTTGCCTTCCAGCGGCCCCACCGAGAAATACAACTCGGTGCGCACCCACTGCGCCTGCGCCGGCCGCGTGGCATCGCCTTGCAGTGTGGAACTTGCGGGATCCTTGGTATGCACGGAAACAGGAGGAGAGCTGGCACACCCGGCGACCGCCAGGAACAGTGCTGCCAATAGAAAACGTTGCGGCATGGAACTTCCTTATTGTTAAGAACTGTCCCGAATTATAGAGGTGACGGTTAATAGCAATAAAAGATTAAAAAATGGATCGTCGCTGAACTAATGGAATAAGCAAGCAAGCTAAAAATAGTGCCCGCTGGTTAGAACGATTATTTCTTTAAGTTATTTGCTTGGTGTTAGATCGCATATCCATCACGTTCAAAAACCTGCTCCCGCATTTTCCGGATCTGTCATGGCGTCTACTCTGCTGCTGCAACGGTTCAAGTCGCACGGAACGCTGCACTTGAAGCGTTTGAACAGCAGTTTTTGCTGCTCGATGGACAGCTTGTTGCGGATTTCCCAATCCTTAGAATCCGCTCCATCAACTTCTCATCCAGTTCTTAATCCTCAGGGAGCTACACCATGATGAACGCCATGCAAATGCAAATGCCGATGAACGCCAACATGCCGATGATGCCGATGACGGGCATGCCGATGATGATGGCGACCATGAGCTGCGACATGATGGACGACGGCATGATGTGCAAGATGATGCCGGCCGCTGGCATGGACATGGCCATGTTCAAGAACAGCGCTGAAATGATGCAGATGATGATGGACTGCGGCATGCCGATGATGATGCATTGCGGCAACATGAGCATGATGTGCATGTCCCCGGCGGCCATGGCCATGCCGATGATGAACATGATGATGCCAATGCCGATGATGGGCATGCCGATGCCATCGATGAAGTGCGTGATGGAATGCACCATGATGGCCGACTGCATGATGTGCAAAATCATGCCGATGCCGGGCATGAACATGGACATGATGAAAAACTGCTGCGCCCTGATGATGAAAATGATGAACGACTGCAGCATGCCGATGATGATGAGCTGCAACGGCATGCCGATGATGTGCTGCACCTGCTGATTTGCGCCAGCGCATGAAAAAGCCCGACCGGGAAATTCCCGGTCGGGCTTTTTGTTGTCTGTCTGTTTGTCAGTCCAGGCGTTCGGGGTAGGTCACCACCAGATACGCCACCGCTTCACTGTCGGCAGGATTGCGATAACGGTGGGGTTGGTCGGCGTAGAACAGGATCGAGTCGCCCGTCGACAGCAGATAGCGCTCGTCGTTGACGCTGATCTCCAGCACTCCCTGAGCCACCACCAGGTTTTCCTGCACGCCCGGGCCGTGGCCCTCGGATTGATCCTCGCCCAGCGGGCTCAGGCGCAGTTCATAGAATTCCGACTGGCGCGCTACATCAAAGGGAAACAACGCGCGGCTGACAAAGGCCCCACTGGCGCTGACCAGACGTTTGCTCTGGCTCGCCGACAACACGGCCACGCCTTCAAACGCGCGGTGCTCCAGAAACGCTGCCACCGACACCTTCAAACCCTTGGCGATTTTGCACAGCACCTTGATCGACGGCACGCTGCGCCCGGATTCGATCTGCGCCAGCATCGCCCGGCTCACGCCGCACTGGCGGGCGAGGGCATCGAGCGACAGGTGCCGCTTGCCGCGCAGACGTTGCAGGTTCTGCGCGACGCGTTCACAGATCGGGTCTTCTTCCAGGGAATCGAGGTTGTTCAGGTCCAGCACAGGTTCATCGGCGCTCGCCAGAAAGCGCGAGGGTTCACGGGCGTTCACGCTTGACGCGTCTCGCTGGAACGAGCGGCCTGCACCCACTGGTAAGCCTGATAACCGGCATTGCGCGCATACATTTCCCACATCAGCCGGGCCTGTTGCTGGGCGTGGCGGCGTTTGCGGTAGACGGCGAAGTCGATCAGGTTGTCAGTCGGTTTCATGGCGCACTTCACTGTGTTCAATGACGGAATGAGGTGAGAGTACGCCGAGATTTTTATAACGATAAATACTGATTGTTTATTTATTAATTCTTTTTGGTTATTTGATCGGTTCGTCGATTTTTCTTTGTCATCGGCGGTAAGGGGGCGATAAACACTCGGCTTCTTTTCTGCGAATTTGGCAAATCGAATTTTAGGTTGGTCTTCGCGCAGGTGACGGATAGCGTCTGTGCTTTGACATCCAGAGACGTTTTTAATGCCCCCCTTACTTCGTCGAGCCTGGCGCCTTCTGCGCGGAGCCAAAGCCACTGCCTACGTTTTGCTGATGCTGGGCCCAATGTTTATCAAACCCTTGGCATTTGTGAGAGTGCCTCATGAGGCTCAGCCGATCTATGCAAAACTGCCAGGCCTTTGGGTAACGCCTCTGTTGGTAGCCGGCGTGGCTGCGGCGACTATCCGGTCGGTTTACCAGTGGGTGTTCTGGCGTGAAATGAACAAGTCCGATCCTTCCAGGCCAGCGGCCGACTTGTTGCTCATGCTGCACAATACCGAGGGACGCTATTTCTGGTTTGCGTTCGTTTTTTCCGCAGTATTGGTCTATGCCCTGGCCGGCCTGCGCTGGAGCTATCACTTCGGGGCTATTTCGTTCATACGCAGATGGCGTCCTAATCTGCGCAATCCACCGCTGAAGTATTTCGTGGTCACGACTGCAGCGTGGGGGCTGTGGCTGAGTCTCTACAGCGCTGTCGTTGTGTATGGCCTGTGGCAGTGGAAGGCTCAAGGTGACCTTGCGATGCTCTTGAATCAATACGTTGAACAGCACCAAACCGGAGTGCTCGTGACATTGCTCGGTATAGGCGTAGCCATGAGGCTCGCCGGGCGTAATGGCGAGCTTGGCATGAAGGCTCTGTATGGCGGATCCAAGTGGCTGAGCATGGCCGTGAGTCTGGTCGCTATCAGTGCGTTGTTGCTATTGGCATTCCTGTTGCCGAGCATCTGACGTTCCCTTGGGGTACCAGCGAACCTCAGGCCAGGATTTTTACGAGAGCGGGAAGGCGCGTTCGACGTCAGCCGACGCGCCGATCCTTCATTTGCTGGCGTTCAGCACAATCCTGTACCGCGCCTTGCCGCTGCGCAGATGGTCGACAGCCTCATTGACCTGGCTCATCGGAAATTCCTCCACCTGCGGCAGGATCTGATGCCGCGCGCAGAACTCCAGCATGGTCGCCGCCGTGGCAGGCGAGCCGACTGGGGAGGCTGACAGGGATTTCTGTTGCGGGATCAGGTTGAACACGTGCACCGGAATCGCGTCGGGCACGATGCCGACGAAGTGCAGTCGGCCCTTGCCGCGCAGAGTGGCGAGCATGGCCGTCCAGTCGAGGTTGGCGTTGGCGGTGATCAGCAGGAAGTCGAGGGTGCCGGCAATCGCTTTCAGCGCTTCGCTGTCGGTGGAGGCGACGACTTTGTGGGCGCCGAGGCGTTTGGCTTCGTCCTGTTTGCTCAGGGATGAGGTGAAGGCGGTGACGTCGCATCCCCAGGCATTGAGAAACCGCAGGGCCAGGTGACCGAGGCCGCCGATACCCACCACGCCGACCCGATCGGTCGGCTTGATGTCGAACTCCACCAGCGGATTGAACACCGTGGAGCCGGCGCAGAACAACGGGCCGGCGAGGGCCGGGTCGAGGTTGTCCGGGAGTTTCAGCGCCCACGCCCAATGGGTGCGCAGCCGATCGGCGAACCCGCCATGGCTGCCGATGATCGTCGGTTTGGCGGTGGCGCACAGGTGATGGGAACCGCCGATGCAGGACGAGCAATGCATGCAACTGCCCTTATACCAGCCGATCCCCACACGCTGGCCGACTTCCAGGCCGCGTACCTGCGGCCCTGTGCGCACGATGCGGCCGACCACTTCGTGACCGGGAATGAACGGGTATTGGCTGATGCCCCAGTCGTTGTCGATCAGCGACTGGTCGGAGTGACAGACGCCGCAATATTCCACGGCGACTTCGACTTCTTCATCGCCCAGCGGGCCGGGGTCGTAACTGAAGCGCTCCAGCGGCGCGCCGGCCGAAGTGGCGGCCCAGCCGGTGAATGTCGTGGGTTCGGTGTTATTGCTCATGGGACACCTCCAGGTCTGGCGCTGCGGGCGCAGCCTGAAGAGTCTAGCGTGTCATCGAGCGGGCGCTAGCCAGGTGTTCAGCACGCGCCGGTCGAGTTCTTCCCAGTCCGCCATGCCCAGTACTCGCGTGGTATTGAGGCCGCGCAGATAACCGCGCAACTGATTGGCCGCGGCCCGCACCGACTCCGAATTGTCCGCTGGCTGGCCCAGCACGGTTTCGTATTCGACCAGGTATTCGGCCACCCGGTCGCGGAATTCGGGCAGGACGGCATCGCGGATCAGATCAAAGGTTCGCACGGGTAATCCTCATCTGTTTTCGTTGTGATTGAGTGTGCAGCAGTCTGCACGCCGCGCAACTATTGGTTCAAGTAATAGTGACCATCAAGAAACGCAAGTTCTGCTTTGGCGCCGATGGGCGGAAAATCGCCTCCATCGAACACGCCGCTGAAGGAATTGCGCGATGAAGACTTTGACCCGACTGGCTGTAGTCGCCCTGCTGATGGGCGGGGTGGCCGCCGCCGTAGCCCCGGCTTACGCAGACGACGCCAAATCGTGCCATTTTCTGCCCGTCGCCGGCAGCAGCGCCGCGCTGCAGCACTCGCAAACCGTCGGTGTGCTGTACAGCGAAAACACTCTGGACAACCTGCAATACCTCGAGCGTTACCACGATGTGGCGGTGAACGGTGCCAAGGATGCGCTTGATGCGCGGATCCGTGACGCCTTCGTCGACAGCTCCGATCCGGAGCTGGCCATCGACTGGTTGATGAGCTCGCTGCAACAACAGTTTCTCTCGGTGACCGTCTACGACAGCCTCGATGCGCTGGTGCAGGCTCATCCGGACGTGGTGGTGATGCTCGACACCCACAACCGGCTGCTGACCCAGCGCAACAGTCAGGTCGAAGCGCGGTTCGCTGCACGCTTCTACGACGCCAACCTGCAATACATCGGCAAGGCCGAAGGCGCGGTGGAGAAGCAACTGCCTTCGGTGTGGGTACACAACAAGGCAGCGCCCGAAATCGCTGCCGGGATTGAACAGCAGCGCGACCTGCAACTGAGTGCCTTGAAGCAGTTTGATGACTCGCTCAAGGCCCTGGTGAGTGCAGGCTGAACAGCCTAATCAAAAACGGCAACGGCAGTGCCCGTGACACTGAACGTTGCCGAAGAACCGAACCTTTTATTTTCAGGATTTTATCCATGCGTGCCTTTTTTATCCCTGCCATGGCTTCTGCCAGTTTGTTGCTGACCGCATGCGCTTCTGCGCCGAACGACCCGACGCTGACCCTGCAGACGCACAAGACGCCCGCCCAGTACGCCGAATGCGTGGTGCCGAAACTGCAGGGCAGTGCGCTGAACCCGACCGTGTCGCAGACCCAGCGCAGCTACCGGATCGTGGTGCCGAGCAAGGTGGCGGCAGACAACGTCCTGGAAGCCTACAAGGCGCAGGACGGCGGCAAGGTGTTTTTGTACGAGCGCCACTTGCTGGCTTCGAGTTTCATGCCGTCGAGTTTTGAACGGGCTGCCCAGGAGTGCCTGTAACACCTGACGATTAACGCTTTTTGACGATGCTCCTTTGGTTGGCCGCAACCAACCAATTCCTTTGCCCCGCACCTTGCGGGGCTTTTTTTGCCCGGCGTTTGGCTCAGTCGGCGCTACGCTGGATAGCGGAAAAGGTTTTCGGGAGAACAAGGATATGAAGAAGGACAGCAGCGGCGCGGCGACTGAGAATCCCTCTGTGCTGATCGACGCGAGAATCAAGGAACTGAACGACTGGCGCGGCCAGAAGCTGGCCGAGATTCGCGCGATCATTCATGAGGCGGATCCGGAGGTCGTCGAGGAGTGGAAGTGGCGGGGCGTTCCGGTCTGGTCACACAAAGGCATCATCTGCACCGGGGAAACCTACAAGGCTGTGGTGAAAATGACTTTTGCCAAAGGCGCGGCGCTGGAGGATCCGTCAGGACTGTTCAATGCCAGCCTTGAAGGCAACACCCGGCGGGCGATTGATGTTCACGAAGACGACAAGATCGATGCCAAGGCTCTGAAAGCGCTGGTGCGTTCGGCGATTACGTTGAATTCAAAGAAGTGATTTGCCGTTGAGGCAGAGGTGAAGCGGAGGAGGGTGAAACGAGGAAAAAAATGGCAGGGGCGGCTGGATTCGAACCAACGCATGGCAGGATCAAAACCTGCTGCCTTACCGCTTGGCGACGCCCCTGTAGCTATTGGTTTCAGTCCCGGGAGGACCTCTGCAACAGTGGGCGGCACTTTACCAGCGCTCTTGCGTTCTGTGAACCCCTGAAGCCAATAAATTTCAGGGAAAACAGCTACTTATTTCCCGGACGGTATCGCCGGTCAGGTTTTTCGGGCTTTTCAGCGAACGCCATGCAAGCCGGCGCGACCGCTGTAGCCCGAAAACCTGGCAAAGACCTGCCTCGACGAACCGGTCAGTTGCCGTCCGCAACCTTGCGTTCGATTTCGTCGACCTTGCGTTGCAACTCTTCAGCGTCCTGCTCCTTGGTGCGGGTCGACGAGGGCGTGATGACCTCATCCACGCCGCGGGTGTCGTCGTCCGGGTCCTCAAGATCGCGTTTCACCACATTGACCGGTTTGCCGGACGTATCGGTGGGTGGAGCTTTACTGTCGTTGTTCATGGCGCTGACCTCCGTTGGCTTAAACGTTGGATGCAGCGCCACTGAGCGAGTTCGAGATTTTTCGCGGCGAGCGGGCAAACGGCAGCCGTCACCGTTTCAGCTCAACGAACCCGGCACTCCCGCCAGCAAACCGGTCAGCGTCTTCATGATCGCCTGCTGCCGCGCCCGGTCGGTCAGGTGCCGGGCCTCGGCGGCGGCGACATCGGCGTGGCAGTGCGGGCAGATCGATTCGTGCGGCTGAATGTATTGCAGGCAGTCGCGGCACAGGGCCAGTTGCGTCGGCAGGCGTCCTTCCTCGGGGGAGGACTGGCCCTGATTGATCCAGGCCAGTTTGATCACTTGGCCGCTGTCGCTGACGCTGCTGACTTTTTCGCCGGTGTCGATGCGTTCGGTGATCAGGTCAAAACGTCCGACGGCAAACGAGCGTTGGGCGGCGTCTTCGACTTTGACGATGCGCTCGCGCAAACCCTGTTTCTGTAGTTCCAGGGTTCGGTAATGGCAGTAGGGATTGTTACCGGGTTTGCCCAGCAGCGAGTGCGACGTCCAGGTGCAGCCACCCCGGCAGACGTCGTTGTAATAACAGCTTCGGCAGTAGCCCCACAGGTCATCGACCGAGCGCAGGCGGCCGAAGTGCATGCCTTCGCTGTAATGCCAGATGTCGTGCAGGCTCATGTTGCGCACGTTGCCGCCGGAGAAACCGACGGTCGCCAGTGACGGACAGCCTTTCACCGTGCCGTCTGCTTCCAGCGCCAGCACGGTCTGGCCGGCCGCGCAGCCGCTCCAGTGCACGCGCTCGTCACCGAAGCCGCGCCATAGATGTTCGTAAGGGCCGTAATATCCGATGTTGTTGCCGACGTTCATCAGCAGGCCGCGATCCAGCCCTTCGCGGTACAACCGGGCGAGCAGCGGCATCACTTCCAGCAGCTTATAAGGCTGGAGCAACAGTTCCGGATGGTCGACGGCGTTGCCCATAGCCACCGTGATCTGGATCTGCCAATGAGTGGCGCCGAGCTCGATGATGGTGTCCATCAGCTCCGGCAGGTCCGGCAACGTGGCCGCGCCGATCTGGGTGTTGACGCTCACCGCCAGCCCCGACGTCTTGGCCCGGCGCAGGGTGTCGACGGCCTTGTCGAACGAACCGGGCACGTTGCGCACCTTGTCGTGCAGCGGCGCGAGTCCGTCCAGGGAAATGCCGACCCCGTTCAGCCCGGCATCGACCGCTGCCTGCATCTTCGCCGGGGTCAGATTGCGCCCGCCGGTCTGGATCGCGCAGTACATGCCGTGGTCGTGGATGGCGCGGATCAGTTGCGTCCAGTCCTTGCGCAAATAGGCTTCGCCGCCGATCAGGGTGATCTCGCGGGTGCCGAGGGCGGCGAGGGAATCGATCACGTCGAGGCATTCGCGGGTATTGAGTTCATCGGGGCGCCGATGCCCCGCGCGGGAACCGCAATGCAGACATTTGAGGTCGCAGGCGAGGGTGATTTCCCAGACCACGTGCACCGGCACGTAGCGTTTGAGATCGGTGTCGCTGAGGTAGCGGGCAGGGCGGTTGTCTGTCATGGGAGATCCTTGCGCACGAGCCTGTGCGCGGCACGAGTGGACTGACCTCGATTGGCTGGAAGACCGGGCGCGGTCACCCATGACCGCGCCCGGGCCGTACCGCTTAGCGCGCTTCCAGTCGCGCGATTTCCGCATTCAGCTGCGCAAGGGCACCGCGCAAGGCGTCCTCGTGGGCCAGCTGTTGTTCGCCCTGCTGCACGGCGACTTTCAACTGCGCCAGATCACCGCTGGCCTGAGCCGTTTGCACGGCCACCGCATACAGCGGATGGACATGATGCTCGGGCGGTAGAGGTTCGACACTTGGCGCCTGATGCACGGCGACGTGCCGCACGTCCTGCCACTGGCCGCCTTCGTTGTAGCGGTAATCGACAAAGCCACTGGTCCAGTCGTTCAGAATGCCCTTGAGGTGGAAGGTCTGGGCGATCTGGCTCACCGGGCCGCTCGGGCTGCCGTCGAGGGTGAGAATAAGGTAGGTCTCGGTGGATGGTGTGAGCCTGGCCTCGGAATAGTCGCCCCAGACCCGGGCATGGAAATTCACCGGTGGCCAGGTGCTTTGAAACACGCTGGCGGTTCCGCTGACTTTTTTGCGGACGGTATCGACCACGATATCGAGGGTCAGAACCGGTGCGCCCAGCAGTGAATTGCTGGCGATGAGGCGGGTGTGAAAAAGTCCGATCGACATGATGCTGCTCCCTTGTGAAAGTGATGGTTCCAAATGGCCGATCAGCGACTTTGCACGCGGCTGATTTCTTTGTTGGCGTCGTCCACGGCTTTGCGCAGCAGCGGCAGTTGCTCCAGCTGCTGTCTGGCCTGTGCGGACAGGCTTTTCATCTGGGCCAGGTCACCGCTGGCGATGGCGCCCTGAATCGGCGCGGCATACAGCGGCAGAACCGGTTTGTGCGGCTCGATCACCGGGCCGGGATTGAACGGCTGGAGGACGTTCGAAGGCACCTCCACCAGATGCGCCGGCACGTTGTTCAGTTCGTGCCAGCGCTGGCCGTCGAAGTACTCATAGTTGGCCACGCCTTCGCGCCAGTCGGTGCCGACCACCAGATGAATCTTGAAGTTGATGATCGAGTTGGAGCCGGGACCACCATGGTTGCCCTGGGCGGTGATCAGGATCTTGCTGACACCGGGCTTCATTACCGTCATGTAGGTGTATTCGCCCCAGACGTCCGAATCGATGTCGAGCGGCGGATTGGTTGCCTGAGTTACGGCAGCGTTGCCGGTGACATGCTGCTGTGGCGTGGACACCAGCAGGTTCAGCGCAAGACTCTGCGCCCCCGGCTGGCCCGTACCGATCCGGTAGCTCACCGGGAACAAGCCGACATTTTGCTGAGTTGCTGACATGTTGATTGCCTCCATTGCAATGTGGGAAATGGCCTTAGGGTTTTTCCAGTCGAGTAACTTCTTTGGCCAGTTTTTCGTACGCGGTTTGTAGCTCCTTCGCTTCCGGCTTCGTTGAATCGCGCTGCTTCAACAAAGTCTTCATCTGCTGCAGATCGCCGCCAGTGATCGCGCTCTGGATGGCGACGCCGTAGGGCGGGATGTTGTGGTTTGAACCGGTCATATCGAGGCCTTCCTCGTGGGTGTGTGCCGCTCGACCCCTTGCGCAGAAGGGGCGCCTTTCCTGACAGGCAGGCGAACGACATCGGCCAGAACCACCGGCAACCGGGATTCTCGGCGACGTGACAGCCTGATCCGTCGGGATCTGATCAATCCGCAAATGGGGTTCGCGCAGGTTCGACGCCGCAGCGCCGGCTCACGCGCAAGCGTCGTCAGCCAAAACCGTCGGGCCTGGCCTCGGGCGTCAATGAAGGGGTGTCCCGCTGGGGCAAACGGGGAAATCTCGCCTGTACGTTGTTCATCTTTCTGTCCTTGATAGAAAGCAACGAAACACAGGGATAGGTCGTTCACTCTTCAAGAGTGCAATACCCGCGCAAGCACAAAAACCATCCCTGATTTTTCTTCCAGTGCCGCTGATGGCGCTCGTCGAGCGACGTTTGCCAAGTGGCCAGCATTTTGCCAGCCACGCAACCCTAGACCCGTTTGTGCAGGGCTGCCAGAAAAAGCGCCGAACGGTCATGCCGCTCAGGCAAACGGGCGCTGCAACGGCTCGCGAATGCTTTTTCAGGATCGGCTTATGGATTGATAAAACCCGATAAAAGACCATTCGCAGGGTTGGCAGGCGTCCGGAACCGGACACTCCGAGCCGCGCGCCGAGGAGGGCTGGCCTTGTTCTACACGATACTGGTGGTCGGGCTGGATGCATCCGCCAGCCGTTTTTTGCAGGCAATCAAGGCGAGCATGGGCGACGTGACCCTGCAGAACGCGGCGACCCTGCGAGAGGCCATCGAGCGACTGCATGAACGCCCGGCCGACATGATCCTGGGGCCGTTGGAGTTGCTGGAGCAAGAAGGCGCGGCGTTGATTCGCAAAGCTGCGGCTCTCCCGCTCAGACCAGCGCTGGCGATCGTCAACGCTCGTTCCAGGCAACGGACGGTCAGCGCGATTCTGGCGGTCAGAAATCTCGGCTTCCCGGTGGTCGGTTCGATTTCCAGACCGGCCGACGTCGCTGACTTGCGCAGCGTACAGGTCAAATCGCTGGCCCTGCGCGCGGTGGCTCGGGCAGAACAGCTCCTGGCGCATGATCAGGATTTCAACCCGTCGCCAGACCTTCAGATCCGCTACAAACCCCGGATCAATCTGCAGGACGGCCGGGTTGTGGCTGTCGAGGCGGTGTTTGAACGGGAGTCTCCCGAGACGGAGCTCGACCATGTTCTGGACAAGGTCATCGCTGTTCAGCGGTCGTGGCGGCAACGGGGGCACAACATAACGGTCTGGCTGAAGTTGCCGCTTTATCTGCTCGATGGCGCCGACTATCCGGATCGTCTCTATGAGCGAGTGATCCTGCGAGGAGGGGACCCTGGCTCTATCGGGCTGGATCTGCGCAAGTGCCTGAGGCGCGAGAGTCTGGGGCCATACACCGAGTCGATTTATCAACTGGGGTTGCACGGATTCGCGATGACTCACAGTGATGCCGGTCAGGGATACAGTTTTTATTTCCGGCTGGATGTGCGGTTGTTCACCGACGTCAAAATCTTTCTGCCGTTACTTCGAAGCGCAATCTCCAATGAAAAACTCGCGAAGTCGTTGGCCAGTATCGTGTTCGAAAGCAAGCAGTCGGGTTTTACGGTCGTTGCCGAAGGCGTGACGACAGCGCAGGAGTTGAAATTGCTGCGGCAGATCGGCTGCGATGAAGCCCAGGGCGGATTGATTGCCGGCCTGCTCGATGAACAGGGTGTTGTCGACTTGCTCGCAGGTGATGGCGGCTGCAACTTGCCGCCTGACAATTAAGGATCGCCTGATCGTTTTCTGCATTTCTCGTTAATAGACTCAACTACCGCTGATGAACAGGTCAGGCCGGTTTCATGTAGGACTGAGAATATGCTGCTTAGGAAGTTCAGGCTCGTTCAACGGGCCATATTGGTTTTTTTCATAATAAATGTGCTGGTGGTGGCGCTGGGCGGGATCGCGCTGTCGCAGATGGGACGGGTGCGCGCGGCCGCCGTCGAGATCGAAAAGAACTGGATGGAAAGCGTCCGTCAGGCCGGCCTGATCAACTCGATGGTACTGACCCTGCGCCTGGAAAGTTTCCGGCTGATCAATACCAGCAGTGATGATGTCCGGAAAATCTCCACCGATACCCTGGCCACCACTCGGGTCAAGTTGAAGGAACTGGTGGAGGGTTATCAGGGGCAGGTGAGCAGCAAGGAAGAGCAAGCCCTCTACGAACAGGTCAAGTCCGGGGTCGCCAACTACGACAATAAACTGGACGGTTTCCTGTCGCTGGCCCAGTCGGGTGATGCAACCGCCGCTGCTCGATATATCGATCAGAATATCCGCCAACCGACCAACGAGCTTCAGCTCGCCGTCGGCAAACTGGTCGAGTTGAACCGCCTGGGTGGTCAGCAATCCGGTATCGAGTCGGAAGGGATCTACCAGAGTTCGATCAAGACGGTCATCGGGATTGGTCTGTCTGTGCTGTTGATCAGTGTTTTTCTGGGCATTGTCTTTGCCCGAAGCATCACGGTTCCGTTGCTGGCCGTGCTGGACGTCAATAAACGCATCAGCGAAGGCGATCTGCGATCCGATCTTGAAATCACCGGCAAAGACGAGCTCGCTGATCTGATGGCGTCGACTGCCGCGATGCAGGCCAGTCTGCGCGACACCATTCGCCACATGGGGGATTCGTCCAGTCAACTGGCCTCGGCAGCGGAAGAAATGTATTCCGTCACCGAAGAGTCGAGTGCCGGGATTCAGCGCCAGAACAACGAAATCGAGCAGGCCGCCACCGCGGTCAACGAAATGACCGTCGCGGTGGAAGAGGTGGCGAGGAACGCGGCCTCTGCGTCCGAATCCGCGCAGCTGTCGGAGCGTTCGACCCGCACCGGATCCCAGCGCGTCACGGAAACGGTCAAGGCGATTCAGGGCCTGACCGCCACGGTGGAAAAAACCAGCGGGGAAGTGGAGGGGCTGGCGGTCAAGGCCCAGAGCATCAGCAAGGTGTTGGACGTGATTCGCGCCATCGCCGAGCAAACCAATCTGTTGGCCTTGAACGCTGCAATCGAAGCGGCCCGGGCGGGAGACCAGGGGCGAGGATTTGCCGTGGTTGCGGATGAAGTCCGGGCGCTGGCTCACCGTACGCAAGAGTCCACCAAAGAAATCGAAAACATGATTGCCGATATTCAAGCGGGGGCGGATCAGGCGGTGCTGGCCATGTCCAACAGCTGCGTCAACGCCCAGGACACCTTGAGCATCGCCCATGAGGCGGGTTCGGCGCTGGCGGAGATTGCGCGCACGATCACCGAGATCAACGAAAGAAACTTCATGATCGCCACCGCTTCGGAAGAGCAGGCGCAGGTCGCGCGTTCGGTGGATACCAATCTGGTCAGCATCCGCGACCTGTCGATGCAGACCTCGACCGGGGCGAATCAGACCGCGATGGCCAGCAACGAACTGTCGAAACTGGCGATTGCCATGGCAGACCTGACCAAACGATTCAGGACTTGAGACTCACATTCACAGGCTGGGGTAAGTGATGGGCGCAGACATTGTGTGTGAGCCAGCGATTGCAAATGAGTTGCCGGCCGAGCGGGTTTTGCCGGGCGCCGATCCATTCGTGGCTGAACTGAACAGAGCGATGGCCGGCGTCACGGCGATCGGCAACGCTGCATCGAAAGCGGCCAACGATCTGGCCGTGAACATGCTGTCGGCCAACGCCGAACTGGTGCAGGCGCACCGGCAGCTTCGCAGCGTATTGAGCACGGCGGAGGTCAAGCAGCGCGCCGGCATGGAGCGCTTCGAAAAACAGTCACGGCAGATTTTTCTCAGCGCCATGCTGCAGGCAGCGTTGGTCGCCGGCCTGTCTGCCGGCATCGGCGCGGCGATCGGGGCCTGTATCACCGCCCTGTTGTTGCGCTGAGCGGACCGTACAGGAAACAGAATTTTTGCAGGAGGGGGCCCATGAAAATTGCCGATCTGGACATGCGGGAGTTGATCGACGCGATTGGCGGTGCGTTGATCCCGGTCGTTTACAAAGATATAGGAAAGGACGCGACGCCCCATGCGGTGCGCGAGCGTTCGCGCCTGAACGCCGAAATCATGGGGCGGCTGGCGGCGGTGCTGTACTGCGGCGAAAAGGTCGGGCCGGAGATTGTCGACCTGATCGACCTGTTCACCGCACATATGCAGCTGGAACACCTTCACTCCATGGACCGGTTCCTCGGGCCGGGCGGTGGTTTGAGCCGGTTGAGAAACGCTGCGCGCAAGGCGCAGTGAATCAGGACGGCGTGCCGGGGCGGCTCATTTTAAGGTTTGCCTGATGGTGTGCGGCGGGGGCCGGGCTCTACCCTTGCGCCATGAAACTCAAGCAATTTCTCCAGCCTGCCGATGCCTATTTTTCTACGCCGAAAGCGGCGCGCAGGTTGTTGCGCCTGTTTGCCCAGTTGCTCGTGCTGGGCATGGTCGCCGGTGCCATCGTCACGCTCAGTTCCGTGTTCAGCAGCGAGATTTCCCGGCGGCAAGGCTACATGAGTGACGCCATCACCCATGCGCGGGTGTTCTTTACCCAGCGTGAAGTGTTGCTCAGATGTCTGGCGTTCTCGGCACTCGACAAACTCAATGCGGCGAACGAGGCGGGCGTCCCCAACGCCGCCAGACCGTGGAACCTGCCGCTCTCGCAGCGCGCCGTCGAGTTTCTTGAAAAGAACCGGATCAACCTGGTGTATGTGGCGGATGAGCCTGACTTTCCGGCGTTTTATCTGAACGGCGGTTCGGCGCCGATTGCACCGTTGTCCGGGGACATCCTGCAGCGACTGCATCGGCTCGGTGAACAGGTGCCGGTCGTCAGCCAGGAAGTCTGGATGAGCGATCAGAGTGCCTCACCGCCCCGCATCTATGTGTTCACGCTGATGGATCGCAGCCGCGCGCAATCAGGCTGGATCGGCATGGAAATGGATGCATCCGACGTCACCAACACCCTGCATGACGACACGGCCGGGCAGTTCATGATGCTCAATGCCAGTGGCGAAATCATGATGAGCAGTGCCGGGGTGGCGCTGCCTTCGCCCGCTCTGCGCCTGGAAATCGGCCAGAACTTCGGATTTTCGGGCCCGGGCGCCGTGCCGGATCGGCTGGTCATGCGCCGGCAGCTGGGGTTTTCCAACTGGCAGATTTACTACTCGATCGATCTGCTGTCCTTGATGCATGTGCTCTGGTGGCCGCTGGCGATCTCGATCGCGCTGATTGCGTTCATCACACTGATGGTCAACCGACTGGTGTCGCGTATTGAACGACGCCTGATTACTCCCGCCACCGAGCGCATCGATGCGTTGATCGAAAGCGAAGCGTTCAGCCGCGCGGTGATCCAGACCGCACCGGTTGCTCTGTGCGTTCTGCGGCGTGCCGACGGACAGGTGGTGCTGGAAAACCGGTTATCGGAGCAGTGGCTGGGCGAATGCAATGAGCGCGAACGCCTGTGCCACGGCTGGATCGAGCGGGCGTTCGACGAGAACGAAACGAACCAGTCGGACGAGTTTCAGGCTGGCAATGGCCGTCATCTCTACCTCAGCTTCGTGCCGACACGCTACAACGGCGAAGACGTGCTGTTTTGTGCGTTCAGCGATATCAGTTCGCGCAAACAGGTGGAAGCGGCGATGGCCATGGCCAAGCAGATGGCCGACGCGGCGAACGAGGCCAAGACCTTGTTCCTGGCCACCATGAGCCACGAAATCCGCACACCGTTGTATGGCGTACTGGGTACGCTGGAGCTGCTGGGCAAGACCGAGCTCAAGGCCCAGCAGAAATCCTATCTGCACGCGATTGAAAGCTCCTCGACGGCACTGTTGAACCTGGTGTGCGACGTGCTGGACGTGGCGAAAATCGAGGCCGGTCAACTGGCCCTGGAGATCCACGATTTTTCTCCGGTGGACCTGGTCTACAGCGTCGTGCAGAGCTATCGGGGCGCGGCGCGCAGCAAGGGGCTGCTGCTTTATTCCTGGATCGATCCCGTTCTGCCCGCCGTATTGCGCGGGGATGTGACCCGGATCAGGCAGATCCTCAACAATCTGCTGAACAATGCCGTCAAATTCACCGACAGCGGGCAGGTTGTCCTGCGGGTGAGGGCGGGCGCGGCGGCCGGGGATCGTCTGGAGGTCTGCTGGCAAGTCTCGGACACCGGCCCCGGCATCACCCATGAGGATCAGGTGTTTCTGTTCGAGCCGTTTTACCAGACCGGCAGTGCCACCAACGTGGTCGCCGGCACGGGGCTGGGGTTGTCGATCTGTCAGCGGCTGGCGTTGCTGATGAATGGCAACATTCGGGTGGTCAGTGCGGCGGGGCTGGGCAGCAGCTTTACCCTGGACGTCGCGCTGGAGCGCGTCTCGACAACCGCCGAGGTTCAGCTCAAACGCGGGTTTTCCCAGGCACCGGTGTATGTGTATTCGCCTGTGCTGGAGATGGCGGAGTACGTTGAAGGCTGGCTACGAACCGTGGGCGCCAGGGCGCAGATCGGCAAGCCGCCGCTGACCGGTGCGGATCCGTCGGCGGTGCTGATCGAAATACACCCCGAGGCACAAGGCCTCCTGTGCTGCGACTGGAAAGGCGCGAGCATTGTGGTGAGCCCCGACGGATGCCAGACGGAAGGCCAGACGTTCAATCATTGGGACGTCGAGCTCAATGATCTCAACGGCCTGTTCGATGCAGTCATTCAGGCCCAGGGGCGCGTTGATCATCCGCAACGCCTGCTGGATGCGGACGTCTGCGAGAAGCTGTCGATCAAGGTGCTGGTGGTCGAAGACAACGTGATCAATCAGTTGATCCTCAAGGATCAGCTGCAAGAGCTGGGCTGTCAGGTCGTGCTGGCGAGCGATGCCTCTGAAGCGCTGGTGCTGTGGGCGGCCGACGACTTCGACGTGATCCTGACCGACATCAATATGCCGGGCATGAATGGCTATGACCTGACCCGTCGATTGCGCAGCCTCGGCTGTACCGCGCCGATCATCGGCGCCACCGCCAATGCGATGCGTGACGAGCGTGACCGTTGCCTCGGCGCCGGCATGCAGCAATTGCTGGTGAAACCATTTGGCCTGGGCGCGCTGTTCAATTGCCTGCAACACTACGAAAGGGTGAATGTCGATGGCTTATAGCGTGCTGGTTGTCGAGGACAACCCCTTTCAACTTCAATACCTGCTCGAATTGTTCGGCTCGTTGGGTGGCGTGTGCGTCCAGCCGGCGGTCAATGGACACCACGCGCTCGAGCTGCTCAAGACCCGGCACTTCGACCTGTTGCTCAGCGACTTGATGATGCCGGGCATGGACGGTGTGCAACTGGTCCAGCACCTGACGGAACTTGAGTACAAACCGGCCTTGGCATTCATGAGCATCGCCCACGGGCGCATGCTGAGCAGTGTCAGCCTGGCGGCCCGAAGCCTGGGCTTCAGCGTTGCGGGCGTGCTGAGCAAACCCGTCAGATTCGAAGCCCTGCAAGACACTATCAAACACGCCATGGCAGCGGGCAACGGCGCTTTTACAGCGTTGAAGGCGCCCACCCATTTCAGTTCCGGCGACCTGACCGCGGCTATCAGCAGCGGTCAGATCCAGCCGTGGTTCCAGCCAAAAAAATCACTGGCGACGGGGCGCATCGTCGCGGCGGAGGCCTTGGCTCGATGGCGCCGAAGCAGCGACGACCTGTTGATGCCCAGGGACTTTCTGCCGGGCATCATCCGGCACAATCTGGAAGAGGCGTTGTTGATGGAGTTTGTCGCCCACACCATCAGCGCTCAATCGGCCTGGCGAGCGCAGGGCTACGATGTGCCGGTCTCGATCAACCTGCCGACGCACCTGCTGGCCAGTGATGACTTGCCGGATCGCCTGCACGATCTGGTTCTGGCACGAGGCGGCATTCCGTCGAAGATCAGTTTCGAATTGATGGAAAGCTCCGCCACCGAGCACCAGGGCCATTATTTCGCAGGCGTCTGCCGGCTGCGCTTCAAGGGCTTCGGTCTGGCTCAGGATGACTTCGGCAAAGGCTACAGTTCCTACTTCAATCTGGTTTCCACGCCCTTTACCGAGCTCAAGATCGACCGCTCGCTGGTCAGCGGTTGCGTCGAGAACGAAAACCTGGAGGCGGCGCTGAGCAGCATTGTCGCCCTCGGCAAACGGCTGGGCCTGAATGTCGTGGCCGAAGGCGTGGAAACAGCCGGAGAGCTCGCGCTCCTGAGTCGGCTTGACTGCGATCAGGTGCAGGGGTTCCTGATTTCCAAAGCGGTGCATTCACAACAGTTTCTGGGCCTGCTGTCTGCGGACGGCCCCGGCAGGCGCGACGGCATTTGAGCGCCGGCGCTGGCCCGGGTGAAAACGTTGTCTATGGTTCAACCATGAACCCCAGTGGTGCAGGAGCTTTCGAGGCACGCAATGAATACCGATAGTCTGTTTGGATCGCTGGCCAGGAGCTCGATGCGCCTGGGCAGCGGACTGCTGTTGTCGCTGGGGCTGGTGTTCGTGCTGGTGGTGACGAACGCCTGGGCGATCGTGCGCCTGTTCGACAGCGAGCGGGAAAAGGCCGACGCGCATTTTTCGCGGGTGATGAAAAACGTGCGCGAGCAGGAGGTGTTCCTGCAGGCGATTTCCGATCGACTGGTCGCCCCGACGGAAACGCTGGCCAGTGTGCCGAGCGGGCTCAAGCAGAACCTGCAATTCAGCGACGCACACAACAGTGTCTATCAGGTTTCCGAGGGCGCGTTTTCCTTGCCATTCATGGTCGATATGCCGAGCGATCAGGGCCAGACCAGTCTGAACGCGCTGTCCTCCATCGGCTGGCACCTGACCAACTATTACAGTCGGTTCTGGGCCCAATCGAGCCTGTTGTCGCCTCAGGTATTTGTCTTCAGTCCCGAAAGTCCGGCCCGGCTGGTGGTGCCCGCGATAGGCGAGTTCCGCGATGAAAACCTGCTCACCCGGCAGAACTATGCCCAGACCCTGCAGAACCTGTACCGGCAGATCATCGACACGGACCGGTCGCGCAGTCGCAGTGTCCGCTGGGTCCGGCCTGTGCCCGAGGCGGCCGGGCAGGAGCCTGCCCTGCAAGTGGCCGCCTTTGTCACCGGCGAGCTGCCGATCAACCGCACGCGCGTCGACAGCGGTATGGATCACGTGGCAGTTGTCACGCTGTCCGACATCCGCCACTCGAACGAAGGGGCGGCGGACTCCGGGCTGCCGTTTCATGGCCGTTTCGCGTTGGTCGGGCCTGAGGGTGAAACTCTGGTCGGGCGTCTCCAAACGCCAGTCGAGGCGGCGGGTTTTGCCTGGTCGGGCGAAGGACTGTCCATTACCACCACTGAACCGTCGACCACGGGCGAACGGTGGGTGGCGCAGTATTTCGTCGATTATCGCCATCTCGCCGAATGGGCGGCGTTGCCGGTTCTGCGCTTGTTGGGTCTGTCGATCTTGCTGGCGGTGTGCTTCCGGCTTTTATACGTCTACTACCGCAAGCACGTGGTGATTCCGGCGAAGGTTGCCCAGGATCGTCTCGTCGAAAGCCAGGCCTTCAATCGCGCCGTCGTGGAAAGCGCCCCCGCCGGGCTGGTGGTCATCCGTCTCGCCGACGGCGGGGTGGTCATGGAAAACCAGC
Organism: Pseudomonas sp. GM25; assembly: GCF_000282255.1. Lineage (NCBI taxonomy): Bacteria > Pseudomonadati > Pseudomonadota > Gammaproteobacteria > Pseudomonadales > Pseudomonadaceae > Pseudomonas > Pseudomonas sp. GM25. The sequence goes on along the minus strand of NZ_AKJQ01000038.1, from coordinate 256,857 downwards.
GGGCACAACAAAGCACGGTGGTTGCCCAGGAAGTCTCCCGGCTGTTTCGCAAGCCCGGTGTGACCTTGAGCGGGGAAGCCTGCATGGCGTTGCAGGAGCGTCACTACCTGGTCAATTACGCGAGCGCCCGTTACCAGGATCAGGACGTGTTGATCTGCGCGTTTTCCGATGTCACCGAGCACCAGCAACGTTCGGTGGCGCTGCGCCAGGCAAAAAAACAGGCGGAGAAAGCCAGCGAGGCGAAAACCATCTTTCTGGCGACGATGAGCCATGAAATCCGCACACCGCTGTACGGCGTGCTGGGGACGCTGGAACTGCTGGGGCTGACCCCGCTGGAACCCCGTCAGCTCGATTACCTGCGCACCATGCAGATTTCCTCCACGACAGTGCTGGACATCATCAGCGACGTGCTGGATGTGTCGAAAATCGAATCCGGCCAACTGACCCTCGAGCCGGTGTCTTTCTCTCCGCTGGCATTGATTGAAGCCACCGTGGCCGCCCACATTGCCGGCGCGCGCTCGAAAAACCTGCAGATATACGCCTGCATCGATCCGGCCCTTCCACCGCAGATACACGGGGACGACGTCAAGCTGGGGCAGATTCTGAACAACCTGCTGAGCAACGCGGTGAAGTTCACCAGCCTCGGGCGCGTGGTCCTGCGTTGTCAGTTGCTGGAGAGCGAAGGGCAGGGGCCGCAGTTGCAGGTTCAGGTTACCGACACCGGGATTGGCATCACCGCGGAACAACAGCTGCACATTTTCGAGCCCTTTTATCAGGCACACACCAGCAATCTCATCAGCGGTACCGGACTGGGCCTGTCGATTTGCAGTCAGTTCGTTGCGTTGATGGGTGGAAGTATCTCGGTGGTCAGCGAACAGGGACTGGGCAGCAGCTTCACCGTCGTGCTGCCGCTGACGCTTGCGCAAACCCCTCGAACCGAAAAGGCCGGACCGAACCTGAGTGGACGGCAGATCTACATCCGCGCACCGGTGCGGGAACTGGCGGACAACATTCAGGGGTGGATGACGCACTGGGGCGCCAGCGCCACGGTGATTTCACCCCGCTCCAAAGAGCTGCCGACCGGTGCGCTGCTGGTCGATCTGCTGGCGACGGATGACGTACCCCTGACGTGGAAGGGCAAGGTCCTGCGCTGCGAATACGAAGGGCCGCTGGCCCCTGAACACACCAGTACGGGCGCACGGGTCAGCGCGCAGCACATTCAAGCCATTGCCGACGGCGTACTTCTGGCCACCGACCCTGCGGGTGTTGCGCTCTCGCCGCTGGCCGAGGCCGCACTGCCGAGGCTGGAACTGCACGTGCTGGTCGCCGAAGACAACCTGATCAATCAGGCTATCCTCAAGGAACAGCTCGAATCCCTGGGCTGTGAGGTCACCGTCACGGGCAACGGACTTCAGGCCTTGCAGGTCTGGAACCAGGACGATTTCGATGTGGTGCTCAGCGACGTGAACATGCCGGTCATGAACGGCTATGAGCTCACCCGTCAGATTCGCCAGACCGACGGGCAGGTGCCGATCATCGGCATCACCGCCAATGCGATGCGCGATGAGGGTGAGCGCTGCGAGTCGGCCGGAATGAGTGCCTGGATGGTCAAGCCACTGCGGCTGACGGACCTGATGAGCACCCTGAGCCAGCTCGGGAGTGACAAGCGCAACCCGGTTGCTAAACCTCTGAAGGCAGGCGAAACGGTTCCCGTCCAGCCGGCCATCACACTGTCAGCGGCAATGCGCAGCCTGTTTCACAGCACGATGCAACAGGACATGGACGCTGTTCGCGCGGCCATCGCCCATGGCAGGCAAACCGATGTCGTACAGCGGCTGCATTCGGTCAGCGGTGCGTTGTCGGTGGTACGGGCGGATCAGATGTCGACGGTGTTCGGGCAACTGGAACATCAAGTCCGCGAGCGTTCGCTGGAGGCTGGTCTGGTCGCTGACATAGAGCAGGCGCTGGACGGGCTCTCCGACTTGTTGAAATCAATATGACTGGCGCCAACCGATTCACATGGATATCCCAATGAGCAGGCAAAAAATCACCGTCGTCATCGCCGACGATCATCCGATCGTTCTGCTGGGCGTGCGGGAGCTGGTCGAGCGTGACCAGCGGTTCGAGGTCATCGGCGAGGCGTCGAGCTCCACCGAACTGGTCAAGCTGTTGAGTGCGCGGGTGCCGGACATTCTCATCACCGACTACAACATGCCCGAGAACTCGATCTACGGGGATGGGCTGAAGCTGATCAAATACCTGGTCCGGCACTTTCCCGACCTGCGGATACTGATTCTGACCATGGTCTCCAACGGCCTGATTCTGTCCCGGCTGTACGATCTGGGAGTGGCCGGTGTGGTGCAAAAAGGCCAGGTCCACCTGGAAATCCAGAAGGCACTCGATGCGCTCAGCCAGGGGCGCAACTATGAATGCCCGGAAGTGAAGAAGCTCTCGGTGGTGGACAACCAGCAGAACGTCGAAGAGCGCCTGGCGTTGCTGTCCATTCGTGAGCTGGAAATCCTGCGTCTGTTCATCTCGGGGATGAGCCTGCGGGACATCGCCGAAGACCAGAATCGCAGCGCCAAGACCATCAGCACGCAAAAGGTCACGGCCATGCGCAAGCTCAACGTGAGCAGCGATCAGGAGCTGATCACTTTTTGCCTGGAAGCCAACCTGTTCCAGTAATCCGTTTCTTCCTTCCCAGCCCTCATTTTCAGGATTGCCTGATAGAGCCGGCGCGCGGTCGACCGCTAATGTGGCGCGAGCGTGGCGGTGACCGGGCGTGCAATTGCGTGCACTCGAGTGGTTGATTGTTTACCGGCCCACCCAACGCTCCTTGATTAATTTCGTTCGACAGACTCGAACAAGGCGGTGGTGCGGATGTTTTTCAGAAAGATAAAGCTGGTTCCCCGAACCCTGATCAGTTTCGGCATTACCTCCTTGCTGCTGGTCATCCTCGGATGGCAATCCATCTGGCGGATGGACAGCGTTCAGTGGGCGGTGACCGACTTGCAGGACAACTGCCTGCCGAGTGTGCGTCAGGCTGCCCGGATTGAAGCGGCGGCTTACAGGTTGCGAGTGGCCAACCTGCTTTTCGCCGTGGACGACTCGCAGAACTTCACGGCCCGCGCCGAGCAAGTCCGCAAACTCCGGGAAACCTTGCGCAGCGCCACGGCGGCCTATGTCCCGTTGATCTTTGGTAATGAAGAGCAGGCCCGGTTCGATATCGTCAATACGAATGTCGATGTGTTCAGCCAGAAAATCGATCAACTGCTGCAGCTGGGTGAAAGCGCTTCGCAAAAAGAACTGGTCGCCTTTATCAAGGCCAATTCGGCGCCCGCCGCCGAAGCCTTGTTGAAGTCCACCGAAGACCTGCAAAGCCTGATGGCGGATCGCGCTGAAAAATCCAGCACCGCGGCGCGCGATGAAGCCCATGAAAGCACCGTGACCACTGCCATCGTCATCGCGGTTGCGCTGGTCGTGACGTTCTTTCTCACGCTGTTTTTCACCCGCAGCGTGATCCTGCCCTTGCGTGAACTGCTGGCGACCACCAAGAAGATCGCGGCCGGCAACCTGGTCGGGACCGTCGAGGTGTCAGGCCATGACGAATTGACCGAACTGCAAGAGTCCACTGCCGAGATGCTCACCAGCCTCAAAAGCACGATCAATCACATCTCCGAATCGTCTTCGCTGCTGGCGGCCTCGGCGGAAGAGATGAGCGCGATCACCCACGAGTCCAACGAGGGCGTTCGCCAACAGAGCATGGAAACCGAGCTGGCAGCCACGGCGGTCAACGAGATGACGGCGGCGGTCGAGGAGGTGGCCCGCAATGCGGTGGCGGCCTCGCAATCCACTCGCCAGTCCGAAAGCTCTGCGCAGATGGGCATGGACAGGGTCACGGAAACCATCGTGTCCATCGAAAAGCTCAGCAGCGCGGTGCAGGGCACCAGCGTTGAAATCGAACAGCTGGCCAATCAGACGGAAAGCATTGCCAAGGTGCTCGACGTCATCCGCGCCATTGCTGAGCAGACCAATCTGCTGGCGCTCAATGCCGCGATCGAGGCCGCGCGGGCGGGTGAACAGGGGCGCGGGTTTGCCGTGGTCGCCGACGAAGTGCGGGCCCTGGCCCATCGCACGCAGGTCTCGACGCAGGAAATCGAAGAGATGATCCGCAACGTGCAGTCCGGTTCCGAGAAGGCGGTCAGCTCCATGCGCCAGACGGACCTCGAAGCAATCAGCACCCTGAAGATTGCCCGCGAGGCAGGAGAAGCGATCACCGAAATCACCCGGGCCGTGACCGACATCAACGAACGCAACTGCATGATCGCGACCGCTTCGGAAGAACAGGCGCAAGTGGCCAAGTCGGTGGATGTGAACCTGGTGAGCATCAATAACCTGTCGGCGCAGAGCACGGCCGCGGCGGATCAGATATTCATCGCCAGCGGCGAACTGTCCGCGCTGGCCTCAGACCTGAACAAGTTGATCGGCCGCTTCAGCCTCTGATCGCTGGTTGGTTTGGTTATGAATTTCATTGCAGCAGGAGTCGACTATGGCGCCCGAGATCATGAGCCAGTATCCGGATAGCTTGAGCACGATCTATATATCGAGAAAGGAAACCTGCGATATCCATTGGTTCGTCAATCAGTACATCGAAAGCCGGGATCTGCGTGCCAGACCCCATGCCCGGGACGAGGTGTTTGACGCGTTGCGCGACTACCCCGGCATGGCACCGGTGAGGTTGTATGAACTCAACGCCTGGCTGGACAGGAACTTTCGTCCCAAGGTGTTTTCCCGGCCGGCAGCACGTCTTCTAAAACTAATAATAAGCAATGATCACATTCCGCAGCGTCGGTGATGTGAGCAGGGCCAAGGCAGGTATTTGTCATGCGGTCTTTTTTGAGCCGAAAGTCCAGTTCACGCATTTATGCGGTCATCGGGCTTGGAATGGTGTTGGTGATCCTGTTGGTGCTGGGTGTGTTGCTGACGGTCAACCGGCTCGATGGTTACATCCGGGTCATGTATTTCGGCAACTCCGCCCCCATCGGGCATCTGGCCAACATCCGTTCGGCGGAGACCAACGTCCGCCGTCTGCAGTGGAAGATTTTCGCCCACCGCAATCCCGGGAAGACTGAAGAGTACACACAGGAAATCGAGACGAAACTGGGCGATATCGCCAGGGAGTGGCAGCTCTATTATCCCGTTGGCGTCAGCAGCAAAGAAGAGAGTCGGCTCGCCGAGCAGATCAAACAGGATCTGCCCGAGTTGGCCGGGATGACACGGCAAGCCTTGCAGTTACTGGAAACCCACAGCAGCGAGGAGGTCATGACCTGGTACCAGCAACGGGTACCTTTTCTGGATCACCTGGATCAACTGTTGACGCAGGACATCAACGTCAACCTTGATCAAGCCGCGCAATTTGCCAACAAGAGCAAGGTGATTTTCGACACGTTTCTCTTGATCACCATTACGCTCATTGCCCTGGTGGTCGTGGGGGGCGTTGCCGGCATCCGTATGTCGTTGCTCTGGAGAAAACAGCGCGATGCGGCGGAGCAGAAATCCCGCGAGCATCTGTGGCTGGTGGATCAGGTGTTCAACATCACCATGGACGGCGTGATCATCACTGACCGGCTGGGAAAGATCACCAAGGTCAATCCGGCCTTTACCGCGATGACCGGTTATACCGAATCGGAGGTGCTGGGCCAGAATCCGAGCCTCTGGAGCTCAGGCCGGCAATCGAGCGATTTCTACGCTGACATGTGGCAGAGCCTCAAGGAAGAAGGGCAGTGGAAAGGCAAGCTATGGAATCGCAAGAAAAGTGGCGATCTTTACCTTGAGTCGCTGGCGATCACGGCCATCAGCGGTTTCAACGAGTCCGAGCTGCATTACGCGGCGGTGTGCAGCGACATTACCAAACAGCATGCCGAGCAGGAGTTCCAGGGCTACCTGGCCACCCATGACCCGTTGACCGGTCTGCCGAACCGGCTGCTGTTCCGCGAGCGGTTGACCCAGGCCATCGCCCGTGGGCAGCGGTCCGGTGCGAAAGTCGCGATCCTGTTCCTGGACCTTGATCACTTCAAGGAGATCAACGATCGCCTGGGGCACCCGGTGGGGGACGGCACGCTGACCACGATCGCGTCGCGCCTGAAGGCTTGTCTGCGAGACGTGGACACCGTGGCCCGCCTGGGCGGTGATGAGTTTGCGATCGTGCTGGAAGACATCCACCAGCTTGAACAGATCGCCCCCATCACTCGCAAGCTGTTGCTGTCGGTGGGTGAACCGATCCTGGTGGACGAACACTGGGTGTCCGTCACGCCCAGTATCGGCGTGAGCATCTATCCGGAGCACGGCAAAACGCCGGAGCTGCTGGTGAAATGCGCGGATCAGGCCATGTATGAAGCCAAGGAGGCCGGCAAGAATGCGGTGCGGTTCTATACGCAGCCGGAATGCGCCACCTGACCGGGGCAATGGATTATCAGCCGGCATTCACCCCGCGTTCAGGTGACGAAACCCAGCAACAACGTCGCCAGAATCACCGTCGAGGCGCCACCGATCCGGGTAGAGATCTGCGCAAACGGCATCAGTGACATCCGGTTCGACGCCGACAGGATTGCGACGTCGCCGGTGCCACCCAGACCGCTGTGGCAGCAAGTCACGATGGCCGATTCGATGGGGTACATCTTCATCAGGTTGCCAATGAAAAAACCGGCGACGGTCATCGACACCACCACGCTGAGGCACACCAGCACATAGCCGATCGAGAACACCTTCACCACGCTGTCTAGCGGCACATACAACATTCCAAGGCCAATCATCACCGGCCAGATGAAGGCGGCCGACACCAGTTTGTAGAAAGACTGCGCGCCTTTTTCCAGTTTCTCCGGCAGCACGCGCACGTATTTGAACAGCACCGCCGCGAGAATCATCATCACCGGCCCCGGAATCCCGACGACCTTTTCCAGCAGGCCACCGAGGACGAAGAAAGTGCAGATGACCAGCACCCCGGCGCCCATGACCCGCAGGTCGATGCTGGTGCCGGTTTCTTCCTTGACCTTGAATTTGTCGTTCTCGGCTTTCGCCCGGATCAGCGCCCCTTCACCGTTGATGGCCGGGCGTTTGAGCGCCAGTCTTGCCAGGTAACCGGCGCAGATGATCGCTGCAATGTTGCCGACCACGGCCGCCGGGACCAGTTGCGCGACGTAGATGTCCGGCGTGCCGCCGAGGATTGCCGAATAGGCCAGGGACAGCGGCAGGATGCCTTCGCCGATGCCGCCGCCAATGATCGGCACGATGATGAAAAAGAACGTGTGGTAGACGCTGTAGCCGGCAAGCTTGCCGACGATCAGCCCGCTCGCGACGGCGGCCAGGGTGCCGGCCAGCAAGGGGATGAACATGCGGATCATGCCCTGGACCAGAATGAACCGGCTCATGCCCAAAATGCTGCCGACCACCAGACTGGCGATCACGAAGTACAGGAAGTTGGCTTCCTTCATCAGCATTTTGGTCGCGTCGATTGTTGGCGCGCCGAAGAAACCGTAGAACACCAGCACCGACGGCAGCATCAGGCACAGGATGGCGCCGCCACCGATTTCCCGCAGGATCGGCAGACGCGAGCCCATCTGGCCGAAGAACACGCCCATGGTCATGATCACGGCCAGTCCGCCGATCATGTTCTTCGGCAGAAAACCGAGGTGGGCCGACAGAAACACGATCACGGCGATGCCGACGAAGATCGGCAGCGGGATCACGCCGATCTCATAGCTGCGCAGGCGCTGGATGAAGCCGCCGGCGCGCGGGCCGTCGACGTTCAGGGATTGCTCAAGGGAGTCGCTCATGACGCATGTCCTCATGTTTGTTTTTATCGAGGATGGACGGGAAACCACGGTGCACCGAGCTCGGGTGGCGAGGCGGTGATTCGATGGTATCCTTCGCAAAATGCGTGATAAACAGCGGAAGCATGCGGCCTATGAACACGAATCGTGACCAATTTCCCTTGCCTGAAGACCTCAAGGTGTTCCTCACCGTCATCCGCAAGAACAGCTTTGCCAGCGCCGCCGACGAGCTGGGCTTTTCACCGGCCTACGTCAGCAAGCGCATCTCGGTGCTGGAAACCACGCTGGCGACCAAGCTGTTGCACCGCACCACCCGGCGCATCGCGCTGACCGACGATGGCGAGCGGGTGCGGATCTGGGCGGAGAAACTGCTCGGGGATTTCGATCAGTTTCTCGGCGAGATTTCCCAGGCGCGGCACCAGCCGGCGGGATCGCTGCACATTTGCAGCAGCTTCGGTTTCGGCCGCAATCATGTGGCGCCGGCCATCAGCCAGTTGTCCCGGGCGTGCCCGAAACTCGATATCCGGCTGGACGTGTTCGACCGGGTGGTCGATCTGGTGGGCGAGGGCTTCGACCTGGAAATCCTCGTCGGCGATGACCTGCCGGGTCAGCATCTGGCGCGCAAACTGGTGAGCAACCGGCGCGTGCTGTGCGCCACGCCGGAATACCTCGAACGCCGGGGCACGCCGCAATCTCTCGAAGACCTGAAAGACCACGATTGTCTGGTGCTCAAGGAGCGCAACAACGCATTCGGCATCTGGACCCTGAGCAAGGACGGACAAGAGGAGACGGTGCGAGTGAATGGCCCGTTGTCCTCCAACAGCGGCGAGATCGTGCTGGAGTGGGCCTTGAGCGGTGGCGGAATTCTGTTGCGCTCGATGTGGGACGTCAAACCGATGCTCGAGCAGGGCAGGCTGGTGCAGGTGCTGGACGGCTACACCCAGAGCGCCAACGTCTGGGCGGTCTATCCGACCCGGCTCAGCGAGTCGGCGAAATTGCGGGTGTGCGTGGAGTTTCTGGAAGAGTACTTCCGCGATTTGTCCGTGGAATGAAAACGGGCGGTTCAATGAACCTCCCGTTTTTTTTGCCATCAACCCAGCCAGGGATTGTCCGCCAGATGCCGCGCTTCAAAGGCGCGGATCTGCTCGGTGCGTTGCAGCGTGGTGCCGATGGCGTCCAGTCCCAGCAGCAACGACTGTTTGCGCAACTGATCGATCTCGAACTCGATTTGAGTGCCGTCTGCCAGCTCGAGGGTCTGCTGCGCCAGGTTCACGCTGATCCGCGCGGTCTCAGGGACGCTGATCGCCTCGGCCACGCGCTTGAACTGCGCGTCATCCAGTTGAATCGCCAGCACGCCATTGCGCTGGCAGTTGTCGTAGAAAATCCCGGCGAACGTGGTGCCGATCAAGGCCCGTATCCCCACTTGCTTCAAGCCCCACACCGCGTGTTCGCGGCTGGAGCCGCAGCCGAAGTTGGGGCCGGTTACCAGAAACGCCGCGTCCTGCCAGGCCGTCTGGTTGAGCACGAATTCAGGGTTGGGTTCGCCGGACGCGAGAAAGCGCAGATCGAAGAACAGCCCGCGATCCAGCCCCTGACGATCGATGCCCTTGAGAAACTGCTTGGGCATGATCACGTCGGTGTCGATGTTGGATGCGAGAAACGGCGCGGCACTGCCGCTGACGGTGTCGAAAGGTTGCATGGTTCAAGCCTCCAGCGCGACGGTGCGCACGTCAGTCAAATGGCCGCTGATGGCGGCGGCGGCGACCATCGCCGGGCTCATCAGGTGGGTGCGCGCACCGGCGCCCTGACGGCCTTCGAAGTTGCGATTGGTGCTGGACGCACAGCGATCACCCGGCGCGAGCACGTCGTCGTTCATCGCCAGGCACATCGAGCAACCCGATTGCCGCCACTCGAAACCGGCGTCGAGAAAAATCTGCGCCAGGCCTTCGTCCTCCGCCTGGTTGCGCACCAACGTCGAGCCGGGAACGATCATCGCCCGCACATGGGCCGCCACACGCTTGCCGCGCACCACGCGGGCAACGTCGCGCAAATCTTCGATCCGCGCATTGGTGCAGGAGCCGATGAAGGCATGGCTGATCGTCACTTCGTTCAGCGGCATGCCGGGTGTCAGGCCCATGTAGTCGAGGGCGCGCTGCAGGCCCTGACGCAGGATCGGATCGGGCTGGGCCGCCGGGTCCGGCACGTGGCCTTTGATCGGCGCGGCCTGATCGGGGCTGGTGCCCCAGGTCACCATCGGCTCCAGCGCGGCGACATCGAGGATGACTTCGCGATCGAACACTGCGCCCTCGTCACTGTGCAGAGTTTTCCAGCGCTCGACGGCCTGCTCCCAGACCTTGCCCTTGGGCGCACGCGGCTTAAGCTGCAGGTAAGCGAACACCTTGTCGTCCGGAGCCATGAACGCACCCCGGGCACCGGCCTCGACGGCCATGTTGCAGATGGTCATGCGCGCTTCGACGCTGAGGGCGCTGATGGCCGGGCCGGTGAATTCGATGGCGTAACCGGTGGCGCCGGACGCGCCGATCCTTTCGATCAGCGCCATGATGATGTCCTTGGACGTGACGCCTGCGCCGAGCTCACCGTTGACCGTCACACGCAAGGTTTTCAGGCGCTTGTAGACCAGCGTCTGGGTTGCCAGCAGGTGCTCGATTTCCGAAGTGCCGATGCCGAAACCGAAGGCGCCCAGTGCGCCGTAAGTGGTGGTGTGGCTGTCACCGGCCGCCACCACCATGCCCGGCAAAATGAAGCCTTGTTCCGGCGCCACGACGTGTTCGATGCCCTGGCGTTTGTCCAGCACATCGAACAGCTCGATGCCGAAGTCGCGGCAGTTTTCTTCGAAGTACGACACCTGACGCGCGCCCCCGGCGTCGGGCATGGTCGCGATGCGTTTCGGTGCGGTGGGGTTCACATGATCGACCACCGCCAGCGTCGCCGCAGGCCGCCACACCGTGCGCCCGGCATCACGCAGGCCGCTGAAGGCTTGCGGGCTGGTGTATTCGTTGGCGACCTGGCGGTCAATGTAAAGCAGCACGTGGCCCTGATCGTCGAGGGTGCAGACGGTGTGACTGTCGATGTGCTTCTGGTACAGCGTTCTCGGGCTGGGCATGGCTTGCGCTCTTTTCTGTCCGGGGCAAAAACAACATGAGCACAGAATATTGATCGCAGAAATGGCAGCAAGAGCGTATTAGTGAAGCGGTTGAACACGGAATGTGAGTAATCGAGGACGGTGAGCAATCACGCGGTAGCGTCAAAAGCCTCGTGGTAGCTGACGACACCGACCGGCAACTCACCTGCAAACGCCAACGCCTGAAAGTACTCCGCCGGAATCCCCGGCAACTCCAGGCCTGCATGAGCCTTGAAGCCAAAACGGCCGTAGTAGCCCGGATCGCCAAGCACCACGCAACCAACCCCGCCAATGCGCTGCAACTCCGCCAGCGAGGCTTTCATCAGCGCCGAGCCGATGCCTTGCTGCTGGCGGGTCGGGCATACGGAGATCGGGCCGAGGCCGTACCAGCCTTGAGCGCCGGAGGAAATCGTCACGGGGGAAATGGCGACATGGCCGACCACCGTGTCGTTCTCCACTGCCACCAGCGACACGCTGAGCTGGCCGGCGCGGCGCAGGGCGTTGACGATGAATTGTTCGGTGTGGCTGGAGTGTTCTTCGTGCTGGAACGCGGCCTCGGTGATTCGGGCGATGGCGTCGATGTCTTCGGGACGTTCGTTGCGGATTGTGATGTTTGTGTTCATGCGTTCTCGGGTGTCCCGGTCGATCAGGGTTCGAAGGGTTTCGAACAGCGGATCGGCGTTGGTGTATTGCTTGCCGTAGGCCAGGTTGAAGCCATAGTCGAAGTCTGGCGGATTCTTCCCTTGCGTGTGTTGTAAAAGTGTTTCCAGCTTGTCGAGGGCCTTCACCGCTTTGGCTTCGGGGGAGCGGGCGTTTTCGTAGTCGTCCCAGAGCGCGACGATTTCGTTTCTCAGTGCGTCGTCCAGGGAGCGGGTGAGCAGCAGCAAGTCATTGCGCTCCTGTTCGCCCTTGTCGGGAAAACCGGCTTGATCGACTGCTGGAATGTCACCGTTGATGGCTTCGCCGAGGTCGTGGATGACGCACATTTTCAGGACTTTCAGCACGTCCAGCCCGGCCAGGTCGTCGGCGAACACGATCGCCATCAGGCACAGGCGCCAGCTGTGTTCGGCGGTGCTTTCGCTGCGTCCGGAGGAGGTATGGGCGCTTCTGAGGACGTCCTTGAGCCGTTCCGCTTCGCGCAGGAAGTCGAGGCGTCCCTTGATTTTTTCGAGGTTCATACAGTGGCCGGGATTAAGAGAGCAGGGCTCAAAGCCTAGGCCCGGCCTCGTTCATCGTCCACGCATAAAATATGCGGCGCGCGGCCTACAGCGTTTCCACCAGCCGTGCGGCGGTGCCGTCCGACAGCGCGATCCGCGTCCAGCGGCACAGGCTTTCGCGGATGGGCACGAGGTTCGAGTCATTGCGGCCAGTGACGAATTCCAGTGCCGGCGGCGCCGGGACTTCGCGCCAACCGGTGTCATCCAGCAAGGATTCCTTGTGCTGGATTTGCGCCGTCGCAAAGCGCCACAGCGATTGCCCCAGCAGATCGCTCAGCGGACTGCTGAACTGCGCCGCGCGAGCCGGGGAGCAGGCCAGCAGGCGATGAGTCAGGTCGCATACCAGGTGAACCGGCCGCGCGCTGTCCGTAACCAGTCGCGCGAGGGCCTGATCGGCGGCGCTGTCGAGTCGCGCCGCGAGCAGCCGTTCGAGCTGAAGATGGGCGTCCGGGTCCATCGCCTGCACGCCGCTTTCCCAACGGGAAATAGTCGACTGGGTGACCCTGAACAACTCGGCGGCATGGCTCTGCTTGACGCGGTGCAGCACGCGCCAGCGGCGCAGGGCGATGCCGGGCAGGCTGGGCTTCAACAAGGTGTCGGACATGGCGATGGATCGCAAAAGGAATGCGGGTCGACAGTCTGAAGACTGTCGGCCCGTGCTGCAAATCGACGCGATATCAGGTCATTCCGGCAGTTTGGCGATCACCTTGATCTCGAACTGAAAGCCATACAGCCACGTCACGCCGACTGCGGTAATGGTCGGATGCGGTGCCTCGCCCCAGAACTCCGGCACCACTTCCCAGATGGTTTCGAAAGACGATTGCGGGTCGACCATGAACACCGTCACGTCCACCACGTCATCGAAGCTGGCGCCGGCCGCGCCGAGAATGGCGTTGAGGTTGGTGAAGGCCCGTCGCACCTGTTGCTTGAGATCCGGCTCCGGCGAGCCGTCCTCAAGGCTGCCGACTTGCCCGGAGACAAACAGAAAACCGTTGGAGCGAATTGCTGGCGAATAACGGTTGCGCTCGTAAAGCGCATGGCGTCCGGGCGGGAAAACCACGTCGCGTTTTGGCTGGGCACGGGTCATGGGGTGTCTCCTTCAATGGGTTGAAAACCGGTGATGGAGCAACTCTAGGGACTTGCCTCGGCGCGATAAACGCGCAACCTTGGCGCTCACTGTTTGCAAATCCCAAACAATCGAGCCGCTATCAGAGGTGGGATATGGACCGTTTTGACTCGATGCAAGCCTTCGCCCGAGTGGTGGAGGCGGGCAGTTTCACCAAGGCCGCCGAAACGCTGCACATGAGCAAGACCACCGTGACCCAGCTCATTCAGCAACTGGAGGCGCGGCTGCGAGTGAAGTTGCTCAACCGCACCACGCGCAAGGTCAACGCCACGGCGGACGGCGCGGCCTATTACGAGCGGGTGATCAAGTTGCTGGCGGACATGGACGATGCCGAAACCAGCCTGCCTGGCGCGGCAGCGCAGCCCAAGGGACGCTTGCGGGTCGACGTGCCCAGTCCTCTGGCCAACCTGATTCTGGTGCCGGCGCTGCCCGAGTTTTACGCGCGCTACCCGGAGATCCAGATCGACATGGGCGTCAGCGACCGGATCGTCGACATCATCGATGAAAACGTCGATTGCGTTATCCGAGGCGGGGAGCTGCGGGATCAGTCACTGATGGCCCGGAAGGTGGCGGATCTTCAACTTGGCGTGTACGCCGCGCCGAGTTATCTGGCCCGCTCCGGCACCCCGATGCATCCCCGGGAGCTGGAAGACAGCCATCACCGGGTGGTCGGTTTCCTTTGGGCGCGCACCGGCAGGCCAGTGCCTTATGCCTTGCGCAATGCCACGGAGAACCTGCTGATCAAGGGCCGGCATGTTCTGGCGGTCGATGATGGCAACGCTTATCTGGCGGCAGGCCTTGCCGGTCTGGGTGTGCTCTGGCTGCCGCGCTACATGTCGGCGGTGCACGAGGCCCGCGGTGAGCTGGTGGCGCTGTTCGAGGGTTGGGCGCTTGACCCGATGCCGCTGTACGTTGCGTACCCGCCGAACCGGCATATCAGCCAAAAGCTGCGGGTATTTATCGATTGGATCGTGGAATTGATGGCCACGCATGCCAATGGCGCGGAACTTGCTGGCCGCGCTCTCGGACTGTCAAAAAAATAGCGAATAACGGCAATCACAAAAGTCGACAGTCTGGATGCACCGCTATTCACCCCAGGAGCGTCACTCGCAATGAATATGTACATCGATATTGTCGGCGCGTGCAATTTGAGCTGCCCTTCGTGTCCGATGGGTAACTCGGAAAACGTCAACTTCAAGAAAGCCATGCAAGTTGACATGTTCAGGAAGATCGTCGAGAAGGCCCGAAACGAAGGGGTCGAGGCCATTTTTCTGTATAACTGGACCGAGCCGTTGATCCACCCGCGAATCGGCGAGTTTGTCGAAATCATCAACGCGGCCGGTCTGCGCAGTGGTATCAGTTCCAACCTGAATCTGGCGAAAAACATGGAGACGGCGATGCTCGCCAATCCATGGTTCTTCCGTATCTCGCTGTCCGGGTTTTATCAGCAGACGTACGAACAAGGGCACGTCGGCGGCGACATCGAAGTCGTGAAGGCCAACATGATCAAACTGCATGAGCTCAAGCAGCAACATGGCTTGAACACGCGGATCGAGGTCTATTACCACCGCTACCTGGACAACATGGAAGAAGAAGGGCTGATGCGCGAATTCAGCCAGCGCCTGGGCTTCGAATTCTCGACCGGTTATTCAGTGATGATGCCGCTGGAGAAGACGCTGGCGCTGATCGAGCGCGACCCGTCGGTGACCGATACTGATCGCGAGACCCTGCAGCGACTCGCGCTGCCGCCCTACGACGATCTGGTCAATCTGGTCCGCCAGTACCCTCAGCAGGCCTGCACGCTCAAGGATGACTGGCTGGTGCTCGACTGCAATGGCAACACCATCCTGTGTTGTTCGATTTTCAATCAGACCGAATATCAGGTCGGCAAATACCTGGACATGCCGCTGGCGCAACTGACCGAACGCAAGTCCACCCAGTCGAACTGCATCGACATGTGCAATCGCTGCGCGAACAACGGATTGCACATCTACTCGGCACACTCCAATCGGGGACCGCTGGAAAGTCACGCCGTCAACCGGATCATCGATTTCCAGCGGCGCACGATCATGGGGGCGCCGGTCGAGAGCGACAAGCTTGGGCGCAATGGCGAAGTCAGTGCCGAGAACTTCGACGAAGCGCAATACCTGCATATGAATCAGGACGTCAGGAACGCGATTTCCACGGGTGCCTTCACCAGCGGTTATCAGCATTACGTACTGTTCGGTCGACTGGAAGGCCGCCTTGGCGCCGGTCATTTCACGGCGGTCTGAACCTGCGGGTCGGGTTCTGCCAGCTGAGTTGTCAGCCATTGACTGAAGCATCGCGCCATCGGGTCGTTCTCGCTGTCGCGGTGCGTCAGCATTGCCCAGTTCGGGCCGCGAATGGTTTGCTCCACCAGTGGCTGCAACAGCCCGTTTTGTTGCGCCTGACGGCTGAGCAACTGACTGACCAGCGCAATCCCCAGACCTGAACATGCCGCGTCCAGCAGCAGGCCCGGATCAGAGAAGTTCAAGCCCTGATCCTGCTGGCCGACATCGATTCCCGACTCCACCGCCCAATGGCTCCAGTCCATTTCCCGCTCGCCGTGCAGCGTTGTCCGCTGCGCGCTCGGCACGCTTAACAAGCTCGGGTGACACGCGGGGTAGAGGCGGTCGGCATGCAGCACCTTGAAGCTGCATTCAGCCTGCGAACTGATGTCGTCGCGCACCGCCAGATCGATGGTCTGGGTCGCCATGTCCGGCACTTCATCGGTGCTGAAAATCCACAGATCCACATTCGGATGCTGACGGCGGAAATCCCCCAGCCGCGGCAGTAACCAGTGCCGGGCAAACGCCGGCGTGGTGTTGAGCACCAGTTGATTGGGCTTCTGGTATTGCCCCAGCCGCCGGATGCCCACCGACAATTGCTGCAGCATCGCCTGAGTGGTGCTGAGCAGGTCGTGGCCGGCGTCGGTCAGGCTGACGCTGCGCCCGCTGCGGAAAAACAGAGGCTGTTCCAGATACGCCTCAAGGCTGCGGATCTGCTGGCTGATGGCCGACTGCGTGAGGCTCAGTTCCTCGGCGGCCTTGTGAAAACTGCCCAGCCTTGCAGCGGCTTCGAAGCCGCGCAACGAGCTGAGGGGTGGCCAGTGTTTCAGCATGATCGATAAGTTCCTCTAATCAGTTTTCCGCTAAATCCATCGTTTGTTTGCCCTTAAGGCCGCCATTAGCATGCACGTCAACGCCGCCAAGGCTGTTTTCATTGAACACAATGGCTTAACTCAAAGGGCTTTTTACCATGCAGCAGAACAAAAACAACAACAGCAGTTGGATGATGCCGGCAGAGTGGGTGACGCACGCGGCGACCTGGATGGTCTGGCCACACAATCAGGCCCTGTGGGAGTCGGGCTGGGGCGTCACGTTGCCGTTGGTGCAGGAAGATTTCGCCCGCGTCGCCAATGCGATCGCCCGGTTCGAGCCAGTGAAAATGGTCGTCGATCCGTCGGCTATCGCCCGTGCCAAAGCCTTGTGCGGGCCGAACATCGAACTGATTCCACTGGCCGTCAACGACAGCTGGTGCCGCGACTCGGGCCCAAGCTTCGTCGTGCATCCGGAGCAAGGCCTGGCTGGCGTGAGCTGGCGCTTCAACGCGTGGGGCGGCAAGTCCGCCCATGATCTGGACGAAAGCCTGGCCCGCCGCGTGCTCAATCATTTGGGCGGCGAGTGCTTCGGCACCGCGCTGAGCAACGAGGGCGGCGCGATCCACGTGGACGGCGAGGGCACGTTGATCACCACCGAATCGGTGCTGCTCAACCCCAACCGCAACCCCGGCGTGAGCAAGGCCGAGATGGAAGAAATCTTCAGCCGCCTGCTCGGCGTGAAGAAAACCATTTGGCTGCCGGGCGATCCGGATTATGTCACCGGCGACATGACCGACGGCCACGTCGATGGCGTCTGCGCCTTCGCTCGCCCTGGCGTGTTGCTGGTGGATGCCACTCACGATCGCAGTTCGGTGTATGCCGAAGTCGTGCGGGAAAACCGCCGCGCACTGGAACTGGCCACCGACGCTCAGGGCCGCAAGTTCGAGCTGATCGAGCTGTACGAAGCCACCGATGCGGTGGACACCGAAGCCGAAGTGTTCTGCGCCTCGTACACCAATTTCTACATCGCCAACGGCGCGATCATCATGCCGGCGTACGGCATCGAGGCCGACCATGTGGCGGCAGAAACCCTGGCCAAGGCGTTCCCGGGCCGCGAAGTGGTGCCGGTGCAGATCAATCACCTGGCCCACGGTGGCGGCGGTGTGCACTGCATCACCCAGCAACAGCCCGCCTGGCCGGTGGAGGGTTGATCGATGACGATATTGAAAGTCGCCACCACCCAGATGCCGTGCACCTGGGACCTGAAAAGCAACCTCGACCGCGCCGAGCAGTTGGTGCGTGAAGCGGCCTCGCAGGGCGCGCAAGTGATCCTGTTGCAGGAGCTGTTCGCCACGCCGTATTTCTGCATCGAACAGAGCCACCATCACATGGGGCTGGCCGAGGAGTACCGCGACAGTCAGGTGCTGTCGCGCTTCGCCGCGCTGGCCCGGGAGCTCGGCGTGGTGCTGCCGTTGAGCTGGTACGAGAAGGCCGGCAACGCCTACTTCAACTCCCTGAGCGTGGCCGATGCCGACGGGCGCCTGTTGGGCGTGTACCGCAAGACCCACATCCCCAACGCTATCGGCTATCAGGAGAAGGAGTATTTCAGCCCCGGCGACACCGGTTTCAAAGTCTGGGACACCGCGTTCGGTCGCCTCGGCGTCGGCATCTGCTGGGATCAGTGGTTTCCGGAAACCGCGCGTTGCCTGGCCTTGATGGGCGCTGAAGTGCTGTTGTTCCCGACGGCTATCGGCTCGGAACCGGGCTGCGCGGATCTGGATTCGCGCGACCACTGGCAGATGACCATGCGCGGCCATGCGGCTGCCAATCTACTGCCGGTGATTGCGTCCAACCGGCTTGGCCGCGAAGTGGCCGGCACCGATGCGGCGCTGCAAATGAATTTCTACGGCTCGTCGTTCATCTGCAACCACAAGGGAAAAATGCTCGCCGAAGCCGACCGCGCCAGCACCGGCGTGTTGGTGCAAAGCCTGGATCTGGCAGCCATGCGTGAAGATCGCCTGAGCTGGGGCATCTACCGCGACCGTCGCCCGGAAATGTATGGCGCATTGTTGAGCCAGGACGGCCGTCACCTTAACGCCCGCTGGAATCCTCAAGGAGTCTGATATGCCTACTTCACACAAGTGGTTGCTGGGCGCTCTGGGCCTGGCGCTGGCCGGTTTGATGCCCGCCGTACACGCCGAAGACAAGACCCTGCGGCTGTACAACTGGGCGGATTATTTCGCTGAAGACACGTTGAGCAAATTCACCGCCGAAACCGGGATCAAGGTGATCTACGACGTGATGGATGGCAGCGAAACCCTGGAAGCCAAGATGCTTTCCGGCGGCAGCGGCTACGACCTGATCTTCCCCGGCGACACCGTGGCCGAACGCCTGATGCGCGCCGGCAGCCTGTTGCCGCTGGATCCGTCGAAGATCACGGCAATGAACGACATCGAGCCCGGCCTGCAAAAGCTGCGCAGCCATTACGAGCATTCGAACAAGGCCACGGTGCCGTACACCTGGGGCACCATCGGCCTGACCTATAACGCCGAGCAGATCAAGCAGCGTATGGCCGACGCGCCGGTCAACAGCCTCGACATGCTGTTCAAACCGGAGCTGGCGGCCAAATTCGCCGATTGCGGGATTTCGATGATCGACTCGCCGGACGAAGTGCTGGCCGTGGTGCTCAACTATCTGGGCCGCGACCCGCGCAGCGCCAAGCCTGCGGATCTGGCAGCGGCCAGTGATCTGCTGATGAAACTGCGGCCGTATATCCGCAAGTTCCAGTCGCAACCGGTGACCGATCTGGTCAACGGCAACCTGTGCCTGTCCCTCGGCTACAGCGGCGACATGACCCAGGCCCAGCGCACCTCGGACAGCGCCGGCAAGCAGACCCGCTTCCAGTACCGCGTGCCGCGCGAAGGCACCACGGTGTGGATGGACACCATGGCCATTCCGGTGGATGCCAAACACCCGGAATACGCCTACGAATTCATCAACTTCGTGATGCGCCCGGAGAACATGGCTGCGATCAGCAATTTCACCGGTTACCCGACCTCCAACGCCAAGGCCCGGCCAAACGTGGATGAGGCGATGCGCAACAACCCGGACATCTACCTCGACGAAGCGACCTATGCTCGTTTGATACCGGGCAAGGATATTCCCCAGGCAGACATGCGCGCCCGCATGCGCACCTGGACCAAATTCAAGACCGCCACTGCAAAGTGATTTTTCCGGGCCGCCTCGGTGGCCCCTTACACCACAGGAACGTACAAATGCCGACTCGTCGCGAGTTCATCAAACAGGTTTCAGTCGCCGCCGGCGTAGGCGCTGCCGTCATGGGCCTCGGCCTGTCACCGGCGCGCGTGCTGGCGGCCAGCGAAGGTCGCTGGTTCATGCCCGACGAGGGCGACAAGCACGAACGCGCCTACATGGCCTTCGGCGCGCAGGACGCGATCTGGGAAGACTTCACCGAAGACGTCCAGGAAGCGCTGGGCCGGATCGCCCGCGCCATCGCCCGCTACGAACCGCTGACCATCTATTGCCGCAGCGGCGAACGCAGCCTGGCCGAAGAGATTTGCGGCACCTCCAACATCACCTACCAGATCGCCAACCTCGACGACATCTGGATGCGTGACATCAGCGCCAACTTCGTCATCGATGACAAAAACGGCCTGGGCGCGGTGGACTTCAACTTCAGCGGCTGGGGCAACAAGCAGCAGCACTCGAAAGACGCGAAGATCGCCAAGCGCGTGGCGGCCGATGCGCAGGCGACCTACCAGCGCAGCGAACTGGTGGGCGAGGGCGGCGGCATCGAAGTCGATGGCCACGGCACCGCGATCATGACCGAAAGCTGCTGGGTCAACGAAAACCGCAACCCCGGCTGGAGCAAGGCTGACGTCGAGGCGGAACTGAAAGCACGCCTCGGTCTGCGCAAGATCATCTGGCTGCCGGGCATCAAGGGCAAGGACATCACCGATGCCCACGTCGATTTCTATGCGCGCTTCGTCACGCCCGGCGTGGTGATCGCCAACCTCGACACCGACCCGCGCTCCTACGACAACAAGGTCACCCTGGCGCACCTGGAAATCCTGAAAAAGGCCACCGACGCCGACGGTCGCCCGCTGCAGATCCACACCGTGTCGCCACCGCTGAAACCGCGCAAGACCAAGTTCAACAGGGACAACGACGATTTTGCCGCCGGTTACATCAACTATTTCGTGATCAACGGCGCGGTGATCGCCCCGGAATTCGGCGACAAGGACGCCGACAAGAAGGCCTTCGACCTGCTGAAAAAGCTCTACCCGAACCGCGACGTGGTGCAGATCAACATCGACGCCATCGCGGCCGGTGGTGGCGGGATTCACTGCGTGACCAGTCACCAGCCGGCGTAAGGCTGCGCCTCAGCGGAAACGTTGGGGCAGGGCTTCGGCAAAGGGATAGAAGTCGAACCACGGTTTGGCTTCTTCGATGACCCGACTGAACGACGGGCGCTGCACCAGCCGTTCGAAGTAGGCGCTCAAACGCGGTTGTTCTGCGGCAAACGGCACCAGCGTGCTGGCGTAGAACAGGGCCGGTGCGGCGGAGCAATCGGCCAGGCTGAAATCCGCGCTGGCGATCCATTCGCGGTCCGCCAGTTGCTGCTCGAGCATGCCGTACGCCGTGGCCAGCAGCGCCCGCTGACTGCTCAGGTCGCCATTGGCGGACTGGATGCGGTCGGCGACGATCTGCTGCATCGGCGTCATCACGTAATGGTCGAAGAACCGATCCCACAGACGCACGTCCAGCGCGGTCTCCCAGTCTTCGGGAATCAGTCGCTTTGACTGCCCCGGTTGATGATCCAGATACTCGATGATCACGCTCGATTCCGGCACCGTGCGCTGGCGGGCGTGATCGCGCAACACCGGGAATTTGACCAGCGGCCACAGCGCCTGAAGCTCGGCCCGCTCGGCTTCGCTGGACAGGTCGATCAGGCGTTTCTCGAAGGCGACGCCGTGTTCGTAGAGGGCGATCAAAGCTTTGTGGCAGTAGGACGACAGCGGGTGGTAATAGAGGGTCAAGTCCATCGTTCAACACCTCGATGAGGGGGGAATGGCGTTACTCAGGTATAGCGCGCCTGCGCACCGCCACGCATTTGATTTCCACCAGCAACCCCGGATGGGCCAGTTCGCTGACGCCGATGCAGGTCCAGGCGCAGAAGCCTTTGGGGAATACGCGGTTTTTCACTTCGCGAAACACCGGCATGTGCTGGCTCATGTCGACGTGATAGGTGGTCATCTCCACCACATCGTCGAAGCTGCAACCACCGGCCTTCAGCACTTCGGCGAGGTTTTCCCAGGCGCGGATGAATTGTTGCTCGGGGTCTTCGATGACCTTCAAGTCAGCCGTCCGGCCCACCTGACCGGCGCAATAAAGCGTGTCGCCGACCAGAACCGCCGGGGCGTATCCGGCGCGTTCGACGATGGTTTTCATGGAGTCGGGGATGATGATTTTGCGATCGGACATCGTGTTTTCCTTCAGTGACGGATTTCAGCGACCGTGCGCGGTCGCAGCCAGCTGCACTGTATCCACTCGCACAAATACGGAATCACCCACCGCCGTCAGCACATCGCCGGCGTACACCTCGCAGATCACCCGGGTCTTGCGCCCGACCTCACCCTCGACTCGGGCCTTCAGCGTCAGCGGCACGCCCATTGGCGTCGGTTTGATGAACTTGATGCCGAGGTTGCCGGTGACGCAATTGATGCGCGGCAGGCTTTCGGGGTCGCGCTGCTCGGCCCGGTAGTGATACGCCATTGCGGACCAGTTGGAATGGCAGTCCACCAGCATCGCGATCAAACCGCCGTAGACCAGCTCCGGCCAGCCGCAGTATTTGGCTTCTGGCACATGCTCGGCCATGACGTGCACGCCGTCTTCGTGCCAGAAACTCTTGATGTGCAAACCGTGCGGGTTGCTGCTGCCGCAGCCAAAGCAGACGCCCTCGGGGGCGGCGGTGTCTTGCAGGGAGGTGTCGTGGGACATGCCGGGATCATCCTTAAACTGTTAGCCGAACCGGGCGGATTCTAACCCTGAATAAAGGACGCAGCTCGATCAATGCGATTGTTCGCTCAGGCGGTGCGGGTCTGGGCGAGCCGTCAGATCAACAACCCCAGCGTATCGCGGCGCACTAGGTGCGCTGCGCCAGGTTGCGTTGAAACTCTTCGAAGCTGCAGGGCAGCGTCGTGGCTTTGCGTTTTTTCGACTTGTCGCGCTCGTCCGGCAGTTGATCGCTCAATTCCCAGACCTCAAGCATCTTCGCGTATTCGAAGGCGTGGCGCGGGTCGATCTGAATCCACTGCTGGAACGCCTGGCGTTCGTCGGGCGTGCAGGTTTCGTCTTGCAGGCGCATGCACCAGTGCGCCGCTTGCGTCAGGATTTCATCATCTGCGTCGTTCATTGACGGGTTCCAGAGGGGTCGAAGACTGCAGTTTACGTGGGTGCTTGCAAAAAAAACGTCAAAGCACGGAATGGATTTAGTCGGCAACCACGGACAGAACGCGCGCGCGCCGGACAGATCGCGCCGCCATTTACGCTTTTCGAAGATTTGCCATATTCAGTCACATTCCATTGTAGATAGTGGGCAGCCCAACCGGTTTCCAATGAGGCTGCATCGTGTTTCCACGTCTTCTGTGTTCGCTGTCCGTGTTGAGTCTGTCCATCGCCGCCGCCCACGCGGCCGACCTTGATACCCCGCGCCTGAAGGGCATCGACAACTTTCGCGATGTCGCCGGTATCACCACCGCTTACTCCACGACCCACGACGGCACCATGCGCGCCGGCGTGTTCTACCGCTCCAACGCGCTGACGCCAACAGCGTCGGATCTGGCGACCCTCAACGGTCTGGGGATCAAGGCCGTTTACGACCTGCGCACCCCCAGCGAAATCGCCGCCACGCCGGACACGATGATCAGCGGGGCAACCTATCAGAACATCGACATCATCGGCGCCACCACGTCGGGCGCGAACATCACCACGGTCTCGTTCAAAAGCGCGGCCGATGCGACGGCGATGATGCAAGAGACCAACCGCGCGTTCGTCAGCGACGCCGGCATGCGCGGGCAGCTTGGCGTGCTGTTCAACGAACTGGCCGGTGTCGACGGCGCCGCGCTGTTCCATTGCACCGCCGGCAAGGACCGCACGGGCTGGACCGCCGCTGTGCTGCAAAGCATCGCCGGGGTCGACAACGCGACGATCATGAGCAACTACCTGGCGACCAACGACTACACCGCCGACCGCGTAGCCAAGACCCTGGCGATGATGCCGCCGAGCATGGCGGCGATCTACGCGCCGCTGCTGGGCGTCGAGGCCAGTTACCTGCAAGCGGGTCTGGATCAGGTGACCGCGCAATACGGCAGCATGGACAACTACCTCAAGCAGGGGCTGGGTCTGTCCCAGGAAACCATTTATGTGCTGCGCGGCAAGATGGTCGAGTACAACAGCCTGCCCGGTCAGGCAGGGCTGATCGGCAACGCCGCCGCCGGTGCGCAGCTGTTGCAGGAATTGCAGAACAGCAAGCTGTCGGGCACATACAGCGCCTACAACTACTACCTGCAATCGGCCATCGACGCCGGAACCCTTAGTGGCGTCGAGTCCACGGTCGGCGGACAGGTTCACGCGGATGCGGCGAGTTATCTGCTGCGTCAGAACGCGATGATCGAGCAGGCCGCCGCGCCGTTCGCCAGCGGCACCGACCTCAAGGTCGGCCAGTACCGGTTGTGGAGCACCGCGCTCGCCGGTTACCTCGGCACCGACGGTTCGGCCCATGCGCAAAGCAGCAACGAACACAGTCAGGGCCTGATGGTTGGCGTCACGCAGCGTTTCTCCGAACAGCTCAGCGCTCGTGGCGGCATCGGTTACAGCAAAGGTTCGGTGGGTGGCGCAGGCGGAGAGGCCGACACCGATTTCACCTTCCTCGAGCTTGGCGCCCGTTATGGTTTCACCAGCCTGGAACGTGGCCTGTTTGTCGATGCCAACGTCAGCGCCGGTTACGTCGACTACGACAGCAAACGCGACCTTGGCGGCGGCCTCGGTTCGGCGAAAGGCGACACTCACGGCAATCTCAGTGGCGCGACGCTGGCGCTGGGTTATCGCATGCCGCTGAACACTGTGATTCTGGAACCGAGCCTCGGCGTGCGCGTCAGCCGCCTGGACCTGTCCGGCTTCCAGGAGAAGGGCAGCGAATTGGCTCTCAATGTCGATGACATTCAGGAAACCCGGCGCAGCGCGGTGGCCAATCTCGACGTCTCGTTCGCCCCGATGCCGATGGGCGCGTGGCAACTGGTGCCGGGCGTGCGGGTCGGTTATGAGCGTGTGCTCGGCGATCACCAGGTCGACAGCGAAGGGCACCTGCTGGGGCTGGATATCGAACAGCGCGCGGCGTTCGATAACCGCGATCAGTTCAGCGGCGGCGTCAACCTGATGGCCAACCTCGGTGCGCTTAGCCTGGGCGCCGAAGTCGGTGCCAGTGGCGGGGGTGACAGCCAGGGTTTCAGCGGCGGGCTCAAGGCCAGTTATCAGTTCTGACAAAACTGCAGGTGAAGAAAAAGGACTGCCTCAGCGCAGTCCTTTTCGCATTTCTGCAGGGCTCACGCCGTAGGCATCCTGAAAGTACTGGCAGAACCGGCCGACGTTGCTGAACCCGAATTGCAGGGCCACGTCGGTCACGGATGACGATGGGCCTTGCTTCAATGCATCACAGGCACGCTCCAGGCGTACTTGGCGTTGATACGCGACAATCGAGGTGCCGACGAACCGCCGGAAACCTTCCTGCAAGGCCCGCAGACTGACGTTCACCAAACCCGCCAGATCCGTCCCGCTGACCATCTGCTCGGGATGCGCCTGAATGTATTCGATGGCCTGTTTCACATGCCGTGGTGCGATCTGCGCCTCGGGGCGGCGCAAGGCTTCGCTGAAGTTGTGCGGCCATGCTTCCAGCACCGCGTCCACCAGCATCTCCCGCAGGCGCGACGGCATCAGCGAACCGGCGTTCAGCAACAGATCGAATTCAGTGCCGGTGGCCAGATCGATCAGCGCACGAATGCCCTGAAACGCCGGGCTGTTCAGATCCACCCTCGGCTCGAAATGCAGCTTGTGCACGATCGGTCGGCCCAGCAGTGACGAAAGCCGTTCGGTGAGCGCCGCACGGCTGATCGACATGCCGTGCTGGGCATGATTGTCGACGAAGCGCATCGAACGCAGATCCGCCTTGTCGATGGCCAGCCCGATGTGCGGCAGGCCCAGGGATTCGGTCGAGTCGTTGAAGATGATCCGGCCGGCGGTGGGAATCACGAAGGTGATTTCGTCGTAGGGCTCGGGGAACACCACGGTGAAATCGCCCCGGTAATGCATGCGCCGAAAACTGACCCCGTCGTGCCGCCCGTACACGCCGCCGATGATGATGTCCTTGGGCGGTGGCGGGGTGTCGCCATAACGATTGCCGAACATGCGGGAGAACAAAGCACCGAAGTTGTCGCAGGACATATCGGCGGATCTGAGGATGATGGTCTGGCGCGTCGGGCTGGAGTACACCGGGAAGGTCACCTTGGCAGTCGGGGCAAAGAGGCGCGAGGACGTTAGCAACCAAGAGTGACAGCGACATGACACAAACGGATTACGTGGCTTGCCAGTGAGCTTTCAGAAACGAGGTGAGGCATGCGCCGCCCGCTTCCTTGCAGAAGCAGGCGACGCTCAATCCTCAGGTGTGATGGATGTCGCGATCCTTGGTTTCAGGCATGAAGAAAATGCCGAGAATCGCCGTCATCACCGCAATCACGATCGGGTACCACAAGCCGTAATAGATATCCCCGGTGGCCGCGACCATCGCGAACGCCACGGTCGGCAGGAACCCGCCGAACCAGCCGTTACCGATGTGGTACGGCAGCGACATCGAGGTGTAGCGGATGCGCGCCGGGAACAGCTCGACCAGCCATGCGGCAATCGGGCCGTAGACCATGGTCACGTAGATGACGAGGATGGTCAGCAGCAGCAAGACCATCGGGTAATTGGTCTTGGCCGGGTCGGCTTTTTCCGGGTAACCGGCTTCTTTCAGTGCGGTTGTGAGGCTGGCGGTGAAGGCGTCGTTGCGGGTCTTGAAGTCAGCGGCCGGCAGGGGCGTGCCTTCAAAACTTTCGATGACCTTGTCGCCGATGCGCACCTGGGCCACGGTGCCCGGTTCCGCCACCACGTTTTCGTACGGGATCGCCCGTTTGGCCAGGATGGTCTTCGCCAGATCACAGGAACTGGTGAATTTGGCCTTGCCCACCGGATCGAACTGGAACGAGCACTGGTCGGGGTTGGCGATCACCTTGACCGGGTTCTTCTCCTGGGCGACGAACACGTCGGGGTTACCGTACTGCGTCAGCGCATGGAAGATCGGGAAGTAGGTCACCGCCGCCAGAATACAACCGGCCATGATGATGCCCTTGCGCCCGATGCGGTCGGACAGGCTGCCGAAGATCACGAAGAACGGCGTACCGATCAGCAGTGAACCGGCGATCAGCAGGTTGGCGGTCTGCGGGTCGATCTTCAGGGTTTGCAGCAGGAAAAACAGCGCGTAGAACTGCCCGGTGTACCAGACCACTGCCTGGCCTGCGGTACCGCCGAGCAGGGCCATGATCACGATTTTCAGGTTGTCCCAACGGGCGAAGGATTCGGTCAGCGGTGCTTTCGACGCCTTGCCTTCGGCCTTCATTTTCATGAACACCGGCGACTCGCTCAGTTGCAGGCGGATGTACACCGACACCGCCAGCAGCAGGATCGACAGCAGGAACGGAATCCGCCAGCCCCAGGCCTCGAACGCCTCGGTGCCCAGCGCCGTGCGGCAGGCTAGAATCACCAGCAGCGACAGAAACAGCCCCAGCGTCGCGGTGGTCTGAATCCACGAGGTGAAGAACCCGCGTTTGCCCTTCGGCGCATGCTCAGCCACATAGGTTGCAGCCCCGCCGTACTCACCACCCAGCGCCAGACCTTGCAGCAGCCGCAGGGTAATCAGAATGATCGGCGCGGCGACCCCGATGGTCGCGTAACCGGGCAGGAACCCCACAATCGCCGTCGACACACCCATGATCACAATCGTGATCAGAAACGTGTGCTTGCGCCCGATCATGTCGCCCAACCGCCCGAACACAATCGCCCCGAACGGCCGCACCGCAAAGCCTGCGGCGAAGGCGAGCAGGGCGAAGATGAACGCCGTGGTCTCGTTCACCCCGGCAAAGAAGTGCTTGGCGATGATCGCGGCGAGTGAGCCGTACAGGTAAAAGTCGTACCACTCGAACACCGTGCCGAGGGACGACGCAAAAATCACCTTGCGCTCCTCGCGGCTGATGCTGTGGTTGGTGGGCGGCGCGCTGCCGGTGGACATGCTGTCGAGTACTGCCATGGGTGTTCTCCGTCGTGCTTGTTTTTGTAGGCCGGAGCACTTCATCAACGTCGCGTACCCGAGGCCTGTGGCGGATGCCGTATCAGGTGTTTCGTGGAGCGTGCACAGAATCACCGCCCCGCGCGGGAGGGCGGGGTTTCATTGAGCATAATTGGGATTGGGGGGATATCCAGTGGCGGGGATTGATCGACTGATGCAGGGGCGGCAGGAGAGACCTGCCGCCAAGGGTTTTATTCCGTCGGCACGACGTTATCCAGCACCTGATTCACCGCCAGTTCCGCCAGCATCACGATTTGCGCGATGCCTTGCGCGGTCTTGCGGTGGGGGCCTTCGAGGAGGTCGACGAAGTTGTTGAGCATGACGTTGGCCGAACCGAGGGTCTCGACGGCGTCGGCGAGCAGGGATTCGTTGTTGCTGGCCGGGTTGGCCTGGTAGAGGCGGTTGGGGTAGTAGGGCGCGGCCATCATGTGGGCTGAGATCGGGCCGAGGTGGTAGTCGAGGGCGCGGTTGGCGGCTTCGTTGAATCTCTTGGAGTCAGGGCATTCGTAGGGGGAGGTTGGGTCGGTAATGCTGGCCGGTTCGGTGACCGGAGGGTTTGGAGTCGGTTTGATCATTTTCAGGTTCCGAAATGATGCTGAAACCGCTTCTCTGCTAAAAGAAGGGAGGCAGCTGGACGCAGGTTAGCAGACCGGGGAACCTAAGGAAGCCGGCGCGCCGAAGCGCCCTGCGTACAGCCGCCATCAAATGCAGGCATGGAACCTGATTGATAGTGCGCGTACGACCTTAGGTTGACCACGGGCTGCTAAACCCGATCACTGGAAATCAGTGACCCGATCCAAGTTACCGGCCGACCCCAAGGCGCACAAGCCGGCGGATTCTGGCGTAGCGGTAGGCTCTGGCGCAAGGATTTGTAGGCATCTGGACGCATTCCGACATGTCTTTAAACGGCGCGATGCAAACCTGTTTATCGATCATCGCTCAACGAGGAGAAGCCTGACGCTTTACGCCTCAAACCTTTCGTCGCCAGCCTCGCACTCATCACGCCGACGCTCGCTCAAAAGCTGCATGACCAAAACCATCAGCGCCGAAGAATTGCATATCCGCCTCCACCCGTTGAGCGAATCAGCCCTGTTCAAATGGCTGCTCGCCAGTTTCCTGATGGGCAAACGAATCCAGGCCGAAATTGCCGCCGAAGCCTACCGAGTGATAGTCGATCAACACCAGCGCGACACCCCGCGCAAACTGGGCCATTGCACCCATCGCGAACTGGTGCGGATGCTCGGCCAGGCGCATTACGTGCGTTACGACGAAACCACCGCCGAGCGACTGCTCGCGCTGGCTACCAAATTGAATGAAGAGTATGCCGGGCGGGTAATGAACATGGTCGAGGCGAGCACCGACCGCCAGGACTTCGAAAAGCGTTTGCAAGCGTTCGACGGCATCGGCCCGAAAACCGTGGAAATCTTTATGCGCGAAGCGGGCAAGGTGCTGTTTTGAGTGCGCCGACGATCTTCATCGGTTGCGCCGGTTGGAGCCTGCCCCGCGAATACTGGCCGTCATTCCCGGAGCAGGGCACGCACCTGCAACGCTATACCGCACAATTCAATGGCGTTGAAATCAACAGTTCCTTCTACCGTCCGCACCAACGCCAAACCTACGCCCGATGGGCCGAGTCGGTGCCGGACGGATTTCGTTTTTGCGTGAAAGTGCCCAAGTCGATCAGCCATGAGCGGCGCCTGCGGGACTGCGAACAGGCGCTCGATGCATTTCTTGAACAGTGCGCGGGGCTGGGCGATCGCCTGGGTTGCCTGCTGCTGCAGTTGCCGCCGTCGCTGGCGTTCGACGAAACGGTTGCTGAGGCCTTTTTCGTCGCGTTGCGCCAGCGCTATTCCGGGGCTGTGTTTCTTGAGCTGCGCCACGATTCCTGGGCCGCCGCCGAACTGTTGTTGATGGCGTATCGCATTGCGCAAACGGTGGTCGATCCCTCGCGAATCAGCACCGATGCGGCTCCGCGCGGCTGGCCCAGCGTGCGTTATTGGCGGCTGCACGGTTCGCCGCGCATTTATTACAGCCCCTATGACTCGGCGTATCTGGAAAGGCTCGCCGGCGATTTGCGGGAGGCGGCTGTCGATGGCGTCGAAACGTGGTGCATCTTCGACAATACCGCCAGCGGCGTGGCAATCGGCAATGCGCTGGAGCTGCGGCGGATACTGGCGCACGGCTGACACTCGATGTCTGGTCTTCCAACCGGCGAGCGTGTCTGTAAACTGGCCGCCCGAAACGGCGCGCGATGGCGCCGTCCTCACTGCCAGCGAAGGACTTTCCCATGGCCAACCAAGACATCACCTACACCCCGGATCCGGATGCAGACTCGATCTCTTCGGACGTCACCGAATTCAACGGCATCCTGATGTCGACCCAGATTCCGACCCGCGCCGACGGCAGCCTGGAACTGGGCGACGTCACCGCGCAAAGCGAATGCACGTTGCAGGCGCTGAAAGTGGCGCTGGAAAAGGCCGGCAGTTCGATGGACCGCGTGCTGCACCTGACCATTTACCTGACCGACATGGCTGATCGCGCCGCGTTCAACGAGGTGTACAAACGCTACTTCGCCAAACCTTGGCCGGTGCGTGCGGCGGTGGGCGTGGCGGCGCTGGCGGTTGAAGGGATGAAGGTTGAAGTGACTGCGATGGCCGCGAAGGCCTGATTCAGCCCAGTGACACTTCCCTGTGGGAGCGAGCCTGCTCGCGATAGCAGACTGTCAGTTGATAAAGATGTTGACTGATTCACCGCAATCGCGAGCAGGCTCGCTCCCACAGGGTTACGGGGTGTCCCCAGCAGGGACAGGGCCGAACGAAAGCTGCCACCCGGCAGCACAGGCGTGCCGCCCACGCGTTTCGCGGCTACAATGCGCGCCTCGACCGTGACAGCCTGACTAAAAACTATATATGTCCTTGCCCAAACATCACCTGGAACTGCTCAGCCCCGCCCGTGACGTGGCCATCGCCCGCGAGGCCATCCTGCATGGCGCCGACGCGGTGTACATCGGCGGCCCGAGCTTCGGTGCGCGCCACAACGCGTGCAACGAGGTGAGCGAAATCGCCGAACTGGTGGAATTTGCCCGTCGCTATC
The DNA here is from genome assembly GCF_000282255.1 of Pseudomonas sp. GM25. Lineage (NCBI taxonomy): Bacteria > Pseudomonadati > Pseudomonadota > Gammaproteobacteria > Pseudomonadales > Pseudomonadaceae > Pseudomonas > Pseudomonas sp. GM25. The sequence goes on along the minus strand of NZ_AKJQ01000038.1, from coordinate 225,874 downwards.
ACGCGCGCATCTTCACCACCATCAACACCATCCTGCACGACAACGAACTGGAGCCGGCGCGCAAGCTGATCCATCAGTTGTACGACGCCGGCGTCGATGCGCTGATCGTCCAGGACCTGGGCGTGATGGAGCTGGACATTCCACCCATCGAGCTGCACGCCAGCACCCAGACCGACATCCGCACCCTTGAGCGGGCCAAGTTCCTCGATCAGGCCGGTTTCTCGCAACTGGTACTGGCCCGTGAACTGAACCTCAAGGAAATCCGCGCGATCGCCGATGAAACCGATGCCGCCATCGAGTTCTTCATCCACGGCGCGTTGTGCGTGGCGTTTTCCGGTCAGTGCAACATTTCCCACGCGCAAACCGGGCGCAGTGCCAACCGTGGCGACTGCTCCCAGGCCTGCCGTCTGCCGTACACCCTGAAAGACGAAAAGGGTGGCGTGATCGCCTACGAAAAACACCTGCTGTCGATGAAGGACAACAACCAGAGCGCCAACATCCGCGCGCTGGTCGAGGCCGGTGTGCGTTCGTTCAAGATCGAAGGTCGCTACAAGGACATGGGCTATGTAAAGAACATCACCGCCTATTACCGTCAGCGCCTCGACGACGTGCTCAACGACCGCCCGGACCTGGCCCGCGCTTCCAGCGGCCGCACCGCGCATTTCTTTATGCCGGACCCGGAAAAGACCTTCCACCGTGGCAGCACCGACTACTTCGTCAGCGAGCGCAAGATCGACATCGGCGCGTTCGATTCGCCGACCTTCACCGGTCTGGCGGTGGGCACGGTCGAGAAAGTCGGCAAGCGTGACATGCAGGTCATCACCCACGAGCCGCTGTCGAACGGCGACGGCCTCAACGTGCTGGTCAAGCGCGAAGTGGTGGGGTTCCGCGCCAACATCGCCGAAGCCAAGGGCGAGTTCGAGGAAGAAGGCGAGAAGCGCTACCGCTACCGCGTCGAGCCGAACGAAATGCCGGAAGGCCTGTACAAGCTGCGCCCGAACCATCCGCTGAACCGCAACCTCGACCACAACTGGCAGCAGGCCTTGCTCAAGACCTCCGCCGAGCGTCGTATCGGCGTGAGCTGGCTGGCGAAGCTGCGTGAAGAGCGTCTGGAACTGACCGTGACCAGCGAAGAGGGCATCAGCGCCAGCGTTGCGCTGGAAGGCCCGTTCGGCGTCGCCAACAAACCGGAACAGGCGCTGGACACCTTGCACGATCTGCTCGGTCAGCTCGGCACCACCGAGTACCACGCGACCTCGATCAAACTCGATGCGCCGCAAGCGTTCTTCATCCCGAACTCGCAGCTCAAGTCGTTGCGCCGTGAAGTGATCGAAGCGCTGACCGCCGCTCGTGTTGCCGCCCACCCGCGCGGTTCGCGCAAGGCCGAGACCACGCCACCGCCGGTGTACCCGGAAGCGCACCTGTCGTTCCTGGCCAACGTCTACAACCAGAAGGCTCGCGACTTCTACCACCGCCACGGTGTGAAGCTGATCGACGCGGCGTACGAGGCCCACGAAGAGGCGGGCGAAGTGCCGGTGATGATCACCAAGCACTGCCTGCGGTTCTCCTTCAACCTGTGCCCGAAACAGGCCAAAGGCGTGACCGGCGTGAAAACCAAAGTCGCGCCGATGCAGCTGATTCACGGCGACGAAGTGCTGACCCTGAAGTTCGACTGCAAACCGTGCGAGATGCACGTGATCGGCAAGATGAAGGGCCACATCCTGAATCTGCCGCAGCCGGGCAGTGTGGTGGGGCATATCAGCCCTGAAGACTTGATGAAGACCATTCCTCGGGCTCCACACTGATTAGCAGGCAATAAAAAACCGGTGACGAAAGTCACCGGTTTTTTTATGCCTGCCAGAAACTCAACTGGCTTCGTAGCGCGATCCTGTTTGCGGCGCCGCTTCGCCACTCAACGCGTCGACCATCGGCGGATGTTCCTGCGCTGCCTGACGCAGATCCTCGGTCACCCGCAGCTCGGCACCAGTTGGCGAGAACGTCGCTGCCGCCGCAAACGGCGCCGGATTGGCCGGCACCGGACGCTTGCCACGACGCCAGAAGAAGAACGTCACCATGGCCAGGTTGACCAGCGCGAAGGCCCAGAACAGGCCGGTTTCGCCGTGAGCGTTCATCGCCGGCGAGATCAGCAGCGGGCTCATCGCCGAGCCCAGCGAGTTGATCAGCAACATGCCCTGAATCATCGGCACCAATGTTTCGACCGGCGCACGGTCGGCAGCGTGGCTGACCGCTACCGGGTACAGCGCGAACACGCCGCCGCCCAGCAGAAACAGCATCGCAGCGAGCATGGCCGAGGACAGCGGCACCAGCACGATCACCAGCGACAGCAAGGTGCACGCGGCGCAGAGCACTGTCAGCACTTGCAGGCGATCCTTGCGGTCGGACCAACGCCCGACCGGATATTGCAGCAGCATCGCGCCGAGGATCGTCCAGGCCATCATGCTGCCGACTTCGCCGACGTTCAGGCCGATGCGTTGCAGGTACAGCGGCAGCAGGGTGTAGATGGCGGCGATGGTCACGCCGGAGCCGAAGCAGCCGACCAGTCCGGTGGGCGACACGCCGAGCAAGGCCCGTGGTTTGAGCGGTTCGACCTGTTCCAGCAGCGGCGAAACGCGCGGCAGGATCACGATCGGCAGCACCGACAAGGTCGCGAGCATGCCGGCGACCATAAATGGCGCGGTGTCGCCCAGCCCGGTGATTTTTCCCAAAAATGCCTGACCCAGCACGCCGGCGCCGTAGAGGACGATCATGTACAGCGCCAGCAGACGACCGCGAATCTTCGCGTCACCGGCCAGCAGCAGCCAGCTCTCGATCACCAGAAACACGCCGACCGTGGCCCAGCCGTTGATCAGGCGCAGCACGACCCAGCCCCAGGTGTCATAAAACAGCCCTTGCAGCAGGATGGTCGCGGCGATCAGCGAGGCGAAGCTGCTGTAGGCGCGGATGTGGCCGATACGCAGGATCAGTCGGTCGTTGAAGATCGCGCCCAGGGTCAGGCCGATGAAATAGGCCGAGGACACGATGCCGATCATCGTCGCCGATTCGCCGGCCGCGCCCAGGCGCAGGGTGGTCAAAGAAGACAGAAAGCCGTTGCCCAGGGCAACAATGAATAGCCCGAGCAGGGGCGCCAGCGCCATGGCCAGCAAACGCGGTGTCATAAAAACCTCAAGTGATCGAACAGCGGAACGTGCGCCTCTGCGCATGCGAGTGCCAAGCCGAAGTGTGTTGAAGACAAACGACCGCCGAACGGGCAGGACGATTGAGCCTGGCGCGCTTCGTGGAAGTGGCCGGCTGTTCAAACCTGAGGGTTGTCATGGCTGCGGGCAGGCGCCGGTCGGGCAACTGCAAGAGGAGGCGCGATTTTAAGCCTTGTGCAGCGTTTGCCAAGATGCCGGGCCTGCGACGTTGGGACGCAGGCCGGATCGATAACGGCAGCGCATTCATTACCTGAATGAAAAGTCGCTGTATCGATCCGGTTTCCCTCGTTAGCCTGTGCGGTCGAATCGCGATGTTGATCCAGAGGCAATGATGCAGATAAGAGGCGAGCGTGCCGCCACGGCGTGCGGGCTGTTGGCGATTGTGTTGTGGAGCACCGCCGCCGGGTTGATCAGGGGCGTCAGTGAACATTTCGGCCCGCTCGGCGGAGCGGCGATGATCTACACCCTGGGGGCGATCCTGCTGGTGATGTTTCTCGGGCGACCGCGTCTTCGTTCCACGTCAACACTCTATCTCCTGCTCGGCAGTGGATTGTTCGTTGCGTATGAGGTGTGCCTGTCTTTGGCGCTGGGGTTTGCCAGTGACCGGCAACAGGCGATCGAACTGGGCGTGGTCAATTACCTGTGGCCGTGCCTGACCGTGGTGCTGGCGATCTTCATGAACGGGCAGAAAACCCGCTGGTTCATCGTCCCCGGCAGTGCGCTCGCGCTGTTCGGCATCCTCTGGGTGGTCAGCGGTCAGGGCCTGTCGCTGCCGGGGATCATCGCCAACGTCAATTCCAACCCGCTGAGTTACAGCCTGGCGCTGGCCTGTGCGATCACGTTTGCGCTGTACTGCAACGTCACGCGCCGCTATGCCAACGGGCAGAGTCTGGTGGTGCTGTTTTTCGTGCTGACGGCCATTGTGCTGTGGGTGAAGTGGGGCGTCAGCAGTGAACGGATTTCCGCATTCACGCTGGGCAACTCCCTCGAACTGATTGCCACCGGCATCGCCATGGCCGGCGGTTATGCGCTGTGGAATATCGGCATCCTGCGCGGCAATCTGACTTTGCTGGCGACCGCGTCCTACGGCGCGCCGGTGCTGTCCTCTGCGTTCGCCGCGTTGTGGCTGGGCGTCAGTTTGCAGATGCAGTTCTGGCAGGGCGCGGTGCTGGTGACCGCCGGATCGCTGCTTTGCTGGTACGCGACCCGGCAACGGAAGGCGACTCCGGCGCAGGTCATTGAACCTTCAGTAAACGAGCGGCGTAGCTGACGAACAGCAACAGAAACACCAAGCCACTCAAGGCGACGGTCAGGGTGCTGAGGTGAGCAACCATGCCAATGAAGGCCGGCCCCATCAGAATGCCTGCATAACCCATGGAAATGATGGCCGGAATGGCTGCCCGCTGCGGCATGTGTTGCTGGCGACCGGCGGCGGTGAACAACACCGGGACAATGTTCGAGCATCCTGCCCCGACCAACGCATAGCCGAGCAAGGATGCCTGCCAGCTGTCGAATCCCAACGAAATCGCCATGCCCGCTGCCGCGCAAACACCGCCGAGTGCCAGCACTCGCACGCCGCCCAAGCGCCGGACAATTGCGTCACCGGTCAGGCGTCCGATGGTCATGGTCGTTGCAAAACACGCGTATCCCAATCCGCCGTAGCTGGGCTCCATGCCCCGATGGGACGCGAGAAACACCGCGCTCCAGTCCAGCATTGCGCCTTCAGTCAGAAAAACGATGAAGCACAGGCTGCCCAACAGCAGCACGATTCCCCGTGGAACCGCGAACAAAGGCCCATCTCTTTCGGTGCCATAGGGCAGCAGGCTCGGCGCAGCTTTGTAAAGCGCCGCGAGAATGATGGCGACCAGGCACAGAACACAGAGCAATGGCGCCAGGCCCAGGCTGAGCATCGCGGTCATCGCCACTGCACCGGCAATACCGCCCACGCTGTAGAGCCCATGGAATCCGGATTGCAGCGTTTCGCCGCTGTTCTTTTCAACGATGATCGACTGAATGTTGATGGCGCAATCGAGCATGCCCATGCTCGCGCCGAACAGCAGAACGGCGAGTGCAAGCCCGGGCAGCCAGGCCAGATGACTCAGGATTGGCAGCACAGCGCACAAGGCAATCGTCGAACAGATGATCACAGGGCGACAGCCGAAGCGCGCCGTCAGATACCCGGCAAAAGGCATCGCTACGATTGAGCCGATGCCGAAGCCCAACAGCAGCAATCCCAGGCCGCCATCGTCCAGACCGGTGCGCGCTTTCACCAACGGCACAAGCGGCGCCCAGGCCGACATGACGATACCGGTGATCAAAAACGTGATGCGGGTGGAAAGGCGTTCGCCGTCATTGGCGTTGATCGCCAAGGCGGGCGTAGAGGCAGACATGGAGGCTGACATCCTTATCGATGGGGTTATGGTTCAGAAAGCGTCGGCTCTTGCGTTGCAGGAGCCGACGTTGCAACGAAGGCTGTCAGCCCACGGACTTCAACGGAATCGGCCCCTTGAGCCGGTCCATCATCGTGGCGCAATACCAGTCATCGAACTGGCAGACGCCGGTTTCCGCCGTTTCCGAGTACGGCCCCGGTTCATAGGACGGGGACGTCACGCCACGCTGGGTGCCTTCGACCAGCGTGCGGTCCTGATCGTTGGTGGCGATCCAGACTTTGGTCAGGCGTTCGAGGTCGTAGTCCACGCCTTCCACTGCCGTGTCGGGCACCAGCCATTTGGTGGTGACCATGGTTTGCGTGGCGCTGATCGGCAACACCCGGAAGCTCAGCGCATGGTCGCCGAGGAAGTGGTTCCAGGTGGACGGGTAGTGGAAATAGAGCAGGGCGCCGATGTCCGGCTCGGCGGTTTTGTCCAGACGCCCGTTCACTGCCGGCTTGCCGTCCATGGTGTAGCTGACGGCCCCGGACGACAGCGGAATGCGGGTCATGCGGTACTGACCATTGATGTCCATCACCAGACGGCTCGGCAAACCGGCCTGCTCGCAGGTGTTCCAGTAGGCCGACAACTGTGGGTCGTCTTCGCCGCTGAGGCCGCCCACCGACAGGTTGTCGACGAAGGATTTCAGCAGTTCCGGGTGGGAGCCGTCGCAGTGGTAGCACTCGCGGTTGTTCTCGAACACCAGCTTCCAGTTGCCTTGCTCGATGATGGTCGACTCAAACGCCACTTTGCAGTTGTCCAGATAATGCGGGGCGATGAACGGGCTGACGGCCTTGCGAAAGCCTTCGAAGTCCGGCGCCTTGGTGGCGACGCAGACATAGATGTAGCTGTGCACGATCTCGCAATGCACGGACTTCAGGTTGTACTGGGCCTTGTCGAAATCCTGGCCCATGTTGCCGGCGTACAGCAGGTTGCCGTCCAGCTCGTAGGTCCACTTGTGATAGGGGCAGACCATCTTCGCGACCTTGCCGTGCTCGTGTTCGCAGATCTTCGCGCCGCGATGGCGGCAGGCGTTGTGAAATGCCCGGACCTCGCCATCCTTGCCGCGCACCACGGCGACCGGGTAATCACCGATCTGCAGGGTGAAGTACTGGCCGGGTTTGGAAATTTCGAAGGTGTGCCCGGCGAAAATCCAGTCCTTGTGCCAGATCTGCTCGAGATCCTGGCGATAGACGTTTTCATCCTTGTAGAGGACGCCCGGCAGCGAGTGCCAGGGTTTGCGCTGGGCGATCAGGTCAAACACGGTGTCTTTATTGTTCATTGTTTTCCTCGTCATGCGCGTAGGGCCGGAACAGGTCCAGCCTATCTGTGCCGGGAAAGCCGTCACAAACGACATTTCCTGCGGGCAATCGATGCGTTGCGGTTATGGGTGAGGGCGTTCGAAGATCGGCTCAAGCGTGGCGATGGCCGACGCAGACTGGTCCAGATTGCGAATCGCCTGTTTCACCGCGAGGCTGCGTTCGCTGCCGAGGCTTGAGGCGAACAGGTCGAATTTCTGCTCCAGTTCTTCGCGGCTCAGGGCCGTTTCGGGATCGCCGCGTGCGGCGGTGATCGGGCTGACGAGCACGTTGCCGTTTTTCAGGGTGACGGTGACGCGCGAAAGGATTTCATTGGGGAATCGCGCGGAAATATCGGCGGCTTCGACGATCTCGATGCGTGCGCTCAAGGCTCGGATGTCGGCCGCGTGGATCGATTCGCCGGTGACTTCGTCCGGTCCGAGTTTGCCCCTGACGATCAGCGCCGCCAGCGGAAAGGCCAGGGCGTATTGCGCCTGATCGGCATCCGCCGGGGTGTGACCTTGCAGGCACATCGATTCGTAGAAGGTCTCGACGCGGATGGTCTCGATCACCTCAGCGTTGAGCGCAGGATGATCCTGTTGCAGTTGCAGCATCGCGGTCAGCGCCGGTTGCGCCCAGCGGCACACCGGCCAGGGTTTGAAATACTGGCTGTCGATTTCCCAGCGCTGACCGAGGTCGAGCCAGTGCTCGGCGACCGAGGCGTCCTCGACGGTTTCCGCTGGCGCGCCGGTTACGCCTTCCTTTGCCATCAGCAGCGCATTCAAACCGACAAAGGCGCCGCTGCCGTGGGCGTCGCGCAACATGGTCGGAAACGCGATCAGGCGCATCATCGGGCAACGGGCGCTGAAGTATTCGGCGATGCCGAGCGCATGGCGAAAGGTCGGTTCGTCAAAACCCAGCAGCCGGGCGCCGGCGCAGACCACGCCAATCGCCGAAAAACCGCCGGAAGCATGGTAGGTCGGGGAGGTCGCCATCAGGGCGGTTCCGGCACGCAGTCCGGTTTCATAACCGATGCACAACGCGCTCAACAGCTCATGTCCGCTGACTTCCTTGCCTTGGTGATGCAGCGCATCGGCGAGGGCGAGCAGGGCCGGCACCACGGTCGCGCCGGCGTGCCCCTTGGATCGGAAGTGCCCTTCGTGGGCATCGAGGCTGTCGGCAGAAAAGCCGCCAGCCCAACCCGCGCCCAACAGGCTTACACGCTGACCGTCGAATAGCAGACGACTGCCGTATTCGCCGGTGGGATAGTGCGAAACAGCAAAACGGCGCAGCGCCACACTGGTGTCATTGGACGCAGCACCGGCCATGACGCCGACGATATCCAGCAGGCTGTTTTGCAAAATCTCCCGGGTCTTGGCCGGGGCCTGGATGAAGTCAAAGTCGCGGCAGAATTCGTAGAGTGACATTCAACAATTCCTTCCTGTGAGGGGAACCGGCCAGATCCCGGCCGGCGCCGCTCCACAATGAGTCAGGAAGGTTGTGTGGCTCCAACGACATTTTCGTCGGGCAATTGATAACCAAATCGATGGCTAGCGGCGGGGAAACTTCGACAGGATCCATTCGCGAAACCGGCGCAATGCGTCTTCGTTGTCCGCATTTTCCCGGCAGGCCAGGTAGTGCCAACTGTTGCGCAGCTGGACTTCCTGTTCAATCGGGCGCACCAGCAATCCCTGTTGCACCAGCGGTGCCACCAGATGATTCCAGCCCAGCGCGATGCCTTGATGGGTGAGCACCATGCTGATCAGCAGGTTGTAGTCATTGGCATTGAAAATCTGCGGACTGGTTGCCGGACGATCATCGATATCGATGGCCTGAAATGCCAGCCACACGCCCCAGTCGACATGCTCGGCCACCTGCGAGCGCCCGTAGGGGCTGAGGTTGAGCAGGGCCGAATCGCGCACACCCTCGATGGTCGAGATTTCCGGATGCTTCTCCAGATACTGCGGCGTGCACACCGGGTAGATCAGGTCATGGCACAGCGGGTAGCTGCGGTAGCCTTCGCGGACACGCGAAATCTTGGTGATGAACACGTCGGGCTGGACACCGGGTTCCATGGTCAGGAAGTTCTGGGTGGTGATCAGGTTCAGCTCGATGCCTTCACTCTGGGCGAAAAACTCGGGCAGATGATTCGACAGCCACAATGCAGAGAACGCCGGGGAACAGCAGATGGTCAGCACTTTCTTGCCGGACTGGCTGCTGCGAATGCGCTCGGCAGCCTGGGCGATGTTCACGAACGACAGCTGCGCGGCATCGAAGAACAGCGCGCCCGCCGACGTGAGTTCGACGGCCCGCCCGACGCGGGTGAACAACTGGGCGCCCAGGTAGCTTTCCAGCTCGCGGATCTGCCGGCTGATCGCGGCTTGCGAAACGCACAATGCTTCGGCGGCACGGGTGAAACTCTGGTACTTCGCGGCCGCGACAAATGCCTTTACGGCCCTCAAGGACGGCATCTTCAGCAAGATGGTGTCTGGGTCGACATGCTTGGTCATTCGTACAGCCTCCTGATATTGCGGCTTGCGGGCGAAGCGCGACGAGGGTAGCGGAAGCCTGCGGGCAGGGATACGCCAGCGTCGCTGCAAGGATAGTCCCGGTCGCGGATGGGCGATGTCTGGCCCGTCACATCGACGCTCGCACGATCCATAACCCGACGTTATCAACATGTCCCTGTAAATGTCGTTGGATTAAGCAGGGGGATGCTAATAAATTTGAAACGTCCCTCGTTCCTGGGGTCCCAAAAATAATAAAAGGAAACCCGTCGTGACGACATATAACTATTACCGCTGCCGCTTAAAACCAGTTTCGCTCGATTGCATATTGTTTGAACCCGAATATGCACTACGCGATGGAGGCAAGGTATGACTCGCTCCGACGAAATAATTTGCGTAAAGAATGTTTATAAAGTCTTCGGCACTCAGCCAGCACTGGCTATGAAGTTGATCGAAGAAGGCGCATCGAAAGCGGAAGTTTTCAAAAAGACCGGCCAGGCCATCGGTGTGTTCGATGCCAACTTCTCGGTCAAGCGCGGCGAGATCTTTGTCATCATGGGTTTGTCCGGTTCCGGCAAATCGACCATGGTCCGACTGTTCAATCGCCTGATCGAACCGACCTCCGGCAGCATCTTTCTCAATGGCCGGGAAATCACCGGCCTGGGCGACAAGGACCTGTTGCAGGTGCGCCGCAAAGACATGGGCATGGTCTTCCAGTCGTTTGCCCTGATGCCACACATGAGCGTCATCGACAACGTCAGCTTCGGCCTGGAAATCAGCGGCGTCAGCGAAAAGGAACGCTACTGCCGGGCCATGGGCGCCCTTGAGCAAGTCGGGCTTTCCGGGCAGGAAATGTGCTTTCCTCATCAGCTCTCTGGCGGCATGCAACAGCGGGTCGGCCTGGCCCGGGCGCTGGCCAACGACCCGGCCATCCTGCTGATGGACGAAGCGTTCTCCGCGCTTGATCCGATGATTCGCAGCGAAATGCAGGGCGAACTGATCAAGCTTCAGGCCGAGCAGGATCGCACCATCATTTTCATCTCCCACGACATTGAAGAAGCCGTTCGCATCGGTCACCGCATCGCGATCATGGAAGGCGGGCGCGTGGTGCAGATCGGCACGCCCCGTGAGCTGCTGTGCAACCCGGTGAACAAATATGTCCGGGACTTTTTCAACGGTTTCGACACCAGCCGGATATTGCGCGCCGGCGATATCGCCCAAACCGATTCGGACATTGTTTATGAACCGGGTCGCCAAACTCCGATAAAGGCTGACGCTTCCTTGCGCGAGATCTTTCATATTGTCGCCGCTTCTTCAACACCGATGCCGGTGGTCGATGAAGTTGGACTTTATAAAGGTTCGATCTCGCAGGGGCATCTTTTAAGTTGCCTGGGTAATAGCTGAGCTTCTGTTAAACAAGAATGATCACGCAGTAAGCAAGTGCGAGGTAGCGTCATGTCCGACTTTAACTTTCTGGATCCCTTCCAGAGTTTGAATATTCCGCTGGGGTCGTGGGTTGAAACCGCCCTTAAATACCTGGTGCATAACTTTCGGGATGTCTTCCGCTCGATTCGCTGGCCGGTCGATCAGGTGCTCGACGGCGTCCAGTGGGGGCTGCTTTCCCTTCCGCCGACGGTGTTCATCATCATCGCCGGGCTGATCAGTTGGCAGATCGGCGGCAAACGCATCGCGATCTTCAGCGTGGCGACCCTGACCGGGCTCGGGCTGATCGGCGTGTGGAACGACGCCATGGTCACCCTGGCACTGGTGCTGACCTCGCTGTTGTTCTGCGCGGTGATCGGGATTCCGCTGGGCATTCTCTGCGCCCGCAGCGACCGCACGGAAATGGTCATCCGCCCGGTGCTCGACGCCATGCAAACCCTGCCGGCGTTCGTGTACCTGGTGCCGGTGGTGATGCTGTTCGGTATCGGCAACGTGCCCGGTGTGATCGTCACGATCATCTTCTCCGTCGCGCCGCTGGTGCGGCTGACCAACCTCGGCATCCGTCAGGTGCCGGCGGACAAGGTCGAGGCGGCGCGGGCCTTTGGCTGCACACCGATGCAGATGCTGATGAAGGTTCAATTGCCGCTGGCCGCGCCAACCATGATGGCCGGCTTGAACCAGACCTTGATGCTGTCGCTGTCGATGGTGGTGGTCGCCTCGATGATTTCGGTCGGCGGGCTGGGGCTGATGGTGCTCAGCGGCATCGGTCGCCTCGACATGGGCCTGGCCAGTGTCGGCGGAGCGGGGCTGGTGTTGCTGGCGGTGTTCCTCGATCGCCTGACCCAGGCCATGGGTGAACGCAGCAGCGATCTGGCCACCGGGCAGCGTTGGTATGAGAGCGGACCGGTCGGCCTGGTCATGAAGTTGAAGAAAAAGAAGAACGTTGCTCGTGCGGTTATTAACTGAACCTTTCTGCTCACCGATCAAAACTCCAAAGCGTGGTGAAACATGAAACTGGCAAATCTCAAGAAAAGCGTCGTAGCGGGTGTGGTTGCTTCAGTCATGGGCACGATCCTGTGTTCCGCAGCGTTCGCGGCGGACGCCAACAAGCCCGGCGCCGGTGTGTCGATCACGCCGATTTTCCCGACCATCGCCGAAGAGCGCTTTCGCGGTGAAGTGGTGATCGCCGGGCTCAAGGAGCTGGGCTACGACGTCAAGCAGCCGAAGGAGACCGATTACCCGGCGATGTTCCTGGCGCTGTCCTACGGCGACGCGGATTTCACCGTGCATGAGTGGGAGCACCTGCACGAAGCTTTTTATGAAAAGGCTGGCGGCGATGACGTGATGGTCAAGGTCGGACAGATCATGAAAGGCGTTTTGCAGGGTTACCTGATCGACAAGAAAACCGCAGACGCCTATCACATCAAGGATCTGTCGGATTTGAAGAAGCCGGAGATCGCCAAGCTGTTCGACAGCAACGGTGACGGCAAGGCCGATCTGACCGGTTGCAACCCGGGCTGGGGCTGCGAAGTCATGGTCGAACACCACATGAAGGCTTACGGCCTGGAGCCGACAGTCGTCGACAACCGCGGCTCGTACTTCGCACTGATGGCCGACACCATCGCCCGCTACCAGCAAGGTAAACCGGTGCTGTTCTTCACCTGGGTGCCGCAGTGGATTTCCAGCGTGCTGGTCGAAGGGCGCGATGTGGTCTGGCTGCCGGTGCCGTACACCGATCTGCCTGACGGCAAGGAAAGCAAGGACACCTTCTACGAAGGCAAGAACCTCGGCTTCCCGGTGGACACGGTCAACGTTGTCATGAACAAGGAGTTCGCCGAGAAGAACCCGGTGGCCCGCAAGTTCCTCTCTGAAGTCAGCATCAGCACCGCCGACGAAAGTGCGCAGAACCTGAAGATGCAGCAGGGCGAGAAGTCCCTGGCCGACATCAAGCGCCACGCCGCCGAGTGGATCAAGGCCCACCAGCAAAGTTACGACAGCTGGCTGAGCGATGCGCGGGCGGCGGCCAAGTAAGCGGGTTGTTCCTTGTCAAGTGACGGTATCGGGTGGCGCAGCATGGACACTTTCCAAAGCACATTGAAACTGCAGAACATCGGGTTTCGCCAGACCACGGATCTGGTCGGGCATGAACGCGTCGTGCGGGTGGCGTTCATTCTGCTCGATCACTTCTCGCTGACGACCCTTTCGACAGCCATGGACGCGCTGGCCACCGGCAACCTGATCAACGGCGATACGGTTTACAGGATTTCGACTTATTCGTTGCAAGGCGGTCTGGTCGACAGTGATGTCGGCGTGCCGATTTCCTCGCAACGGCTGGCGGCGGAAGGGTTCAATCAGGATGCGGTGATCGTTGTGGGTGGTCAGCGGGTCCGGCTGTCGTCCAACCCGATGTTGCGTCGGGTTCTGAAAAAAGTGGCTTGCGCCAAAGGCATCGTGGCGGGTTGCTGGAACGCTGCGTTCTACCTGGCGGATGCGGGATTGCTGGAGGGGCAGGAATTCGCCTGCCATGGCGATAGTCGCGCACTGATCGGCGAGTATTTCCCGCAATTGAAGGTGTGCAGCCGGGACTTTGCCTTTGGCCAGCGTCGCGGGACGTGCGCCAATGCCTGCTCGGCGCTGGACATGACCCTGGCGCTGATGCAGGAACTGGGTTCGCGCAGCGATGCGTCATTGGTGGGTGAGATCAGACGAGTGCACCAGCCGAAAAGCCGGGAAACGCTGCGCACCGAAGATGTCCGGCCGGCGGCCATTCCCAAGCCGTTGAACATGGCGCTTTCGCTGATGGAACAACACATCGAGGAGCCGCTGGAAATTGACGAGATCGCCAGTCACGTCGGTGTTTCCCGTCGCCAACTGGAGCGACGTTTCGCGCGGTATCTGAATGCCGCTCCCAACCGCTATTACCTGGAGTTGCGGCTGACCCGGGCCCGGCAGTTGATTGTGCAAAGTGATCGCTCATTGACGGATGTGGCGTTGGCAACCGGGTTTGTCAGCTATCCGCATTTCTATAAACGCTTCAAGGATCTGTTCGGACTGCCGCCCATGACCTTCCGGGATTACTACTACGCGAACGATTCCGATGCCGGGCGATATGCGCTCGCCGCCAACTTCTGAGCGATTGAAAAGATTCAAGTAACGCAACTTTGACGGCTGTTTCCATTCAACGCGATTCCGCGCGTTTGCTTCGTGTCGGGTTCGATTTGTCATTTCAACAATAAACGGTTCAACACTATGAAAGTCAGTTCGCTGCCCGCCGATGATGACAGCTGTGGCTGGTTCCACCTGAGCCGGCCGCGCAGCCCCGAGCCAGGCCATCGCGGCCATCGTTCGGCGCGATGGGTGGTCGTGGGTGCCGGCTTCACCGGGCTGGCGGCGGCACGCCAGCTCGCGCTGAACTTCCCCGACGATGAAGTGGTGCTGATCGAAGCGCAGGAAGTGGGGTTGGGGCCGTCCGGTCGCAATGCCGGTTTCGCGATCGATCTGCCCCACGACATCGGGGCCGAGGACTATATCGGTGATATCGATCTGGCCCGGATCAGTCTGAAGCTGAACCTGGAAGGTCAGTCGATCCTGCGCAATCTGGTCGACCAGTTCGGCATCGATTGCCAGATGAAAGCCTGCGGCAAGTATCAGGCCGCCGTGGAAGAACGCGGGATCGCGGTGCTGGAAGCTTATCGCCGGGGCCTCGACAAACTCGGTCAGCCGTACCAGATGATCGAGGCCGAAGAATTGCCCGAGCATCTGGGCACCCGTTTTTACCGCAAGGCGTTGTTCACCCCCGGGGCAGTGCTGGTTCAGCCGTCGGCGCTGGTGAAGGGCCTGGCGGACAGTTTGCCGGCCAACGTCACCCTCTACGAGCGCACGCCGATTCTCGAAGTGGAGTACGGCGCCAAGACTTTGCTCAAGCACGCTCACGGCAGCATCACCGCCGACAAACTGATCCTGGCCAACAACTCGTTCGGCATGCGCTTCGGTTTTCTGCAGGGCCGCATGTTGCCGATCTACACCTACGCCAGCATCACCCGCCCGCTGACCGACGAGGAGCAGGCGCGGCTGGGCGGCAAACCGTTCTGGGGCGCGATTCCCGCCGACCCGTTCGGCACCACGGTGCGGCGCACGCCCGACAACCGTTTGCTGATCCGCAACAGCTTCAGCTTCAACCCCGATGGCCGCAGCAACAGCAAATACAACGAGCGCTTCGTGCGCCGGCACCGCGCCTCATTCGATCAGCGCTTCCCGATGCTGCCGGGGGTGAAGTTCGAATACACCTGGGGCGGGGCGCTGGCCATGTCGAGGAACCACAACGGCTTCTTCGGCGAACTGGCGCCGAACGTTTACGGCGCGCTGGGCTGCAATGGACTGGGCGTCACCCGTGGCACGGTCACCGGCAAGTTGCTGGCCGACTGGCTGGCCGGGGAGCGCGACGGCTTGATCGATTTTCTGTTGCAGGCCCCGGGGCCGACGGGCAACCCGCCCGAACCGTTTCTGTCGCTGGGCGTGAACATGAACCTGAAGTGGGGGCAATACCGCGCCGGCCGCGAAAGTTGAACGCTCATCGCCCGACCTGCGCGATGAACTGAAGTAGCGATGCACTGAATACAAGGACAAGAAATGAACAACGTTGCTGTATCAATCGAGGACGTACCGCTCAATGGCTTTCATCGTCTGCTGACGATCCGTTCGGCCGGTGGCTCCTTTGTCGACGGGTATGTTCTGAGCATCATCGGTGTGGCGCTGGTGCACATGTCCAGGTCTTTGGCGCTGGACGATTTCTGGGAAGGCATGATCGCCGCCTCGGCGTTGATCGGCATTTTCTTCGGCGGTTTTCTCGGCGGCTGGCTGACCGATGTGCTGGGGCGCAAGCGTCTGCTGTTTGTCGGGCCGACCCTGTTCATCGTGGCCTCACTGGCGCAGCTGTGGGTCGATTCGGCGGTGGCGCTGTTTTTTCTGCGGCTGCTGCTGGGGGTGGCGGTCGGCATCGAGTACCCGGTGGCGACCTCGCTGCTGGTCGAGTTCATGCCGCGCAAGTATCGCGGCCCGCGTCTGGCGACGCTGACGATCATGTGGTTCGCCGGAGCTGCAACGGCGTATGTGGTGGGCGAGCTGATGTTCAAGCTGTGGGGCTCGGATGCCTGGCGGCTGGTGCTGGCCAGCGCGGCGATCATCGGCGCCATGCTGTTTCTGGTGCGCATCGGCACACCCGAATCGCCGCGCTGGCTGCTGAGCAAGGGCCGCGCCGCCGAAGCCGAGGCGATCATCAAACAGGTCTACGGCAACGATTTCTCCCTTGCCAATCTCCCCGAGCACCGGATGGGCGAGAAGCTGACGATCTTCAACCTGCTGCACTCGGGCTACGGCAAACGCATGCTGTTTGTCGTGGTGTTCTGGACCTGCTCGGTGGTGCCGCTGTTCGCCGTGTATGCCTTTGCGCCGAAGGTGCTGGCCGCGCTGAATCTGCAGGGCGACTGGTCGTCCCTGGGGTCGGTGGCGATTACCTTGTTCTTTGTCATCGGCTGCGTGATTTCGACCCGGATCATCAACCGTGTCGGCCGACGCAATCTGCTGATCTACAGCTTTCTCTGCTCGGGCCTTGCGCTGCTCGGGCTGGCCGTCGGTCACGCCGGGCCCAATGCGCTGGTGCTCGCCTTCTTTGCCGTTTACGCCTTGTTCATCGGCGGCGCCCAGGTGCTGACGCTGGTGTACCCCAATGAACTGTTTCCCACGGAAATCCGCGCCTTTGCGGTCGGTGTCGGCACCTCACTGTCGCGCATCGGCGCAGCGGCGGGGACTTATCTGGTGCCGGTTTCCCTGAGCACGCTGGGCATCGCCCAGACCATGTACATCGCGGCGGCCGTCACCTTGGTCGGCCTGGTGCTGTCGTGGGTGCTCGCGCCGGAAACCCGCTCGCTCAACCTGCAACAGGCTGCCTCGCTGAACTGAACCTTGCCCGGGCCTTAACGGCGTCGGGCCAACGAATTGAACACTGCAATCACTGGAGAAAACCCTATGAACTTTGACGGCATCTTTACCCCAGCCATTACGCCTTTGTCCGCCGATGGCCAGATCGATTACTCGGCGTTTGCCGAAGTGGTCGAATACCTGATCGAGTCGCGGGTTCACGGCATCGTCATCGGTGGTTCGACTGGCGAGTACTACGCCCACACCACCGCCGAGCGGCTGAAAGTGGCCGAGCGCGCGAAGGAAGTGATCAACGGCCGTATTCCGCTGGTAATCGGCACGGGCGGGATCCGCACCGAAGATGCGGTGGCCTTTGCCGAGCACGCCAAGTCGATCGAGGCCGACGCGATCCTGGTGGGCTCGCCGCCGTATGCCTTGCCGACGCAAAAGGAAATCGCCGCGCACGTGCTGGCCGTGGACAAGGCCGCCGGCCTGCCGATCATGCTTTACAACTACCCGGCGCGGATGGGCGTGGCGATGGGCCCTGAGTTCTTCGAGGCGATTGCCGGTTGCAAGAACATCGTCGCGATCAAGGAAAGCTCCGGCGACACCGCCCAGTTGCATCGTCTGGCACATTCGCATCCTTCGATTCAACTGTCCTGCGGCTGGGATGACATGGCTCTTGAGTTCTTCGCCTGGGGCGCGCGCAGCTGGGTCTGCGCTGGTTCGAACTTCATTCCGGCCGAGCACATCGCGCTGTACGAAGCCTGCGTTCTGGAGAAGAACTTCGACAAGGGCCGGCGGATCATGTCGGCGCTGTTGCCGCTGATGGACGTGCTGGAAAGCGGCAAGTTCGTTCAGTCGATCAAGCACGGCAGCGAGCTGGTCGGCCTGCGGGCCGGCGGCGTGCGCAAGCCGATGCAGCCGCTGGAAGCGTCCGAGAAGGAAGTGCTGGAAAGCGTGATCAAAACCCTCAAACAGAATGTGGCGCGCATCGTCGCGGAGGTTTGAAATGGCCGATCTTCTGAGTCAAGCGCAATACCGTGAGCTGGCGGCGAAGCTCGAGTTTCGTAATCAGGCGTTCATCAACGGCGAGTTCCGCAGCGCGCTGTCCGGCAAGACGTTCACCACGACCAATCCGGCCACTGAAGCGGTGTTGACCGAGATTGCTGCGTGCGGTGCCCAGGACGTGGACGTCGCCGTCGCGGCCGCCAAAGAGGCGTTCGAGGACGGACGCTGGCAGGGGCTGGCACCGTCGGCGCGCAAATCGGTGTTGCTGCGATTCGCCCAGTTGCTGGACGACCACTCCCATGAACTGGCGGTGCTGGAAAGCCTCGACAGCGGTAAACCGATCCGCGAATGCCAGAACATCGACGTGCCCGAGACGATTCATACCCTGCGCTGGCACGCCGAGCTGATCGACAAGATTTACGACTCGACCGCTCCGACGGGTAACGGCGCGGTGACCATGGTCGTGCGTGAACCAATCGGCGTGGTCGGTCTGGTGTTGCCGTGGAATTTCCCGCTGCTGATGCTCGCGTGGAAGATCGGCCCGTCGCTGGCCGCTGGCTGCTCGATTGTGGTCAAACCGGCCAAGGAAACCACCCTGAGCACCCTGCGTGTGGCCGAGCTGGCGCACCAGGCGGGGATTCCGGCCGGTGTGTTCAACGTGGTGCCCGGCGGCGGCAAGGAGGCGGGCGAACCGCTGGGCCGTCATCCGGACGTTTCCATGGTCAGCTTCACCGGTTCGACCGACACCGGGCGGTTGTTCCTCAAGTATTCCAGCGAATCCAACCTGAAACGCATCGTGCTGGAGTGCGGTGGCAAGAACCCGGCGGTGGTGATGAACGATGTCGAAGACGTCGATCTGGTCGCCCAGCATGTGGTCAACGGCGCGTTCTGGAACATGGGCGAAAATTGCTCGGCTTCGTCGCGACTGATCGTGCATTCGGACATCAAGGACGAATTGCTCCAGCGCGTGCAGGTGCATCTGGCCGACTGGAAAATGGGCGATCCGCTGGACCCGGAAAACCGTCTGGGCTCGATGATCAGCAAGGCACATTTCGAGAAGGTCCGTTCGTACCTCGACCATGCCCGTGATGAGAATCTTTCGGTGCTGGCGGGGGGCAACACGGCCGACAACATTTTCGTCGAGCCGACCATCGTCGATGGCGTCAGCCGTGACAGCCGTCTGTTCCAGGAAGAAATCTTCGGCCCGGTGCTGAGCGTGACCACGTTCACTTCCGTCGACGAAGCGATCAGCCTGGCCAACGACACGGCTTACGGTCTGGCCGCGTCGGCGTACACCGGCAGCCTGCGCCATGCGCTGAAACTCTCGCGGGGGATCCGCGCCGGTATCGTCACCGTGAACTGTTTTGGCGAGGGCGATGCGTCGACTCCTTTCGGCGGTTACAAGGAGTCGGGTTTCGGTGGGCGTGACAAGTCGATCTGGGCCCATGACCAGTACACCGAGCTGAAAACCATCTGGATCGACGCGTCCTGATTCATCGCGGTTTTTCGCAGATCTTTTTCGCCCCGATCGGTACGCGCGTACCGGTTGGGGCGAATTGCGTTCATTCCCGAGTATTTTGCCGCTTCGGCGGTTAGCATGGCGCTACAACAATGAAACCGATGGACCACACCTTGATCGAACGACGCCAATTCAGCGGTGGCATGAAGGGCAAGAACCTTCGCTACCTGAACGAGCCCGCCAGCGGGCCGGGACGCATGACCCGCACCGGGTTCGTGCTGCTGGAGCATTTTTCCCTGCCGGCCTTCACCCAGGCGCTGGACACCCTTGTCACCGCCAATCTGCTGCGCCCCGGTCTGTTTTCCACGCGCACTTTCGGCTTGAGCGACGGCGAAGTGATCAGCGACCTGGGGCTGGTGATCCGCCCGGACTCGCGTCTGGAAACCAGCGTGTTGCAGGAACTCGACCTGCTGGTGATCTGCGGCGGTTACCGCACGGAATTGAAGGCGAGCGAGGAGTTCACCAACCTGCTGAAAATGGCCGCCGAGGCCGGCGTGATCCTGGCCGGGTTGTGGAACGGCGCGTGGTTCCTGGGCCGGGCAGGGGTGCTGGAAGGCTATCGCTGTGCGATTCACCCGGAGCACCGGCCGGCACTGGCGGAAATTTCCAAGGCGACCCAGGTCAGCAGCGAGCCCTACGTGATCGACCGCGACCGCTTGACCGCGTCCAGTCCTTCCGGCGCGTTCCACATGGCTCTGGACTGGATCAAGGGCCTGCACGACAAAGCGCTGGTCGAAGGCATCGAAGACATTCTGGCGTTCGAGGAGTCGCGTTACCGGCGGATCAAGCCGACCGAGAACATCTGCGTCAGCGCGCCGTTGCGTGAAGTGGTGAAGCTGATGGACGCCAATCTGGAGGAACCGCTGGAGCTGGAACAACTGGCGGTATATGCCGGTCGCTCCCGGCGTCAGCTGGAGCGACTGTTCAAGGAACAACTGGGCACCACGCCGCAGCGTTATTACATGGAACTGCGCATCACCGAGGCCCGGCGCCTGTTGCAACACACCGAGCTGTCTCAGGTGGACGTGCTGGTGGCGTGCGGGTTTGTGTCGCCGAGTCATTTCAGCAAATGCTACAGCGCTTACTTCGGTTATCGCCCGTCCAAGGAAAAACGGCTCGTCAAATGATAAGAACAAGGCGCCTGTCGTCGGCGCCCGAAGTCGTAGCGCACACGCTGCCGGAGCTCCACCCGATACAGCTCAGAGACCGGCCCACCGCTGCGTGGGCGGTAAGCCGGCCATGTTGCACGGTTCAACGCTTGAGCAGATCCAGCGCGACGTCGACGATCATGTCTTCCTGCCCGCCGACCATGCGCCGCTTGCCCAGCTCGACAAGAATGTCGAGGGTCTTGAGGCCATATCTGGCGGCGGCAATTTCGGCATGCCGCAAGAAGCTTGAATAGACGCCGGCATAACCCAGTGCCAACGTTTCACGGTCGACCCGCACTGGCCGGTCCTGCAGCGGGCGGACGATGTCGTCGGCGGCGTCGAGCAGCGTGTAGAGGTCGGTGCCGTGGTTCCAGCCGAGACGTTCGGCGGCGGCAATAAAAACCTCCAGCGGCGCGTTGCCGGCGCCAGCCCCCATTCCGGCCAGACTTGCATCGATCCGGTCGCAGCCTTCCTCGACAGCGGTTATCGAGTTGGCGACGCCCAGCGACAGGTTGTGGTGGGCGTGCATGCCGGTTTCGGTTTCCGGTTTCAGCACGGCTTTGAAAGCCCGGAAGCGATCGCGAACGTCCTGCATGTTCATCGCGCCACCGGAATCGGCCATGTACACGCAGGTCGCGCCATATCTTTCCATCAGCCGGGCCTGGGCCGCCAGATGCTCAGGGGCGATCATGTGGCTCATCATCAGGAAACCGACGGTGTCCATGCCCAGTTCGCGAGCGTATTCGATGTGCTGTTTCGAAACGTCGGCCTCGGTACAGTGCGTGGCGATGCGCACCACGCGTGCACCGGCGTCATAGGCGGCCTTGATGTCGTGCACCGTGCCGATCCCCGGCAGCAGCAGGGTGGTGATTTTGGCGTGCTCGAGGACATCGGCCGCCGCTTCGATCCATTCCAGATCGGTATGGGCAGCGAAACCATAGTTGAAGCTCGAACCCTGCAGGCCGTCGCCGTGAGCGATTTCGATCGAATCGACCCTGGCCTTGTCCAGTGCGCGCGCAATGTCCTGCACATTCTGAAGAGAGTACTGATGGCGGATGGCATGGCTGCCGTCGCGCAGGGTGACGTCGGAGATATAGATTTTCTTGCCGGGATTGAATGTCATGTCGGGCCCCTCAGGCGTTGAGCATCGACTGCGCCATGCGCTCGGCGGTGGCCAAGGCAGCGGAGGTCATGATATCGAGATTGCCGGCGTAGGCTGGCAGGTAATGGGCGGCGCCTTCGACCTCAAGGAATACCGAGGTCTTGAGGCCGCTGAAGCGTCCCAGTCCCGGAATGTTCAGAGGTGTCGATTCGGCAATGACGTCAAACTGAACCTTCTGTTTCAGGCGATAGCCCGGCACATAGGCCTGGACTGCTGCCACCATCTCCACGACGGAAGCCTCGATCCGCGCCTGATCGGCGGTTTCGGACAGTACAAACACCGTGTCACGCATCATCAGCGGCGGTTCGGCGGGGTTCATGATTATGATCGCCTTGCCTTTGGACGCCCCACCCACCATTTCGATGGCTCTGGAAGTAGTTTCCGTAAACTCGTCGATGTTGGCGCGGGTGCCGGGGCCGGCGGATTTGCTGGCGATCGAGGCCACGATTTCGGCGTAGTGAACCCGGGCAACACGGGATACAGCAGCGACCACTGGAATCGTCGCCTGACCACCACAGGTGACCATGTTGACGTTGAGTCGATCCAGATTTTCCTCCAGGTTGACCACTGGAATGCAGTAAGGGCCGATAGCCGCCGGAGTGAGGTCGATCAGGCGGATACCCGGCTTGATCGAGCGCAGGAGCTTCTCGTTCTCCAGATGGGCACCCGCCGAGGTGGCGTCGAAGACGAAGTCGATGTCCTTGAACGCGTCCATGCGGATCAGGCCTTCAACCCCCTCGTGGGTGGTCGCGACGCCCATGCGCTCTGCGCGGGCGAGACCGTCGGACGCAGGGTCGATCCCGACCATCACCGCCATTTCCAGGTGTCTGGCGTTGCGCAGAATCTTGATCATCAGGTCGGTGCCGATGTTGCCGGAACCAATGATGGCGACCTTGAGTTTGGTTTGACTCATGGGAGCAATCTCTCAGAAGGGCCAGGCCACGGCAGCCTGGCGCAGAAGGACGGGCAGGTCAGATGAAGCGGCAACGGATCTGGCCAAGTCGGGTCAGGTGCAAGTGCAGACTGTCCCCGGCCACGACCGGCGTCATCGGCCCCAGGGCGCCGGAGAGCAGCACGTCGCCGGCCTGCAAGGGCCGGCCCATCCGGGCCATGGTGCGAGCCAGCCACAGGCAGGCGTCCACCGGATTGCCGAGACACGCGGCACCGACACCGATCGAGGCCGTGGCGGCATTCTTTTCCAGCAGCATGCCTTCCAGCCGAAGGTCCAGCGAGGCGAGTGGAGTCGGCTGTTTACCCAGCACATACAGCCCTGATGAAGCGTTGTCCGCCACCGTGTCCACCAGCGATATGTTCCAGTTCTCGATGGCCGAGTCGACGATTTCCAGCGCGGGGACCACGTACTCCACCGCCCGCAGCAGTTCCGCGAGGGTCGTATCTTCATATGGAAGATCGCGGCCCAGAACGAACGCAATCTCGCCTTCGGCCTTGGGCTGGATCAACTGACTGATCTGGATTTCACCGCCATCGGCGATTTCCATATCGGCGAACAGCATGCCGAAATCCGGTTGATCGACGCCCAGTTGCTGTTGCACGGTAGCCGAGGTCAGTCCGATTTTACGGCCGACCAGGCGTCGCCCCTGGGCCAGGGCCCGTTGGGTGTTGATCTCCTGTACGGCATAGGCGCCGGTCAACGAATCGATACCGAAAGTGGACGAGATCCGTGCACAGGGTTCGCGTTGCTCCCGTGCTCTGGCCAGGGCCGCGGCGGCGTCTTGCAGAGGCTGCAAAGGGAACTGGCTCATGCGATTTTCCTCAGCAGCCGGGGTTCGTCCGCGACGACGTCAGAACCAGGGCTCCATTGCAGCTGGAACTTGAGTTCGTTGATCGCCCGATCCAGATCCGCGGCCTCGACCATGGCGAAGGTGAATTTGTCCGGGCGCACCACAGCTACGGCTCCGCTGGAGAACCCCGAGCGCTTGAACCACGCGACCATCTCACCCTGCACATCCTCCAGTTCGAGCAGTTCACTGGTATTGGAACGAGCGGTATCGGCGCCCTGTGGACGGGTGCCGAACGGGAAGAGGGTGGCGAAACGCGTGTGCTGGATATCCAGCAGTTTCCGCGACGCCTGACTCAGGTGGGCGCGTGGATCGACCTCAAGACCGATCAAGGCAAAACCGTCGCCCAGCAGGTCATCGAGCAATACGCGCTGGCCCTTGAAGGTGCGGACTTCGGGTTGCGGAATCATCCGGCCTTCCGGGGAGCGCCGATGGCGGCGAGGCATGCCCAGATAACTGTCAGGGGCATAGGTCGGGGCCGGTTTGAAACGGCCTTCACGAACATAGCGGCCAAGAAATGGTGTCGCCAGGACGGTCTTGACCAGCAGGTTGCGCATCAGGCTGGAAACGGGGCTGGACATCGAGACGAAGTCTTTCATCTGCACCGAAATATCAATCATCGCCTTGGCATGGTGGAAGCGTTCGCTGCCATAGGTATCAAGCAGCCGCTCACCGGCTTGGCCCTTGATCACGGCGTCGATTTTCCAGGCCAGATTGTAGGCGTCACGCACGCCGGAGCTCATGCCCTGGCCCATGAACTGCGGCGTCATGTGGGCAGCATCGCCGGCAATCAATACCCGACCCTTGCGCCAATCCTTCGCCACCAGGGCGTTGAAGGTGTAGACCAGCTTGCGTTTGACCTCGAACTTGTCCGGGTCGACGTAACGGCTGATCAGGTTGCGCACCACGGTCGGATCTTCCATCTGTTCGCGAGTCTGGCCAGGCATCAGCATGAATTCGAAGCGATGGAAACGACCGGGCTGAGGACAGCAGACCGTCGGGCAATCCGGGTCGCAGATGAAACTGAAATAGGGCAGATGACGCAAGGCATCCTCGCCTTCCTTCATCTCCAGGTCGACCACCAGCCAGGGTTCGGGAAAGTTCTTGCCGCTCATGCCGATGCCCAAGGCCTCGCGGACCGTACTGCGGCCGCCGTCCGCCCCCACCAGATAGCGCCCGCGAATAGTTTGCGGGTCCGGATCGACTTCACAGGCCTGACGGGCATCCGTCGCATCACTGAAACGAAAGGTGCTGGTGGCCTGATGGGTCACGGTCACCCCATGTTCATCCTGTGTGAACTGCGTGAGCTCGCGGCCACGGGCAACCCGCACATTGGGATAGCGCTCGAGCAGATCGCTCAGCGTGGTTTCCAGCCAGGGCTGGTAAAGGAAGTTGATGATCGGCCAGCCATAGGGGCGATCGAGGCGCCAGTACTGGCCGAGGACCTTGCCATTGGCCAGCACCCACTGAGCGGGCGTATCGACTTGCATGTTGGCTGAAAGCTCGGCGGCAACACCGGCCGCCTGCATGACGCGCATACACTCGTCGTCCGTGTAGACCGCCCGGGCGTTGCCATAGAACAGTGGCTCGCGCTCCAGCACAAGCACCGACAGACCACGCTTGCCGAGCAAATGCGCGAGCGTGGCGCCCGTCGGGCCAAGCCCGGAAATAATCACGTCGACGCTCGTTACAGACTCGTTTTTGTTATTCATGACGATATCTCTCTTACAGCGGTGAATATTCGGGCTTGAGCAACGAGCGCGTGCCGCGGGCGAAGTTGGCCAGGTTGGTGGTCAACGTGTGCCAGGCACCGCTTTTCTGCGGGCGATGCCCCCACAGGCTGATGCCTTGATAGGAGGTTGTGCGCCAATGCGCCTCATCGACCACCCTGGCATTGCAACCCAGTTCCAGCTCGAAACCGCTGGGGCTCATCACGTAGAACGATTGCTCACGGTCGTTGGGGTGCTCACCGATTTCGTGGGCCATTTCGAAACCGAGCGTGCGGCAGCGCAAATAGGCGTTGGTCAGTTCGCTGACCGAGGTGGTCAGCATGTTCATGTGTTGCACACGGGTACGAATCGGATCCATTGGCAGGCCACGCAAACGGGCGATGGCAATCGAGTGGTGACGTTCGTTGACCCGGAAGAAATCAATGTCCAGGGTCACTCCGGCAATCCGCTCGACGATGTGGTCGCTGGCTCTTGCATCAAATATTTCCTGCCAGAAACGTTGCATCTGCTGTGGTTTGCGCGAGGTGATCGCCAGGTGGCCCATCCCGGCGGAACCGGTGATGAAACCTGCACTGAGCATGTTCAGTGGCTTGTCGGTCAGCAGCGGCTCCCAGAACAGCTCGACGGCCATGCGTTTGGGGCCGAGCACCCGCCAGAACCTTTTCACGCCGCGTTGTGCGGCTTCTTCCGGCTGGCTGGGCTGCGCTTGGATACCGAGGCGTTGCAGGCGCTTGAGGACTTCGTCGAGCGTGGCCTGGTCGCGTAACTGCCAGCCGACGGCAAGAAAATCTTCCTGCGGACCG
The DNA here is from genome assembly GCF_000282255.1 of Pseudomonas sp. GM25. NCBI lineage: Bacteria > Pseudomonadati > Pseudomonadota > Gammaproteobacteria > Pseudomonadales > Pseudomonadaceae > Pseudomonas > Pseudomonas sp. GM25. Next base: position 199,894 of record NZ_AKJQ01000038.1, on the reverse strand, counting down.
CGCTGGATGATGATCCGCCGCTGGTGCTGATCCATACGAAAAGCCAGGGTTTGCTCGTCCGAACTGGCCAGGTGCAGACCGATGCCGTGCTGGAGCAGCTCACGCCAACGCGCCAGGTGGCGAGACTCGATCAACGCATAGCCCATGCTGCTGGCGCCGAAGATGTCCGGCGTTGTTCGACTGATCGTTGCTTGATTGTTCATGACGACAACTCAGCGCGCTGTGCGACTGGCGAGGAACGCCAAGGTCACGGAATTGAACTCGTCCGCGCGTTCCCACTGCACCCAATGACCGGTCCGGCTGAACAGGTAGAGGTTGCAATCCGGCATGCGGCTGCGCAGCGCCTCGCCGCCGCTGGGACGGTTGACCTTGTCGTCCGCGCCCCAGAGCACCAGGGTCGGAACCTGGCAATGCTTGAGGCGTGAATCACGGGTGAAGTCCCAGCGCGAGAAGCGGGGAATACCCGTTGGCCGGCGCAGGGGAGGGGCCGCAATGACCTGCGGGTCGATACTCGCCTCGAAACGTTCGCGGATCATCTCGTCACTGACCTGGCTGCCGTCATACACCAGGTAGTCGCGGATAAAACGCGTGATCTTGGCCAGCGTCGGGCCTTCACCGTTGTAGTAGTCGAGCAACAGGTTGAGACCGGGTGTCGGCAGGCTGCGAGTGGTATTGACGCCACCGGGGCCCATCAGCACCAGAGCCGACACCCGGCCGGGTGCATCCAGCGCCATGCGCAAGGCACAGGCGCCACCCAACGAGTTGCCCACCACGTGGGCGCTGCTGATGTTCAGGGTGTCGAGCAGGCCGAGCATCGCCCCCGCCAGATCGCCGAAGGGGTCCTTGCGATCCACACCTTTGGTGGATCGGCCGTAACCGGGCATGTCGACCACAATGACCCGGAACTGCCGGGCAAGCGATTCGATATTGCGCGAGTAGTTGGAAAGCCCCGAGGCTCCCGCTCCGCCACCGTGAAGCATCAACAGGGGATGGCCGACGCCCGTTTCGCTGATGAAAATCTGCCGACGACCCACTTGTACCGTTCGTGAGGTCAGGGCAGGAAGAGGTTCTTTATTGTTCATTGTCAGTTCCTGGCGTAAGGCACTTCGACCCAGGCGGTGGGTACGTGCTTTCGGCAGACTCTAACACTCAAGATTAGAATTGAACAACAGTGTTCAATTGTCTTTTTTATGGACAATAAAAAAGCCAGACTCCCAAGGGATCTGGCTCAAGAAAAATCAGCGTAGGACTTCAGGCTGCGAGAAGGGGCAGATCCTGAGTAGCGATGCTGCGCGCGTCATCGGCTGGCACGCCGAGCGCCCTGAGAACGAATTCGGCCATATCGGAACCCGCGTCGCGCCAGGTCTTGTGACCCTGAAGTACCAGCATCGTGGCCCCCAGCACGCCGCCACCGATCATCGCCATCACCGAAGGCAGTTGCTCCTGTCGAAAGCTGTATTGCTCACTGCTCAGGCCGCTGAGCACATCGTGCATGGGCGGACCGCTCCACATCTGTTGCAGCGTCTCATTGCTGGCCCCGTAGCGCACGATAAACGCCCCCCAGTGCGGCTCTTCATGGGCGCGGCGGATATACAGGCGGATACCGGTGGCCAGGCGGACGGCAGGGGACGCATGGGGATCTGTACTGCGCGCGGCCCTGTCATTCATTTCGGCACTGAGCTGGCTGGCGACATCTTCGAACAGCGTCTCCACCGAGTTGAGGTTGTTGTAGATCGTACCGCGCGCTACCCCGGCGATCTGTGCCAGTTCGCTGACATTGACCTCTTCGACACGTTTTTCGACAAACAGCCGGATCGCAGCCTCATGGATGCGCTTCTGCACGGGACTGAGTTTCAAAGCAATGAGCTCCAACGGAGAGATTCCGGACATTGAACAAGCGCGTTCAAAATAAAGCAAATCAGCGTTTGCCGATCATTGACATAATTGAACACAAATGTTCAATATTGATCTCGAAAGTTGTACGCCATCGAGCACAGTTCTTTACCCAGTGGCCGCAGGCGCTCGGTCGAAGCCCAAACAAGAGAGTCAGCATGTCAATCAAGCAAGGCCGTATCGATGTCCACCATCACATCATTCCACCCGCATTCGTCGACGCGATGAATGCCAGAGGACTGCACGCTGTCGCGGGGGCGCCGCTGCCAGCCTGGACGCCGGAAAAATCCATTGAGGTGATGGATGCGAACGGCATCGAGCGAGCGATCACCTCGCTGTCTGCGCCCGGCGTCCACTTCGGTGACGGGGTCCAACAAGCCAGCGAGCTGGCGCGACGCTGCAATGAATTCGCCGCGCAGATGCGTACGCGCTACCCGAGCCGCTTCGGCAACTTCGCGGTGCTGCCGATGCCGTTCACCGAGGCCGCCTGCCGTGAAGCCGTACACGCGCTGGACGTACTCAAGGCCGAGGGCATTGTTTTGCTGGGCAGCACCGACGGGGTGTTTCTGGGTGATCCGCGCTTCGACGAACTGATGGCCGAACTCGACCGCCGAAAAGCCGTGGTATTCATCCATCCCAACATGCACCAGACCAGCGAAAGCATCGGTCTGCAGACCCCGGGATTTCTCATCGAGTTTCTCTGCGACACCACGCGCGCGGCGGTCAATCTGATCCTTGGCGGGACCATGGAGCGCTATCCCGGCATTCGCTGGATTCTGTCCCACTCCGGTGGCTTCCTGCCGTTTGTGGCCTGGCGTGTCTCGCTGGCCAACATGCTGCCGGAATTTCAGCAGCACGCGCCGCAAGGCGTCATGACCTACATCCGTCGCTTTTACTTCGACACGGCGTTGTCACCATCACCTTATTCCATGGCGGCGCTCAAGGAACTGGTGGAACCGTCACACATTCTTTTCGGCAGTGACTATCCCTTCGCCCCGGCTCCCGCCACGGCGCTGCAGTGCCGGACGCTGGAAAGCCTGGAGATGTGGTCGCCGGCGATCATGCACGGCATCAACCGGGCCCATGCACTCAGTCTTTTTCCTCAGTACCGCCAGCCGAATGAAGTGGTCACTCCGGCGCCGATCTATGAGGGCGAATCTTTCTCTCAACGCTTGCGACGCAGCATGACCCGACCGATCGGTGCGCTGGCCGAGCGGATGCGCAAACGCTGAATCAACCCGTCGCCAAGGATGGGCGGCGACGTTTCACATCATTGAATCCAAAGATCCACCCGCGTGCCTCGGGTGTTCGCGCCCGCCAAAAAAATAACAAGAGCCAGATCATGACAATAAGAAATCAGCTTTGCGTGCTGGGGCTTTGCCTCACCTCCACTCAACTCCTGGCCAACGGCCTGCAAATCAACGAACAGAGCATAAGCTCCGCAGGCAAGGCTTATTCCGGTCGGGCTTCTGATGTGCAGGACGCCTCGATCGTTTACGGCAACCCCGCCGGTATGTCCCGCCTGGCGGGTGAACACGTCAGTGGCGGTCTCAGTTTCATCGATGTCAGTTCGCGCATCAGCAAGGTCAATACCACGGTGTCGGGCACTTCGCACGGCGATATGGTGCCTGATCCGATCGTCGTGCCATCGGGCTTCTACACGCTGCAACTCAACGATGACTGGCACGTGGGCTTCGGGGTTTACGCCCCTTTTGGCGGGAGCACAGACTATGAGAGCAACTTCCAGGGACGCTACCGCAGTTCGCAGACTCAGGTGAAGGTCGTCACCTTGCAGCCGACGGTCAGTTACCGGGTAAATGATCGACTGTCTGTGGGGTTTGGGCCGACGATCAACCGTATCGACGGGCTGCTCGAAAGCAAGATCGCCAACAGCGCGGTGGGCGGGCAGGGCGACGGGACTGTCAAAGTCACCGGCGACGACACGGCCATGGGCTTCAGTCTGGGCATCCTGTTCGACCCGCTCGACGACCTGACCCTGGGGCTCACCTATCACTCCAGAGTCGACTACAAACTGAGCGGAAACACCAAGGTCTCCGGTGCCAATGGATTGCTGGCACCGATCCCGGGGCTGGGGCTGCCGGGGCTCAACGGCAAATATGACGCGAGCCTGGATTTCACCTCACCGGAAACGGTCGATGCCTCGGCGACCTGGCGCATCAATGATCGCCTGGATATCTCCGCTGGGGCGTTGTGGAGTCGCTGGAGCCGCGTGCAGGAGTTGAGGGTGCTGAATTCCGGCGTGCCACAGGCCTATGGCCCTTTCGATACGATCCTCGAAACCCTGAAGTGGCGTGACACCTGGTCGTTCTCCACAGGCATGTCCTATCGCCTGAACAAGCAATGGAAGGTTCGCGCGGGCATCGCCTATGAGCCGACGCCGATGCCCAATCAGTACACGTCCACCCGTGCGCCAACGGGAGACCGGAAGATTTTCACGGTGGGCCTGAACTGGCAGATGACCGATCAGACCTCTCTGGATCTGGGATACGGCTACATCCATGAAGACCCGGTGAAGGTTTCACAGGACACGACGCAGGGTGGCCTGCGCCCGGGTTATAGCGCCACCTACCAGAACACGGTCAATGGCGCTGGGCTGCAGTTGAATCACAGCTTCTGATCAGTCTTGCTCGACGACAAGAGGTGATCGGCGTCGATGATCGCTTGAGCGAAGGCTTTCGGGTCTTCCTGCGGCAGGTTGTGACCGATGCCGCCATTGATCAGGCGGAACTGGTATTTGCCGGTGAAGCGCTTGGCGTAGTCCTCGGGCGCCGGGTGCGGCGCGCCGTTGGCATCGCCTTCCAGGGTGATGGTCGGCACGCTGATCGACGGCGCGGTGGCGAGTTTCTGCTCCAGCGCTTCGTACTGGCTTTCACCTTGCACCAGGCCCAGACGCCAGCGGTAGTTGAACACGGTGATCGCGACGTGATCCGGGTTCTGCAACGCCCTGGCGCTGCGGTCGAAGGTGGCGTCGTCGAACGCCCATTTCGGTGACGCCAGTTGCCAGATCAGCTTGGCGAAATCATGGGTGTTCCTGGTGTAGCCCGCCTCACCACGGTCGGTGGCGAAATAGAACTGATACCACCATTGCAGCTCGGCCTTGGGCGGCAGCGGATTCTTGCCGGCGGCCTGATTGCCGATCAGATAACCGCTGACCGAGACCAGCGCCTTCACCCGTTCAGGCCACAGCGCCGACACGATGTCCGCCGAACGCGCGCCCCAGTCGTAGCCGCCGAGCACGGCTTGCTTGATCTTCAGCGCATCCATGAAATCGATCACGTCACTGGCCAGCGCCGCCGGCTGGCCGTTGCGCACGGTCTTGTCGGACAGGAAATGCGTGTCGCCATAACCCCGGGCGTACGGCATCAGCACTCGATAACCCTTGGCCGCCAAAAGCGGCGCGACGTCGTCATAACTGTGAATGTCATACGGCCAGCCGTGCAGCAGAATCACCACCGGGCCATCGGCCGGGCCGGTTTCGGCGTAGGCCACGTCCAGCAGGCCAGCCTTCACATGCTTGAGCGGGCCGAAGGGCAGGTCGGCTTTTACACTGGAGGCTTCGGTCTTGATTGGCTCGGGTGCTGCGGTTTGTGCCTGGGCGAACGCGCCGAACTGCAGCAGCGCGGTGGCGAGAATCGACAGGCCCAGCAGGCGGCGGCGGTTTTTCCCGGTGGTGACGGTGGCGTGTGGTGCGTGCTTCATGGCAAGTCTCCTTATGATCGGCGAGGGCCGGGTTCTGGCTGAACCCTTCGTATCTGGCGTTCATTAAAGACTGGCCACGTATCTGCGCTGTTTCCGTTTTCGTGGGCTGATGCGCGGGCATGTATCCGGGAGGCGTTCGTACACACTGCGATACAAACCAGCGGCCAACAAAAAGCCCCGAATGTTCGGGGCTCTTGCTTGCCTTGAGTTTCAGGCCTGAGTGACGTGCTTGGGCCCGGCCAGCGCCCAGGCGATCAGCCCGAACAGCGGCACAAACACGATCAACACGATCCAGACGCCTTTGTTGCTGGCTTTCCCCTCACTCTTGCGCACCCTGTTGATCGCCCACAATTCGATGAGCAAAAGAACGACGGCCAGTACGATCCACGTGGTTTCAAGTTGCATGGGCTACCTCCTGATGGTCATTGGTTTAGGCGGGGCATGCCACTCAGGGTTCATTAAATTTGCTTGATGGCTTGCCTGGCCCACGTGCACAAATGTTCTAAACGCCTCGGCAAAGTCGCGGTAACGTAGACATCCTTGACGAACAACCACTGCCTTCGGAGCCTTGCGTGGACAAACGCAACTGGATCGAACTCTCCCAGGATGCCGACACCGGGATCGAGTCGATTCGTGCCCATTTCCAGGGCCACGCCTACGATCCGCACTGGCATGACAGCTTTCTGGTGGGCGTCACCGAGCAGGGCGTGCAGCAGTTTCATTGCCGGCGCGTGCGCCATCTGAGTACGCCGGGCAAGATTTTCATGCTGGAACCGGGTGAGATCCACGACGGGCACGCGCCGACGGAGGAGGGCTTCACCTATTCCATGCTTTACCTCGATCCGCACTGGCTGGAGCGCGAATTGCGCGTGCTGTTCGAGCATGCGCCGGACAACAGCCAGCTCGGGTTCACCGATACCCTGAGTCAGGATTCGCGCCTGTCCACCTCCATCAATCAAGCCTTCAATGCCCTGCATCAAGGCGATTTGCGCATCGTGCGCCAGACCGCCATTGACACTTTGCTCGGTTCGCTGACATCGCACCTCGACTGGCGTAAACGGCAACCGTTCGATCCGCGCCTGCCACGGGTGGCCCAGGTGGCGCGGGACTATCTGCATGCGCACGCCTTCGAAGACATCGGGCTGGACGACGTGGCCCAAACCTGCGGAGTTGATCGCTTTCGCCTGACCCGGGCCTTCAAGGCCGCTTTCGGACTGGCGCCCCATGCCTATCTGATCCAGCTGCGCCTGGCCCGCGCCCGCCAGTTGCTGGCGCGCGGCGAAACACCCGCCACCGTCGCCAGCGCCCTCGGTTTCGCTGATCAGAGCCATCTGGGGCGCTGGTTCCGCCGTGCCTATCACCTGACGCCGGCGGATTACCGCAAGCGCTGCTCAAACCTTCCAGACTGAACCCCGCGCAACCGCGACCATGACTTCCTGTTTTGATCCGGGAGTCCTGTCATGGAATCGTTGTTGCCATTTCTGCTGTTTTCCTTCGTCGCCTCCATCACCCCGGGGCCGACCAATATTCTGGTGATGAGCCACAGCTCGCGACGCGGTCTGACGGCCACCGTGCCGATCATCTTCGGCGCGTGTGTGTCGGCGGCGCTGGTGGTGTTGGTGGTCGGGCTCGGCGTGGGGGAAACCTTGCTGCGCTATCCCCGTGTGCAGCAGGCGATGGCCTGGGCCGGGGTGATCTGGTTGAGCTGGCTGGCGTGGCAGATCTTTCGCAGCACGCCGCCGTCGCTGGATTCGGCCACAACGGCAGATGGCGGCTTTAGCGTGTTCGGCGCCGCCGGCCTGCAATTGATCAACCCCAAGGTGTGGATGATGGCCGTGGCGGTGGTGAGCGTGTTTGCCGGTGGCGGCGAGGACAGCACACGGATGGCGTTGTTGTCGCTGGCGTTTCTGCTGGTCAGTCTGCCGTGCATGACGGCGTGGGCACTGCTGGGCGTGGGCAGTGCGCGGTTCTTTGGCTCGCCACGGGCGTTTAGGCGGATGAATGTCGGGCTGGCGTTTTTGTTGTTGCTGTCGGCCTGGTTGACGGTGTTGGTGTAGCCGTCGCGGTTGGTCATATAAATTTGAAATACCAGACATTGCCCCCCAGAATCGCGCCCCGATCCGGCCACCAGTGCCGGGCGTTCAGAGTGAAAGGGGTTGCGGTTGAACGAACAGACATTGTCCATGCGCCTGGAACGGGTGGCGGCGCACGTGCCTGCCGGTGCGCGGCTGGCCGATATCGGCTCGGATCACGGCTACCTGCCGGTGGCCCTGTTGCGCCGTGGCGCAATCGCGGCGGCGGTGGCGGGCGAGATGGCCGTGACGCCGTTCCGTTCGGCGCAGCGCACTGTGCGTGAAAACGATCTTGAGCAGCAGATCACCGTGCGCCTGGCCAATGGCTTGATGGCAGTCGAATCGTCCGACGGGATCACGGCAATTACCGTCTGCGGCATGGGCGGCGAGACCATCCGCGACATCCTCGAAACCGGCAAGGCGCGCCTGAACGGCCGCGAACGTCTGATCCTGCAACCCAACGGCGGCGAGCCGCCCCTGCGCCGATGGCTGATGGACAACGACTACCGAATCCTCTTCGAGGAAATCCTGCGGGAGAATCGCTTCGACTACGAAATCATAGTGGCCGAGCGGGGCGAGCCGGTGACGTACACCGCCGAGGAACTGTTCTTCGGGCCATTGCAATTGCAGGCACGCAGTCCGGCGTTTGTCAGCAAGTGGCAGCATCGGTTGCGGCACAAGCAGCAGACGCTGGCTCATTTCGGGCGGGCGCGGCATGGGGTGTGCGAGCGCAAGGTGCAGGATCTGAAGCAGCAGGTACGCTGGATTACTGACGTGCTGGCGTGAAAGGCTGATCAGTGCTGCGTGCGGCTTCGGGTTTCCCCGAGAATCCGCACCGCATCCCGCGAGGGCGGCAAGCCGAACACCCGTGCGTAATCGCGGCTGAACTGCGTAGCACTTTCGTAACCGACTTCGAACGCCGCGCGGGTGACGCTTCTCGCATTGGCCACCATCAGTTTGCGGGCCTGTAGCAGGCGAACGCGCTTCTGGTATTGCAACGGACTCAGCGCTGTGACGGCTTTGAAATGCCGATGAAAGGCTGACACGCTCATCGACGCGAGTTGCGCCAATGCGTCCACGCGAATCGGTTCGGCAAAGTCCTGGCGAATGTGCTGAATGGCCAGATTGACGCGAGCCATGGTGCTGTCGGGTGCCGCAATGTCGCGCAACATCCAGCCGTGGGGGCCCTGCAGGACTCGATACAGAATCTCCCGCTCGTAGACCGAGGCGAGGGCCGCGATCTCTTCCGGCCGCCCCATCAGGCGCAGCATGCGTACCCAGGCATCCATCAACTCAGGCGTCACAGCGGCCACCGAAAATCCGCTGTCCTGTTCATGTTGCCCGAGTGGCTTGGGCAAGTCGGCCAACAGGGTCGTCAGCACCACCGGATCCAGTGTCAGACTGATCGCCAGGTAGGGCTCGCCGTCCGCAGAGGGGTGAACCTGACCCACCGCCGGCAGATCGATGGACATTACGAAATAGGTCGCCGGGTCGTAATGAAGCGTACGATCGGCGATGGTCATGCATTTGCTGCCCTGCAGAATCAGGTTGATCATCGGTTCGTAAACGGCGGCCAGCATGTGCTCGGGGATTTCACCCTGAACCATGGCAACGCGCGGGATGCCCGTCTCCGTGCGGCGGTTTTCGGCGTGTTGCGCCAGGGCGCGAAGTTCTGTCAGTTGATTATTCATGCCAGGCATCTGAACCCACGCGATCACTCCCACGCAAGCAAAAAGCAGAAACAGGCAGGTTTCGAAGAGGAACGGCTGCGCTCGCCTCGAAGCCGATGACTACTGTGGTCACTCACCACAGAGACATTGGAGCAGCGCATGAGCGTTATCGTGATTACCGGTGGCAGCCGTGGCATCGGCGCCAGTACTGCCGAACACTGTGCCCGTCTCGGGATGGGCGTCATCCTGACCTACAAGAGCAATGCCGATGCGGCCGCCGCTGTCGTGCAACGGATTGAGTCGTCGGGCGGCAAAGCCGTGGCGCTTGAACTGGACGTTGCGGATGTCAGTCAATTCGGCCGTTTCCGTGATGCTGTCCGACATAACCTCGACAGCCTGTGGGGCGTGGCTACGCTGGCGGGACTGGTCAACAACGCGGGCCACGGCTTGTTCATTCCGCTGGAAGCGGTCACCGAGGCGCAGTTCGACGGCTTGCTGAGCGTTCATCTCAAGGGCCCGTTTTTCCTCACGCAAACCTTGCTGCCGCTGATGGGCGAGGGCGCCAGCATCGTCAACCTGACCAGCGCGACCACCCGAGTCGCTACCGCCGGGGTTGCGCCGTACGCGGCGTTCAAGGGCGGGCTGGAAGTGCTGACCCGTTACATGGCCAAGGAATTCGCGGATCGGCGCATTCGGGCCAACGCTGTTTCGCCGGGAGCGATCCGTACCGAGCTGGGAGGTGGCTTGAACGACGAATTCGAAGCATTGCTGGCCTCGCAGACGGCTCTCGGCCGGGTCGGCGAACCGCAGGATGTCGCGCGTGTCATCGCCATGTTGCTGTCCGAAGAGGGCAACTGGATCAACGCCCAATCCATTGAAGTCGCGGGCGGCTATTTCATTTGAAGGCGAGGTAACTCCATGCTTGATCACATCTTTCTGTCAGTCAGTGACATTCAACGTTCCATTGATTTCTACACCGCCGCGCTGACCCCGCTGGGCATTACCGCAAGGCTTGATTACGACGGCAAGGACGGCCCGCCGGGGCATCCGGACCTGAAAGGTTTCGGTGCCCGTGGCCGGATGTTTTTCTGGTTGCGCGAAGGCGTGGTGGAGGGGCGGGCGGTGCATGTCGGGTTTGTCGCCAACAGCAAGGCCGAAGTCGATGCCGCTTATGCAGCGGCAATCAACGCTGGTGCCGTCGATAACGGCGCTCCGGGCGCACGCCTGCATTACGACCCTGACTACTACGCTGCCAACGTCATCGATCCGGACGGTTACAGCCTCGAATTCGTCTTCAAAAAATGGCAGCACGGCCAATGAGCACACTCATGATCTATGGCGCGACCGGGTACACCGGACGCATGGCGGCCAAACATGCCAAGGCTCTGGGTCTGGACCTGGTCATCGCCGGTCGCACGGCCGAAAAACTCCAGTCGCTCGCCGCGCAACTGGATGTGCCTTTTCGGGTGTTCAAGCCCGATGAACTGGCCGCGCAATCCCTGGAGGGCATCGCGGTACTGCTGAATTTCGCGGGGCCGTTCGTCCAGACGGCAGACGCCTTGATGCAGGCGTGCATTGAGGCTGGGGTCGACTATCTGGACATCACGGCGGAGATCAATGTCTATCGGCGTGCCGAGCAGTTGGCTGTTCAAGCCGCCCGTGCAAACGTGATGCTACTGCCCGGCGTCGGCTGGGATGTGGTGCCGACCGATTGCCTGGCGATGCATGTCACTCGGCGGGTACAGGCGCCGCGTTCATTAAAAATCGCCTTGCAGGTCGCGGGCTCGATGTCGCGCGGCTCGGCCCTGAGTGTCAGTGAAATCATTGGTGCAGGCCTGTTGGCGCGGGTCGATGGACAACTGGTCGCAACGCCCGATGCGCAACCCCGTCACTTCGATTTTGGTGATGGACCGGTGCTCTGTGCGCCGCTGTCATTCGGTGATTTGGTGACCGGCTGGCATTCCACCGGTATTCCCGATATCGCCATGTTCGTGCACATCAGCGGTGACGCGTTTCCGGAAGGTGATCTGTCACAACTGCCCGAAGGACCGAGCGTCGAACAGCGCGAAGCGCATCGCGCCCGAGCGGTGGCCGAAGTCCGCGGCGCCGACGGCAGTGTTGCGCGCTCGGTGATCGAGACCGTCAACGGCTACACCTACACGCCGCTCGTGGCTGTCGAAGCTGCACGTCGCGTATTGAGCGGGGAGCGGCGGCTTGGATTTGAAACGCCGGCCCGGGTGTTCGGCATCGGGTTTGCCGAAAGCATTGCAGGTACAACCGTTACTGATTTCTGAAACGCGAGTCCGCTTCGGCCTCGCGCTTGGCGAAATCCTCAAGCTCACTTCACCTAAGGCCTCAAATATGTCATCCACACAGTTGCAGGACACCGCAGACAAACTTGCGGTGGTTGAAACGCTGTACCGGTTTGCCGCCGGAATCGATCTGCGCGACGAAGTATTGCTGGCTTCGGCGTTTACCGAAGATGCGATTTCCGACTTCCGGCCTGCCGCTGCAAAGGCCGGGTTCGAATACCCTGTTCTGCAGGGGCGCCAGACCATCGTGGCGGCGCTTTCAGGTTCACTAGCCGGTATCGACACCACGCACTCCGTTAACAATCCGCGAGTCAGCATCGCTGGCGATCAGGCGCAGGTAGATGCACTCGTGGAAGCCCAGCACGTGCCGCAAAATGATCACTCACGCCACTACCTGATGAAAAACCGTTACGACGTAAAACTGGTGCGGGCAGGCGACGCCTGGCTGATTCAAAGCGTCACGGTTGACAACGTCTGGCGCACGGGCGAACCCGGGGTGCTCTCCGGCGTTTAACCGGATTTGCGAGCCGGTTATCGTGAAGGCTTGATTGAGCGTGAGGTTTCGCCCGCCTCTGCGCCGGCTGATTCAGCTGTTATCATTCAAGCCTTTACAGCCGGGTAGATGACCATGAACCGCCAGAAAAAACTGCAACAGCTCTTCAAGGAAAAATCCAGAAAGGCCAACGCCAAACTGGCACCCAAGAGCAACAAGCCGAAGTACATCAGCAAGGCGGATCGTTTGAAACTGGCGGCGGAAGCGGCGCCAGAGTCGATTGAAACCCCTGAGGTCTGATCAGGCAGGCGCGCAGCAGGTTTTCCCTCAGGTACTCGGCGGCTTCGCCAGCTCAATCCCCGCCGCCCCCAGCCGCTTGAGAATCTCGAACAACAGATCACTCTTGGTCGTGCCGACAATCCTCGGGCTGGCGACATACCCAGTCACCGTCAACGTAATCCCGTCCGGCGTCAGCTTGCTGAAACGCACGAATGGCGCGGGTTTTTCGAGGATGGTTTCGTGTTCCTTGTAGGTGTCGAACAGCAGGTTCTGCACCTGTTCGGGGTCGATATCCAGCGGGAACATCAGTTCCAGCGTCGCCACGCCCTGGGCGCTGCCGCCGAGGGTGACGTTGCGCAGGTTCTGCGAGATCAGTTGCGAGTTGGGCACGATCACGATCGAGCGGTCGCTGAGCTGGATTTCGGTGGCGCGCACGTTGATCCGGCGGATGTCGCCCTCGACGCCGCTGATGCTGATCAGGTCGCCGACCTTGACTGGGCGTTCGGTGAGCAGGATCAGGCCGGAGACGAAGTTCTTCACGATCTCCTGCAAGCCGAAGCCGATGCCCACCGACAGGGCGCTGACGATCCACGCCAGGTTGGTCCATTGCACGCCCAGCGATGACAGGGTCAGCAGAATCACCACCGCATAACCGATGTTGGAAAACAGCGTGCTGAGCGAGGCGCACATGCCCGGGTCCATGTCGGTCTTGGGCAGAAACTCATTGTCGAGCCATCGGCGCAGGGCGCGGATCAGGTAGATGCCGATCAGCAGCGCCAGCACCGCGTTGAGCAAATGACCGGGGACGATGTTCAGTTTGCGCAGGCCGGCGCCGCCGAGGATCGTACCGATGTTGTTGGCCAGCTGGCCCAGAGTGGTGCCGATCCCGCCCACAAACAGCGTGATGACCGCCAACAGCAACAGCGCAGCGCGACCGAAACCGGCCAAGAGGGTCGAGGCCTGTTCGAGGCGCCGGTCTCCGACACCCAGCAGTTGTTTCAGCGCCTTGCCGCTGGAATGGCGGGGCGAGAAGAAGTACTCGCAGCTGTCCTTGAGCAACTGCATCAGCAGGTAAAACCCGGAAAACACGATAAACGCCCACACCAGCTCGTAGGTGATGAACCGCGCCAGCGACACATACCCCGTCAGCAGGGCGCCGAACGACAGCACCATCGCCAGGGTGGCGACGGTGTAAATCACGCCGGCGAAGGTGTTGCCCGACACCTGCGTATCCCCGGCCGCCACCAAGACCTTGCGAACCCTGCCGACGCGCATCAGCAACGTCGTGACGATGCCCAGCACCACTATCGCAATCACCCCGCGCCCGGCGATTACGATCTGGCTGCTCATCCCTGAGGCATTACTGACCTGCACCGCCGTGACCAGCACCAACAGCGTCGCAGCCAGAATCCGCGCAAACGGCTGCAGTGTGTGTGCGACCTCGTCGGCCACCGCCGGCAGCCGCCACGACGGGTGCTCGGTGGACAGCAAGGCGCGGCTCAGGCCGGTGATCAGGACGCAGGCGTAAACGACTTTCTCGAACTCATCGGAAAAGGTCGCCAGCATCGGCGGCAACGGCACATGACGGGTGCAGGCGTAGTACAGCAATTGCAGGGCGATGGCGGTGGTCGCGAGTGTTGCCAGTGCCGAGGCAAACGCCAGTGAACTGCGGCGCAGCCGGCCCTCCGGCATGCGATGAATGCACACCCAGGCCATCCAGCGGTCAGCGAGCCGCCGTCCGAACGTCCAGACGATGAACGCCAATATCACCAGCAGCGCGGTGTAAAAGCGCTGGCCGGGTTGCCACGCCTCGGCGCCGGTCTGTTGCACCTGTTCGACGAAAAAACGCAGGCGCTGGCGGTCATCCCCCGATGGATTGAAAAGGGGCGTCCAGAAACCGGGATTCAGAATGCTGTGGGTGCTGAGCGTCAGTTCGCTTTCGAGCAACGTGCGGCGGATGCCGGCGATCTGGGTGATCAGATCCGTGGCGCTTTGCTTGAGGGTGGCGAGGTTCTTCAGCGCCGTATCGACTTTGGTTTTCTGCTCGATCAGCGTCGCCCGCTGCGCCGCGATATCGGCCTGTTCAGCGGCGACCGCTTCGGCCGGCGCGGCCCCCAGCACGCCCAGTTGCACGGTCAGTTGCGCCTGCTGCGGCAACAGCGATGCGGACAGCCGATCGATGTCCAGAATGAACGTCTGCACCCGATCCTGCGGACCTTCGAGCTGGTTGTAATTATTGGCGGACGAAATCTGCTGCTTGAGGCCGTCGAGGCGCAGTTGCAAGGCTTGCAGATCGCTTTGCGTGACGCCGGGGAGCGGGGCGCCAGTACTGACATCGGGAGTGCCGGACAAGTCGGCGGCCGACACCGCCACGAGCCCCGAACCGAGCACGATCAGAGCGATGAACATCAATGACTTCAATGCATTACGCATGGGACTGGCCGATTCCGGTTGATCACACAAACATTGAGGTTAGGTGATCGGATCGGAGGGCGCGGAAAAGTTTCGGTGGCCCGGCCGACGGGCCACCGCTCGCGGCGTTGCGGTTGTTCAGATCGACCGCTGATTGACCCGCTGCATCAACTCTTCCGCCGACTCCTTGCGCTCGGAATAACGATCCACCAGGTCCGGGCGATCACGCAGCAACAGCGTGAATTTCACCAACTCTTCCATCACATCCACCACCCGGTCGTACAGCGCCGAGGGTTTCATGCGGTTGCCTTCGTCGAATTCCAGATAAGCCTTGGGCACCGACGACTGATTGGGGATGGTGAACATGCGCATCCAGCGGCCCAGCACGCGCAGTTGATTGACTACGTTGAAGGACTGCGAACCGCCGCAGACCTGCATTACCGCCAGGGTCTTGCCCTGAGTCGGGCGCACTGCGCCGAGGGCCAGCGGCACCCAGTCGATCTGGGCCTTGAACACCGCCGACATCGCGCCGTGGCGTTCCGGCGAGCACCAGACCTGGCCTTCGGACCATTGCATCAGCTCGAGCAGTTCCTGGACCTTCGGGTGATCGCCCGGCGCATCGTCCGGCAGCGGCAGACCCGAAGGATTGAAGATTCGCGTCTCGGCACCGAAGTGCTCCAGCAACCGTGCGGCTTCTTCGATCAGCAAACGACTGAAGGAGCGCGGACGGGTCGAGCCGTACAGCAACAGGATGCGCGGCTTGTGGGCGCCTTCGTCACGCGTGGTTGTTTGAACCAGTGAGGGATCGAGGTTGGGCAGGTCAGTCATGTCGGCTCCGGTTACAGCGTGCTGATGCGGTCGAGCTCGCGCTTGAGGGCATCACGGTCAAGTTCGGCGAAGGGCAGGGCGAGGAAGGCCCGGCAGCGGGTTTCGATTTGGGCGAGGGTGGCGTGGAACGCGGCATCGATGGTGCGTTCATCGCCGACCACATCCGATGGATCTTCCAGCCCCCAATGGGCTTTCAGGGCCGGGCCGAAATACACGGGGCAGGCTTCACCGGCGGCCTTGTCGCACACGGTGATGACGATATCCGGCGGGTTGTCTTCGAAGGCCTCGTTGCCCTTGCTGCTCAAACCGGCGATGGAAATGCCGGCCGCCTGCAACGTGGTCAGGCTGCGCGGCAGTACCTGGCCCTTGGGAAAGCTGCCGGCGCTGACTGCTTCGAAACCGGCCGGTGCCAGATGATTGAACATCGCCTCCGAGAGAATGCTGCGGCAGCTGTTGGCGGTGCACATGAATAGAACGCGCATGATCAATCCTCAGCAGCAGGCAGACGTGTTGAGCGGGCGATCGCCCATGGCTGCCAGCCGCGCGCTGTTTTCTTCCAGCCAGGCGGTGTTGGCGGCGAGCGTGGTATCGAGCAGCGTGCGAATCCATGCCGGCAAGTCGGGGTTGAGCCGGTAATAAACCCACTGGCCCTGACGGCGATCCAGCAACAGACCGCAGGTGCGCAGCTGCGCGAGATGGCGGGAGATTTTCGGCTGACTGTCGTCCAGCGCGCAGACCAGTTCGCAGACACACAGCTCACCTTCACGGGTGATCAACAGCGTGGCCCGGGCACGGGTTTCGTCGGCGAGGCATTTGAAAACAGAGGCGGGGTTGAGCATCACGATGCCATCAGTACATATGGTTTTTCGAATATACGGATATCCATATGTATTGGGCAAGCCTTGAGTTTGATGAGGTGGCAGCTCTCGACCGAAGGTGTGTTTAGCGCAGGCGCCTCAACGCTTGCTGAACGCCAATCGCGCGGCAAACAGTACGAAAATCATCCCGGTGGTGCTATCCATCCAGCGAATCACCTTCTCGCGCCGAAGGAACCCGGACAGCGGCTGCGTCGCGCCAATCAACACCAGCGACCAGATCAGCCCTAGCACTACATGAATGCTCACCAGCCCGAACGTCCATGGCACCAGCGGCTGCCCTTGCGGAATGAACTGCGGTAGAAACGACACGTAGAAAATCCCGATCTTCGGATTCAGCACATTCCCCAGCATGCCCTTGAGAAACCAGTTCGCCCCCGGTTTGCCGTCGGCTTCGGCCGGTGCCAGCGAATGGCGAGGGCGCAGCAGCATGTTCAACCCCAGCCACGCCAGATATCCCGCGCCGCAATACTTCAACAGGTTGTAGGCCAACTCCGACACCGCAATCAACGCCCCCAACCCAAAGGCCACCGCCGCGCCCCACAACAGACAACCGGCATTGATCCCCAACGCCGCACGCAACGCCTGCTGTTTGCCCTCGACGGTGGCGGTGCGCAGCACCAGCGCGGTGTCGAGACCGGGTGTCAGGGTCAGCAGCGTGGCAGCGAAAGTGAAGGCGAGGAGGTTGTCGGCGATGGACATGGTGCGTGGGTTCCCTGTTCTGGATGGGGGAACGGTAGCGGTTTCAGGCAGGGGGATCCAGCAGTGAGATGAGGGGGGGCGGTAGTTTATGTAGTTAGTTGCCGACACTTACAAAGCCAAGCAGCAGAGGTGCACCTGTAATGAGACCTTTCCTGAAACGTGATAAACCCAAGATGGTCATGTAGCATAGAGCCATCATCGCGATCCCACTGCTACTCACTTCTGCCCAACTCAAAAGGTTTGTAAATGATAAAAACTATCCCGATGTGGAAAATGGTGATGGACACCAAAGGCATAATTATCGGACTTTTTTTGCTTGCGACCATACCTGCGTTCATCGCTGCCAGTGTGTGGATGTTTGTTGTAAGTTTGCAAAGTGGGCAAATTCGCGAGGCCATGATTGGGTTTATTGGGTTGGTTTTTTTTGGTGCGGGCGCTATTTTATTTGGGCCTTCAAAAAAATATGTTCCCGGCAAAACATTCAAGATGTACAGGAATAAGAAATTCAGTACAAAGAAATACATAAATTACGGTTACGTAATCACTGTTTTGATTTTTGCTGGTTTTATCGTTTTGTCTCCGAAGGACGCGCTGAAATCTATAGGCTATGGATTGATAGCTGTCTATGCTATTTATATTTATTCCAAAAGTTTGAAGTTTCACGCGGATGTCGATTTTTCGACCAATGAATATCTGGCCACCGCTCTGGGGTTTTCTGCAGGGGAGAAAATTCTGCTCAGCTACCAGAATTTTGATGCTGACGAAGTTAAAGCGGGTAGCAATGCTTTTGCCGCAACTGCGACCAAATTTATTGTAGCGTCCTTTGATGGGAATGGCTGGACGAAACTGTCAAAGGATCTGAATCAACTCTCGGGCATTGGTATCATTGGCAAGGACAGTCAGAGTTACGCCATGAAACTGGAGTTCAATGATGGTGTTGATGCTTTGTTTTACATTGGGCTCTATGACAAGCTCACGTCAAATCCGCTCATGGTCATTCGAGGGCTGTTGGAAACGATTGATGCAAGTCTCCTGAATGACAGTGGTGCACCACAGGCAACCAAAAGACGTCGGGTGGTGGTTAACGCTGACACTTCAAATCCGATTTCAGAAAATGTTCCGGCTGATGCGCCGCTTGCAGCCGGAGCACCTGCGCGCAACATTGAGGTTGCTCCTCACGTGTTGAATGCTATCCAGAATGCCGAAGAAACTGTTTCCGGCCGCAGGCTGGAGATTTAACAATGTCTCATTGCACGAAGTTTGAATTTTCATATGTTGATGAAGAGGCCATTGCCAAAGCTTTTGGCAAGATGGGCCTCAGCCCGACAACCGGCCTGGTTTCAATGTTTGCCAGTGACTTCAGCAAAAAGGTGTTGAGCGCAATAGGCTATATGGGTCAGCAACAGTTTAGAGCTATTTATGGCATGGCTGGTGAGTTCAGTCTGTTTGTTTGTCAGATTGAGCAGGGTTCCTACAAACTCCTCATCGAACGGGAAACTGTTTCGGTCGACGATGAAGCAATCATGTCTGATTTGGCTTTAAGCTTTCAGAAAGCCTATATCAGCGTGGCCATCGATGAAACCGTAAAACGCATAGATGCATCAGGTTTTCCATCAAGAGTGAAAGAAACCGTTCAAGGCTTTGAGGTTGAGTTCGGACCCAGCTACGAATACAGCATTCATGTCACTTTTACAGGCGATGAAGTGACGGAAGAAGTGCATGGCGTCAAAGGCGATATTTGCACAAAACTCACTGAAGAGCTTGAGGCGCTTCTTTCCCGCCCTACTGCGGAGCTCGTGACCGAGTGGAAGCCGGCCTATACCGTAGTCCATGAAGAGCAAACCCTTCAAATTCTCAGGGCCAATTTCTAGATGGAAATCAATGTACATCACATGGACTTGAGCAGCGTTAACGGCCCCGGGTTGCGCTTGACATTATGGGTGCAGGGTTGTGCGCTGAATTGTAAGGGATGCTTCAATCAGAGTACCCACGCTCGCGAGGCGAGTACGCTGATGTCTGTTCATGACCTGGCAAAGAAGATCAATGCACTCGATATCGCTGGGGTTACTCTTTCCGGGGGGGAGCCGCTCGACCAGGCGCCAGCCCTCGAAGAGCTGATACATGCCGTCAATGGCGAGAAAAACTGGATACTTTATACGGGCTATACGCCGAAAGAGATATTCAAGAATGAGGCCATGATTCGAGTTGTCAAGGCCGTAGACTTGACGCTGGCGGGCCGGTATCTGCAAAACGCGAAACATCCCTATCAGCACAAACAAATGATCAAAACAAGCGATAGGGTTGATATCGACTTTTTTCGTGCCAGGAGACCTGTCGAGTTTGTTGTTTCAAACTCCGGGGTTACCAAAACCGGTCTTCCGGTGCATGTATAACTTAGTTCAGGCGTAGGGATAACAGGCATGAACCGTACCAAGCAGATAACAGATTACCTCAAGGCGCGTTACGCCATTCTGGTCATTGAAACGTTCGAGGAAGAGCGCGCCCTCAAAGAAATCTCTGAAATCGCCAAGACGCTCAGCCATCGTTTGTTCGTTTGGAACTCGACGATGGGTGTTCAGATCAATGGCGTCGTGGCCGGGGATAAAACCTTTGATTTGAAAATGGCCCTGGACTTTTGCGAAGAAAGAGCCAAGGAGGAAAGCAGCAAAAACATTTTTGTCTTTTGTGATGCTCATAATTACCTTGCCCCAAACTCGAATCCTGTCTATCGCCGTCGGCTTCGGGATCTGGCCATAAATATTCGTTCGCGTGGATATCGAAGTAATTGCATCATCGTGGCGCCAAGTTTTGAAATTGCCAATGATCTTCAGAAAGAAATCACGTTGATTGATTTCCCTTTGCCGTCGAGAGAAGAAGTTAAAAGTCAGGTCAATGACTTTGTTAATTCCTGGCAAGGCAACAGTAGCGTCAAGATCGACCTGGCTGGTGAAACCAAAGATAAACTCATTGACGCCGCTTTGGGGCTCACGGGGTTGGAAATTGACAACAGTTTGTCTCGTTCACTGGTATCCAGTCTTAGTGTCAATGAAAGTACCGTAAAGGATCTGCTTTTCGAAAAGAAACAAATCATACGAAAAACAGGCATCCTGGAATACATCGACTCTACGGTAAATCTTGAGGATGTTGGAGGGCTGGCGACTCTCAAGAAGTGGCTCCATTTGCGCAGCCAGTGTTTTGGGCAAATGGCGCAGGAGTTTGGTGTCAAAACCCCGAAGGGCTTGCTTTTGACCGGAGTACCTGGCTGCGGCAAGTCGCTGACGGCAAAGTGCATATCGTCGTCCTGGAACATGCCCTTGTTGCGTCTGGATATGGGGAAAATCTTCCAGGGCGTGGTGGGTTCTTCAGAGTCAAATATTCGTTCCGCACTACACACTGCCGAAGCCATTTCGCCTTGCATCCTGTGGATCGACGAAATTGAAAAAGGACTTTCCGGTTCTTCCGGAGGAGCCTCTGATGGCGGCACGGCCACACGCGTATTCGGCACGCTATTAACGTGGATGCAAGAAAAGACGGCGCCTGTTTTTGTATTTGCTACTGCTAACAACATCAACAGCTTGCCTCCGGAACTGTTGAGAAAGGGGCGGTTCGACGAAATATTTTTCGTTGACTTCCCGTCGACACTGGAAAGAAAGAAGATTCTTGAAATACATCTGAAGAAGTTGAAACGTGACCCGGAAAAATTTGATCTGGATCGATTGTCTGCTCTGGGAGGCGAGTCGAACTTTGGTAAAGACGTTGTGCTTTCTGGTGCTGAAATCGAAGCGTGGGTCGGGGACTCGCTGATTGAGGCGTTTTCACGGCGAATGAGCGGCACCGGTGATGCAAGTGACCTGACCATGGCTGATTTTGAAACGACTATTTCGCGTTTGGTACCCATGAGCAAAATGCGCAAAGACGAGTTTACAAAACTGCGTGATTGGGCCAATCAAAACGCAATCAGCGCTTCGGCCATGGTTGCCGGCCAGAATGATACGGAAACTCAAATCGGCGGCAGGCAAATTGATTTTTGATCTGGGGTGATTTTCAGTGGGGCAGGCTTTTTTCTGGATGGGGGAACGGTAGCGGTTTCAGGCGGGGGGATTCAGCAGGGAAATCAGGCGCGGTTCGATGCGGTCGGGTTGTATCTCGAGGATCGCCAGCGTGACCGGCAACTTGAAACGCCGAGGGCCGGCACTGCCGGGGTTTACGTAGAGACGCTCACCGCGCCATTCGATGCGGGGTTTGTGGGAATGGCCGGTGATGATGAGCCTGATGCCCGGATCGAGATCGGCGGGAACGTCGGCGATGTCGTGGACGAGGAGGGTTGGCCAGCCGTTGAGGGTAAAGGTCAAAAGGTCGGGGAGGTTTTCGGCCCACGGGCTGTTGAGATCGTTGTTGCCGCGCACGGCGTGGACGGGGGCGATTTTGGCCAGTTGGGCGAGGATATCCGGGTTGCCGATGTCGCCGGCGTGGATGATCTGGTCACAGCCCTGGAGCGCGGCGAGGGCTTCGGGGCGGAGGAGGTTGTGGGTGTCGGAGATCAGGGCGGTTTTCATGAATATCTCCGTTGATGTTTTGAAAGACGAATTGCTGGTTCGGTTATATATGAAGTCATTTAACGGTAACAAATAATTTGAACCGCTTCAGGACGCTCTCGCCTAATGATTAGCTTGTGAAAAATTTCATAGGCAATGTGCCAATACCGGCACTTCGAGAGGTGGTCGACGTGGCTAAAGAAGAGAAGAAAAATAAAGGTGAGTCCTCGAAAAATGCCAAGGAATTGAAAGACAAAAAATCGTCCCCGGCGAAAAAGTCCGCGGCCGCCTCGGCGCTTTCCAAATCGTCTGAAAAGAAAGACAAGAAAAAAGATGCCGAACCAAAAAAATCTGCAAAAAAAACTGATAGCAAGTCAACCAAAGCTAAGAAATCAGAAAAAGCAGAAAAACCGGCGAACAAGAAAAAGTGATATCAGCTAGGGCTACTGGCCCTAGCGTCCTCCGTCTGTATCCAATCGTTATTACCTCTCGCAGCAATTGCCGCGTAATGACTCACTTCCGCTATTTGCAATCACCTCAACCCCTACTCATGCAGAGTGCATGCTTATATTTGGCCATCACATTACGCAACTCGTTGATATTTAATGCCATTTAAAAGCTGAGGTGCTGGCACAGAATATGCGCGATCTATCTGGAATAACGCGAGAATTGCCGACCTGGATCGGCGAACAATAATCCGTGATAGAGGCCTCAAATGAACGCCATCGACCTTCTGAAAACTGACCACGAAAAAGTTAAAGGTATCCTGAATCAACTCAGTGAATCCACCGATCGCGCATTAAAAAAACGTGCGGAGTTGCTGGACAAGCTTGAACTGGAAATTACCATTCATACCCAGCTCGAGGAGCAGATTCTGTATCCGGCTTTCAAGGAAGCAGGCGGTAAGGAACAGGATGAGATGTACTACGAGGCGAAAGAAGAACACCGCACGGTAGATTCACTGGTATTGCCAGACCTGAAGTCCACCGATCCTTCTACACCTGAGTTTGCCGGCCGCGTGAAGGTGGTAAAAGAGCTTCTGGAACACCATATCGAGGAAGAGGAAACCGAGATGTTTCCCCAGGCCAAAAAGCTGCTGGGCAATGCCAAGCTCGAGGAGTTGGGCAAGGAAATGGAAGTGATGAAAGCTTCACTGAAGAAAAGCCTCAGCGGGTCGAATATGGCGGCCTGAACGAATAGATAGACGGACCTGCGGCGCGATCAAAAGCCCGGCTTAATGCCGGGCTTTTCATTTGGCTACGCCTGGCACATCCATGTTTATCTTGCGCCAACACGCTTCAGAGAAACTGTAAACCGAGAAGGCAATCAGCCCCAGAGCCATCACCATCAAGACAAGCCATCCAGCGGGTAGATTCTGGAGTGCGTCCAGCGCTTCCTTCATGCCGGGTGGATCCATGGCTTGATATGCAGAACCGCTCACTGCCAGCAGCAAAGCGATTTCCATAAACACGACTCCGCGGGCGATCAGGCCGAATCGTGACACCGGACGGACGTAACGCATGACCTCGTCGTCGGCCTCAAAATACTTTTCGAACGAAGCCTTCCATCCCTTGATGATGTGAGCCACTCCAACGCCCAGTGGTATGAGCGCGATCAGATACAACAATAAATTCGAGTGTTCCCACGACAGAAGATGCGCCAGCCAGTCTTTGGTCTGCTCTCCTGAATGGCTCGAGCTTCGGGTGCCGCTTACGAGCAGGCCCAATGCGAAAAACGCCAGAGCACCGTTGACCAAACCTCCTGCAAACAGGCCTGCACGAATCACCAGACCCTTGAGTTGCTTGCCGTGATGATCGACATCGCGTACGGCTTGCAGGACACGCCAGGCCGAAAATGCAAGCAGACCCGCGACCACAAGTCCCACCAGAAAATAGCCGAACGGTTGGCTCAGCAGGGCCTCCAGGCTCTTGTGGCTGTCCTTCGGTTTTGTCGAGTCATGGGCTGCCATCAAGGCAAATATACCGATGATCAAATAGAGCATTCCGCGGGAGGCGTACCCACCCCGAGCGAGTATTACCAGGTTGCGCTGCGCGGACATTGGATTTACTTCCGAGAGGTCATAAAAGAGCAGACCGTCCTTTCTGGAAGGGGTTCTCTAAATTCATGAACAGCCATCTACTTGAACTATAAGCTGACCACTCAGTCGGGATAGGTGCCGATTACTATTCTGAGGGTGTCATCCATGCGCAATTACACGATCACGTACCTGTTCAACGACCAGCCCCGTACCCATCAGCTCGAACTGAAGCAGCCTGAGTTGCCCATTCAGGACGCGGCCATGCACTTGTTGCAGTTACATTTCGGGGATGGCGAGAACAGTCTGATCATGCCTGATGCAGACTCCACACCCGAGGAGGTTATCGAGCAGGCGAGTCTGGTCGGAATCACTCGAATCGAAGTGGTGGATACCCAAGGCGAGTAGAGCGATCCGCTCCGACGTTGTTGATGGCCTCAAAGCACATGGCTCACGGGTATTGCTGCAGGATGGCCATTGTTGCAACCTCATCGTTCATTTTTTGTATGGGACGAGGGCATGGACTGGAGTGACATGCGGATTTTCCTGGCGATTGCCCGCAGCGGCTCGCTGGGGGGTGCCGCCAGGCAGTTGGGGGTCAGTCACCCGACCGTCGGGCGACGTCTGCAGGTGCTTGAGCAAACCAGCGGGCAAGCCTTTTTCCTGCGGACAAGAAAGGGGACCAAGAAAGGGGACTGATTTATTTTTTGAAAAAAATATCAGTCCCCTTTTTTAGTTTGAAAATATTTTTTTCACGCGGAAACTTAGAGTGCAGTGCTCAGTCTGTATGGATAATGGCACGCTGCCACCTTCGCGGATCGGAGGGTATCGAAAGCGGTCCAGTTTCTCATGACTTTATCAAGGAGCTTCATTCACTAAATTCCTCATGTTTTTTTCTTGCTCGCCAATAACTCAAGTGTTCGTGCGTGGTCGCGCGACCTAATGATCTTTCCGGTGATATCGAGTTTTTTCAGGGAGTTTTCATGAAGCTTAAGATGGCTTTGTTGGGGGCGGTCTTGTCTGTTTTACCGCTGTATCAAGCCCTTGCAGATAGTTGCAGTGCCAATATCTATGGTGGGTACGAGTGTAGCTACGATGATGGTACGACCTCTTCCAGTAGTAAAAATATCTATGGCGGACAAGATACCCACTATAGCAATGGCCGGACCTCGCAAAGCAGTGCCAATATTTATGGCGGGCAGGATACTCACTACAGCGACGGCAGTACGTCGCAAAGCAGTGCCAATATTTATGGCGGGCAGGACACTCACTACAGCAATGGTAGTACGTCGCAAAGTAGTGCCAATATTTATGGCGGACAAAACACTACCTACAGCAATCGAGGGTCGTCACAAAGTAGCGCCAATATCTATGGTGGATTCGATACAAGGAATTAGTAGCTAGTATTAATGTATGGGCCTGGCTGTTGAGTTGAAGCGTTAAGGACGTTTTTTCTTGAGAGTCAGGCCTTTTTTGTAGGTGGGAACGGGGTGGTGAAAATGAATTTGCCTCTGTTTTTTGACTTGTTTTTTCGGAAAATAAATCCGTCCCCATTTTTTAGCCGCTTTAGATACCCCCGAAACCGAAAACCCAGAAAAGTAAAGCTCTGCTTCTATGCCCCTCATACTCCGATTTACTATCAAGCTGTTTTCGACAATAAAACAAACTGATAATGGCTGGGATAAACAGCAAGGTGAACAACCATTGAAATACATCTGTTGATTTCAAGGCGATCGCCACAAGTAAATTAATTAGAGTCATGCCAATAATGAATAAGTTGTATCTAATATGTCGACGCTTCATTGAAGCAAAGCTTTCCCAATCATAAATCAGCCAGTCGTGGGAAAAGTCGTCGCATTTAGGACACCTAAGGCTTGGCGGAAGCTTGTCTGCGATATAACCGCAGCTAGGGCATCGAACGTTCATGGCGCTATCCTGACACTCTCTCATTAGTTGACATGCCATGTCGTGGTAAGCGCGAGATCTATCGAGGGATAACGCGATAGGGATGACGGCAAGCCCGACTACGATAAAGAGGTTAGCAGGACACAATCTATTTGCCCGTAGTCTGTCCACCGACTGCTTTTGGCTGAAAGCTGCCATTCACCATGGCAGCTTCGGCCAACGCTCATTCCCTCTGTCGTTCCGAACTAGCCGGTCACCAAAGAGGGGTAGCGTTTAGCTGTTCACCTCAACATGATCCAACGCCTGATTCACCGCCAACTCACTCAACATCACCAACTGCGCAATCCCGATCGCCGTCTTGCGATGGGCAGGCTCCAGCGTTGCCGCAAAATTGTTAAGCATTTCGCTCGCCGATCCCAATGATTCGCTGGCGTTGGCCAATAAGGATTCGGTGTTGTAGGCCGGGTTAGCCAGGTACATCGGGTCGTGCTTGTGGTGGCTGCCCATGATGCGTTGCTGCGGGGTGAGGTAGTGATCGAGGGCGCGTTCGGCGGCTTCGTTGAGGGTTCGGGAGTCGGGGAATTTGTAGGGGGAGACCGGATCGGTTTCTGGTGGGTTCGGTGTTGGTTTGAACATGGATGAATCCTCTAGCGCGATTACCAAAAGGAACCATCACCCTTCGCTACCAAACGTTGGGTGGCGGCCATACGCGGGTTGGTAGACCGGTCGCACTAGAACCCGGCGCCCACGAATGAGCCCCACGCATGACCACCATGAAATCCGAGCCCCGAGATGGGACTGCACACGGTGACGCCATGAGTCTAGAACGAAGCGGGCTACCAAACCCCATCACTGTTTTTCAGTGACCCGGAAACGATAAAACCCGCGTCCCAGACGCACAAGCCGGCGGATTCTGGCGTAGTCGTAGGCAATGACGCAAGGCGTTGTAGCCTTGAGGAAGTAACGCTGAGTGTCTTTAAACAGCGAAGTCCAAAACCCTTAAACAACCTCCGATGGCTCCTTCAATAACCGTCGTATTGGATCTTTCCCCGGTGCGCTGCTGCCATAGACTGGCTACATCCCCGAGCCCCCAGGAAAGGACACCACCACCGTGCACGACTTCAACTGGCAACCCGCTTTGTTCGGCAGCAGGTTAAAGCTCCGACCGCTGACCGACAGTGATTTCGAGGACATGTTTCTGGCCGCGAGTGATCCAGGCATCTGGGCCGGCCATCCCGCCAGTGATCGCCATGAACGGCCCGTGTTCGCGGCGTATTTCGCCGCTCGATTGGCCACCGCCAAAACGCTCACCATCACCGATAGCGAGTCCGGGCAGATTGTCGGGATGTCGAGCTACTACGTGCCGCCCGACCTGCCGGAAAGTATCGCCATCGGGTACACCTTTCTGGTGCGGGCGCAGTGGGGCGGTGATGCCAATCGCGAGTTGAAGGATCTGATGCTGGCGCATGCCTTCAAGGCGTACGACACGGTGTATTTCCATATCGCGCCTACAAACATTCGCTCACAAAAAGCTGCGCTGAAGATCGGGGCGAAGCACTTGTATGACGCCGAGTTACAGCTTTCCGCTGTGTCCGCCTGGTGCCAGTGTTACGGGCTGACAAGGGCCGTTTGGGAGGCGTCGCGACAGAACGCCTGAGCGATGCCTTTGGATCAGAGTGTTCCGCAAAGCCCTTCACGACCACCGAAAAGGGCTCTGCACCATCCATTACCGCCCGGCGCTCTGTCCGCCATCAACGTGCAGAATCTCTCCCGTAACGAACGCCGCCGAATCCAGAAACACAATGGCGCTGGCGATTTCGCTCGCTTCGCCCATGCGCCCCAGCGGGTGGAGGGAGGCCAGCAATTCGTAGTATTCCTCGGTATGCATCGGCGTCTTGGTGACGCCCGGAGCAACGGCGTTGACGCGAATGCCTTGCTTTGCGTACTCGATCGCCAGCGAACGGGTCGCTGCGCTCAAGCCACCTTTGGTCAACGCCGCCAAGGCCGACCAGGCGCCGCTGATGCCGTTTTCTATGCTGCCGGTCACGGTCACCACATGGCCGCTGCCGTGCTTTTGCATTTCGGCGAGGGCGAGTTGGGTGATGTGAAAAAAGCCCGACATGTTGACGTTCATGACGGCGTTGTAGTCTTCGAGGGTGTGCTCGGTGAACGGCTTGCCGATGTAGATGCCGGCGTTGTTCACCAGGGTGTCGATGTGGCCGAATCGCGCGACCGCTTCGCTGACCACACGCTGCGCGGTGGCTGGATCACCGATGTCTCCCGCGACTGTCAGGATGTTCGGATCGTCCGATGGCGTGATCTTGCGGGACGTTGCGACGATCCTGTAGCCGAGCCCTCGAAAGGCCTTGACGACTTCAGCACCGATGCCCTGTGACGCACCGGTAACGATGACAACCTTTTGTGCTGCACTCATGGTTGTTGCTCCAGAAAGGTATTTGTTTGGCTTGGACGCCGATGGGGCCGATAAAGCAAGGCCATGGCGCAAGTTTAAAGACCTGACTGTGGTGTCTGTCATGCACGGGTATTGGCGGGAGATACATGCGTATGAGTGGCTTAGCACTCAGGTATGTGCACCAGAAAAGCAGAAGAGAAAAAGCAGAAAAGGGGATGGTTCACCACCAGGATGGAGCGTGCGGTGAAACCTTGAAACCAAGAGCCTCCGGGTTAACGAGTAGAGAACTGTCCCTAATCAAAATCATACCTTCGTGCAATATAACGCTTGCGTCCCACTCAGCCTTCTCGGGGTGATAAATGCACAAGCTGTCACACTCGCCAATAAAACAACGCTCATTAAAAGCAATGGTTTCAATTAAGTCAGCGGTCACTTGAAGTCGTTGAGTGCATCTGCCCGCAATGTTGCCGGGGTAGGTTGTAACCGGCAAAGCATTGACTGTGGTAGGGGAGTTCGTATTGAAGCCAATGATGCTTTCAGCCCTTGATTCCGGGTAAAGCCAAATCACCAGCTCAAGTCGTGTTTTATTCGGAAGATTGGAAAGCCATAGAATTTGCCTGTTAAAGCTTTTTTCTGTGATGTAGAGCATCTCATGTGTTTTACCTGTCATTTCGGCACGCCTCATTCCCTTTTTTTGCCCGCCGTAACCAACTCAACGCAGAAACACCAACGTCACTGTAAAACGCCCCCCTGCGGGCCGTCTTTCGGGCTGTCTATCAAGTAACGCGGCCCGGTTTGCAGCGTCAGGGTCTGGCCGCCGATTTCGGTAAAGGCTGCAGCAAGGGTGAGCGTAGGCAACAGGGAGCAGCGCGCCATTTTTTCTCGAAGAATTGAGCGGCAAGGACGACTTTTACAAAACTAGCTAAGCAAGTTAGCTATATGCTAGTGTCGCTCACCTCAAACCGAACCCCTCGATCTCCGGACAAGACCTGCGCATGTCATCACCTACATCTCCGCCCAATCCTGCCGAAGACCCGCGCAACCTGCAGATCGCCAGCGATGCCGTGGGCCAGCAGTTGCAACAGATCGCCATCCTGACCCGTGCAGCGGCCGGCCAATTGGGCGTCGCGCTGGGCATCAATCAGACCGACGTGGCGGCGCTGGAGCATCTGATCACCGACGGGCCGTTGCCGCCGACCGAGCTTGCTTCGCGTCTGTCCGTGACCACGGCGGGCATCACCCAGGTCATCGACCGGCTGGAGCGCGCCGGGCACGTGGTGCGCGAGCGACAGCTCGACGACAAGCGCCGGGTGCTGGTGTGCCCGGTGCCGGCGTCAGTGGTGCAGGCCTATCGGCATATCGCGCCGATGCTCAATGGGCTGAGCGCGGTGCTGGGTGCACTCGACGACCGGGATCGCGCGGTCATCGAGACCTTTCTGGGCCAGGTGATCGAGGTCTACCGCAACACATTGCCGGGCAAAACGACCGCCACGTCTGAAACGCAGGACGCAAAATGAAACCACAGAAAATACTCGTCACCGGTGCAAGCATCGCGGGCCCAGCGCTAGCGTATTGGCTGTCCCGGCACGGCATGGACGTCACGGTGGTCGAGCGGGCGCCGGCGTTTCGTGATGGCGGGCAAACTATCGATGTGCGCGGCGCCGGGCGTGAAGTGGTGCGGCGCATGGGGCTGGAGGAGCTGATTCGGGCGAACACGACGCACGAGCAGGGCATCGCGTTTGTTGACCGGGACAACCAGACCAAGGCGTTCATCGGGGTCAACGCGTTTGACGGGGACGGGCCGATCGCGGAGCTGGAAATCCTGCGTGGTGAGCTCGCCAAGCTGTTGATCCAGCACAGCGAGAACCGGGTCACGTACCGATTCGGCGACAGCATTGAAACCATCGAAGACGATGGCGAGCAGGTTCACGTGCGTTTCGAGCAGGGCGGGGAGCAGGTTTACGATCTGGTAATCGTGGCCGAAGGGATCGGTTCAACAACCCGCAATCAGGTGTTCGGCGATGAAGTAAAGCGGCGCCCCCTCGATCTCTACACGGCCTATTTCACCGTGCCTCGACAGCCGAGCGACGGCCAGGTGATGCGCTGGCACAACTTGCCGGGCGGTCGCTGCGTCTGTTTACGTCCTGACAACCTCGGCACCACGCGCGCGTTTTTGTCTTTTCAGCAGGCGCCGAGCGGATACGAAAAGCTTGCGCAGGACGAACAGAAATCCCTGCTCAAAAAACTGTTTGCCGATGCCGGTTGGGAAACGCCTCGCGTACTCGCTGCGCTGGATGATACGACTGACCTTTATCTGGAAGCGGTGGGTCAGGTCAAAATGCCCCGTTGGTCCAAGGGGCGCATCGCGCTGCTCGGGGACGCGGCCTATTGTGCGTCGCCGATCAGCGGCATGGGCACCAGCCTAGGGTTGTGCGGCGCCTACATATTGGCCGGAGAACTCGGGCGCCACGCCGATCACCGTCAGGCCTTCGCCGCCTATGAAGCGCTGATGCGTCCGTTCGTGGCTCAGGCGCAAAGCGTGCCCAAGTTCGCCCCGAGACTGGCCTCGCCGCATTCGCGTCTGGGCATTGCACTCGGCCATGCCGTGCTGCGGATGGCTACTGCGCCGGGGCTCAAGAAACTGTTCGGCAAAATACTTTCGCCGAAAGCCGACGCCATCGTCCTGCCTGACTACGACGACTCACCGCGGGCATAAACCTCACAACTCGATCGCCCAGGTCTGACTCACCAGCTCTTTGCCGAAGCTCTGGATCGGCTCTTCCTCGACCAGCTCAAACCCCGCCCGCTGATACAACCGGCGGGCATCCACCAGATTGCTGGTGGTCCACAGAATCATCTTTTTGTAGCCGACATCACGGGCAAACCGCAGGCATTCCTCGACCAGCCGATTGCCGATTCCCAGGCCCCGCGCGCTGGCATCCACGTAGAGCATGCGCAGTTTCGCGGTGGTTTCGTCGTGGCGGATCACGAACACCGAACCCACCACCTTGCCGTCTTTCTCCGCAATCCAGCAGCGCTCGCCCTTGGGGTCGAATTCGCGCAGGTATTTGGCGACAACCTCTGCCACGAGCGCTTCGAACTCTGAATTCCAGCCGTATTCACGGCTGTAGATCGCCGTCTGCTGATGTACCACCAGGCCCATGTCGCCGGGTTGCGGATCGCGCAGCAGATAGGTTGTCGGTTGGCCACCTTCGAGCAGGGTTTGAATCTGCTTCATGGAGGCGATCAGTTGCAGTTGCTGCGGTTCGGCCAGGCGTTCGAGCAGGGTGATGACCTCTTGCCGCGAGGCTTGCTCCAGCGGCGCGAGGATCTCGCGGCCGAGGTCGGTGATGTGCAATTGACTGGCGCGGGCGTCGGTGGCGGAGGGGACTTTCTGGATCAGGCCCGTTTTGTCGAAACCGCTGATGAGGCGGCTCATGTAGCCCGCGTCGAGGCCGAGCATCTGGCGCAGGTCGGCGCTGGTCAGGTCGCCGCCGGAAGCGAGTTCGTAGAGGATGCGCAGTTCTGTCAGCGAGTAATCGCTTTGCAGCAGATGCTCCTGCAACACGCCGATCTGATGCGTATAGAAACGGTTGAATTGCCGAACGATGTCGGCGCGGTCGGTGATTGCGGACATGGTGGGATGCTCATATGTTTGCCTCAGGCAACTATATAGTTGCCTGAGACAATCAAGTCAAATGAATGATTCCCTGATCCCGAACGCAAAGTCCTCCGGATCGAACCGCTCAGTCGTGTCCATTTGTATGCTTCTGAGGCCCACCGTTTCCAGGTGTGTGGCGTAGAGCGATTCGGAAAAACAGGTAATCAACAGGGATCGACGGCGTGCGCCGCTGGCGTTCAGGCTGCCGGCGTGGATCAGGTCGGCATCGAAGATCAGGATGTCGCCCGCGTTGCCGGTCAGTTGCACGGATCGGGACTCGTCAGTGAAGTCGAACGGGGGCTCGCTCAAAGCAGGGCGATGGCTGCCGGGGACAATGCGGGTTGCACCGTTTTCCGGGCTGTAATCGTCGAGGTACACCAGCGCGTTGACGGTGTCGCCGGGGCGTTGCGCCGACAAGTCGCGGTGCAACTGTTGGTGGCCGCCATTGGCGAGCGGTTCGCGGCCCTCGACCTGAGAGAGGAAGAACCGTTCGCCGATCAACTCGCCGACCACCGCCAGCAATTGTGGCAATCGGCACACGGCCTGAACAACCGGGTCAGTGTCCAGCTGCGAATGGCGCCAGTCGCTGCCACGGGGCACGGGCCATTCGCTTGAAGGCTTCACGCCTGCATCGAAGACTGCACGCAGATTGTCCAGCCATGTCGGCGCAATTGCCTGGCGCAGCAGCACGTAGCCGTTTCGATGGAGTTGCTCGCGATCAGCCACAGATGTCCTCGGTTTTGTTGGCTACCGCAGAGCGTAGACAAAAGCCTCAACGACGGCGCCGTCATCCAGCGTCACCTTTGTCAAAACCCGCTGATACTCCGCCCCTTCAAACTCATCCAGCGCCGCCCAGTGCAGGTGGAAATTCTCGGAGGCGAAGACGTAGCCTTCGATCACATCGCCATCCTCGGCAATCACCAGCCCGGGAAAGCCCATCGCCGCGCCCCACCCGGCCTGCGACAGGCGCCCCTTCAGCGAGGCGGCCTGCCACGTGCCGCCGATGTTCAGCATCACATGCTCATTTGGCCGGCCAGGGCCCAGGGTTCCATAAACGAAGAGATGCTCCACGATTGCTCCTGCCAGTCAAAAAGGGAGGGATCCTGACGTATGCGCGGTGTGCAGGCAACAGCGCGATCAGTTCTGCACCGACCGACTCAGAAACCCGTCGATCAACGCCACCACCTGTTGCTGGATCACCTCACGCGATCGAGCGCCGCCGTCCGCGCAAATGATGCCGTCGCCTGGCGAATCTTCTTCGAGCAGCGCCACGGCGCCGGGCTTGCACAAGGACATGAAGCTGAAATGGCTGGCGTCGCTGATCTCGACATACTGCGAGGTGGCCGAAGGCAGGCGAGTGGCGAGATTCGCCGATTCCAGTTGGGCGGGAAGGTCATCGGACGGCACGCCCGCGCCAATCACCAGTGTGGGAACCGGCAGAGCGGCGAGGCTGGCGTCTGTCATACCGCGTGACAGGCCCAAATCCAGTGACACGATGGCGCTGACGCGTTTGTCGCTCAAGTCTGAGCTGATCCGGTTCTTCGCTTCCGGTGTGTCGGCGACGTTGATCGTCTTGTAGACCGAGCAACTGGCGAGTTTTTGATGGACTGCGCAGTCCTCGGCAAAACGCTCGGGGTCGAAGCGTGTGCCGGCGATTTCCAGAGCGGTCCAGCCGCCGAGCGAATGGCCGGCGACTGCAATTCGGCCCTTCGAGACTGCGCCAAATTGCTCCGGTTGAGCGGTGACCGCATCGATCACACGGCTGATGTCGGCAGGCCGTTGCCACAACTGTGCAGCGGCTTTCGGACTGCGGTCATGCGTCGTGGTGCCAGGGTGATTGACCGCCGCGACGATGTAACCCTGACGGGCCAGCGCGCTGGCGAGCCACGCCTGATTGCTCCAGTTGCCCCTGAACCCGTGCGAGAGCACCAGCAATGGATGATCGCCGGCTGTTGGCGGCGCCTCGCGCACCGCCGAAGTCCCGACGAAGACTGCGTCGTCGGCAATCAATTGCGCGGGCGCGGTGGTCTTGGCGGGATACCAGACAACCATGTCCAGCGGGCGCTCGTTGTGCGCGTCCGCCAGCGTGGCGGAGCGGAAACCGATGGGGTTTTCGTCAGCGTTTGCACTGGCTGAAAGGCAGATCAGAAACAACAGGCCAAAAACGTTTTTCATTGTTTTTATCTTCCTTGATCAAATCCGGCAAACAGGACGTTCGCCCAGACGTTGTACCAGTCTTACGAGATAACCGTCCGGATCCTGAACGAGAAATTCACGCTGGCCGACTTCGACATCGTTAGCGCGATACCAGGTGTCTTTGCAGGTTTTATAGAGTGAGACCTGAGCGGCGCCCAATTTCTCGATGATGGGAGCAACCGCCTCAACGTCAATCTGCAGATTGACGCCTCTTCCGAAGGGCTTGCTCAGTTCCGCCGTCAGCCACTGGCCTGCATGCGGTTCAACCTGCTCAAGCATGACTTGAGCGCCATTCAGGTCGAGGTAGGCGAAGCCATCTTCAGGGCGTTGATAAGCGATGGTGAAGCCCAGGCAGGAAACCCAGAACGCGAGGCTGGCCTGCAGATCCGTGACCATCAATTCTGGAACCAGTTTGTTCCGTTGAAACATGGGGTGAAATTCCTTTTCATTCGGTTCGATGAGTTGATCACTTGAAGGCGTTGCGCAGTGCTTCAATCACCTCTTCAACAGAGTGGCCCTTGATGGCCGGCGGATTGGGGTTCTCACCAAATTCTCGCCAAACGAACAGCGTCAGTTCTGCGCCATCGGTTGATGGCAAGAGATTCTCGGCGTAGGCAAAAGACTCGAGCAGGCGATAGCGGGAGTCTTTCCAGAACAAGTCTTCGACCCAGTCATAGACCGGTATGAAATGGAAGTGGAAAGGTAGACCCGGCTCATGGCCGAAGCGGCCGACATAAAGACGCTTGGGCTTCAGATGATGCTCAATGATCTGCTGGGTTCTGGCGAGCAACCCTCCGAGCTCCGCCAGTGCCTCAGTCGACAGCTCGGCCAGTGAATTGGTTTTGATCCTGGTTCCCAGCATCAGATAGCCGGGAAGTGCACTGGCCAGATGGTGGTTGACGATCCAGTGCTCGGTTTCATGAAGAATGAAGCGCGGGGCAATTTCCATGTGCCATAGGTCCTGGGGCAAGCGGTGCGCCAGCGTAGCAAAAGTGCAGGTCTTTCAGCTGAAGACAGAAAAATAGATCTGTCCCCATATGCTTCCATATGCTTGCGACAGCTACCCATCAGGCATGAAAAAGCCCGGCGGATAAGGCCGGGCTTTTGTCGAGTGCTGCTGTAAAACCGGCATTCAGACGGTGCGACGTTCGATCAGACCTTCGGCAACCGCATCGCTGAATAGCGGATCAGTGCCTTTTGTTCATCAGTTTATGGCCTCGCCCAGCACTTCAACAATTCGCCGGGCGATGTGCTCGACATGGGTTTCCAGCGCGAAATGCCCGGTGTCCAGCAACTCGACCACGGCCTGCGGATTATCGCGTTTGTACGCTTCTGCGCCTGGCGGAATGAAAAACGGATCGCCTTTGCCCCAGATCGCCAGCGTTGGCACATGGGTGTCGCGGAAGAACTGCTGGAACGCGGGGTAAAGTTTCAGGTTGTTCTGATAGTCGTAAAACAGGTCGAGCTGGATGTCCTTGTTGCCTGCGCGTTCCAGCAGCAGCGCGTCCAGATAATAGGCCTCAGGGGCAATGGCTTCGGGATTGCTCACGCCTTCGACGTACTGCCAGCGCGTGCCTTCCAGATGCAGGATGGCATCGTTGATCACCTGCCGATTGGCCTGCGACGGGTCAGCCCAGTACTGACGGATCGGCGCCCAGGCGTCTCCAAGTCCTTCGAGATAGGCATTACCGTTTTGCGAAATCATCGCGCTGACCCTCTCCGGGTAAGCCAGGGCCAGACGCAGGCCGGTGGGCGCGCCGTAGTCGAAGACATACATCGCGTAACGCTTGAGTCCCAGTACATCGACGAACTGGCGAACGGTCTCGCCAAGAGCATCGAAGGTGTAGACGTAGTTGCGCTCCGCCGGCACTTCAGTGAAGCCGAAACCGGGCAGGTCAGGTGCGATCAGGCGGTATTTGTCTGCCAGCAGCGGGATCAGGTCGCGGAACTGATGCGATGAACTCGGGAAACCATGCAACAGCAAGAGCACCGGCGCATCGGCAGCGCCCGCCTCGCGGTAGAAAACCTTGACGCCATCGGCTTCGACGGATTTGTAAGCGACGGGAATGTGCTGAGCCATTTGCTTTCTCCTGTAACTGTTTAAATGTGTTTATACGGGTTACTGGATTTAATTTTGCACGGATTTTGTAACTGGTCAAATCTTTTTTATGGGTTACAATTCGCTCATTGATTTCCGAGAGGTTTACATGACCGATTCCCTGAACACCCTCGAACGGCCCGCGCCACTGCTGCTGGCCGATCACCCGGCGCTGGACTTGCTCAACACCCGGATGGTGGTAGAAGGGCAGCGACGCGACCTGCTCGATTCAGATGCCGATGCAGCGCTCTGGCTGGAACAGATCGGTTTTGGCCCGGCGACGGACATCACCGCAGGCGACGGTCAATTGCTGGCGGGTGTGCGCAAGTTGCGCGAGTGCATCGAGACGCTGATCGCTGCTCGACTGGAGAACCGCGCAGCGGATCCGTCCGCGCTCAATGCTTTTTTACAGGGGGCGGTTCCGCAACTGGTCTGGGAAGAGGCGGGCGGGCCGGTACTGGATCGTTTCCGGCAGGGCGACGTCAATCGTCAACGCCTTGGGCGCCTGGCGTATGCCGCGGCCGAATTGTTGGCGGAGGGCAATTTCGAACTCGTGCGTAAATGTGAAAGCCCGGACTGCTCGCTGATGTTTTACGACCGCACCAAGTCGCACAAGCGCCGCTGGTGCAGCATGGCGCTGTGCGGAAATCGGCATAAAGTCGCCGAGTTCCGCAAGCGCCGTCAGGGTGTCGCACCCTGACAGGCTGGACGTTACCCGGTCAGAGCAGGTGCTGTTCGATCCACTTTGCAACGGTGGTGGTGTTGATGTGCCGCTCGGCGTTGTAGGTGCACGCTTTGTCCCAGGCAACACCTTTGCCCTGAGCGAACACGGCCCGGTATTTGCGGGTTTGATCGGTGGGAGCAGCGGCGAGGTCGGCCATGAGTGAGGGCACTGTCCATTCGATGCGCTCGACGGTTTTTTCGAGCATCCAGTCGACTGTGTCGGCCAGTTGGCCGTAGGTGAGGGTATCGCCAGCGGTGTAGACCACCTGATTGCTCAATGCGGGGTCGAACAGAATGGCGGCGGTCAGCCGACCGATGTCTTCTGGTGTGGTGACGGTGACGGCGGTGTCCCAACTGCCCAGCGCGCGCACGGTGTTGCGGGCCAGATCGACCACGCCGAATATCGGTTCGAACAGAAAACTGGTGAACATGCCGGTCGAGATGATCAGCCATTGCACGCGGGACTGGCCACGCAACAACTGGCGCACGTCCAGTTGCTCGTCGAACAGATCCTGCGGACTGCCACGACCGATGACGTCGTAGTCGACGCCGAACTGCCACGGCACATAGCGTTTCACGTCGGATTGCAACGCGGCGCGGGCCAGCTTGAGTTGCGTTCCGGCGCCGGAGACGAATCCCAGGCAACTGACCACGGTGTCGAAACCGCTGAACACGCTGCAAAGCTGTTCCTCGGAGTCATTGACCACATCTCCAGGCAGTACGGCGATCCCGAGAGTTTCAAGTTGCGCAAGGGTTTTGAGCTTGGCGGCTGACGCACTGTCGGGCTCCGACGGACGCAGCATGACCGTGACGCTGGTGGCGCAAAGGGCCACCAGTTCGCGAAGTACGGCCATGCCCAGTTCGCCGGCGCCCAGCACCAGAATGTTGTCGGTTTTTGCGGGGGTGTACGGTTGCATCAGTGACTCCTGGATAATGCTCGGCAATGAAGGTCCTTTTATCCTGTCACCCTTGAACAACGTTCAGAAGAAGGCACACGCGTGATACCGCATGACGAAATGAATGAAGAAGAGGTGATTCGCCAGTCCCAGGCTGTGTGCGATGCGCTGAGTGCCGAGG
The DNA here is from genome assembly GCF_000282255.1 of Pseudomonas sp. GM25. NCBI lineage: Bacteria > Pseudomonadati > Pseudomonadota > Gammaproteobacteria > Pseudomonadales > Pseudomonadaceae > Pseudomonas > Pseudomonas sp. GM25. The sequence continues at coordinate 161,995 of NZ_AKJQ01000038.1, read as the reverse complement.
ACGACGGGCTCAAGCGTGAAGTGCTGACCCATGCGGGCAATCGCTGGTCGCTGGGAATCGTGCATACGCTGGGCGTGGCGGGAAAACTGCGTCATGCCCAAATCGGCCGGCTCCTGCCGGGCGTTACGCAACGCATGTTGACGCGCAGCCTGCGGCAACTGGAACGTGATGGCCTGATTGAACGTTTCGATCACAACGAAGTGCCGCCTCGGGTCGACTATCAATTGACATCGCTAGGTCGCAGTTTTCTTGCGCGAATGGTGCCGTTGTGGACGTGGCTGTTGGAAAACGCTGAAGACTTTCGTAGCGCGAGAGTTCGTTTCGATACCCATCAGACATGAAAAAGCCCGGCGGATAAGGCCGGGCTTTTGTCGAGTACTGCGGTAAAACCCAGCATTCAGACGTTACGACGTTCGATCAGACGGTCAGAACCACCTTCGGCAACTGCATCGCTGAACAGCGGATCGGTTTCGGTTGCGGCTACGGCGTCACTGAACAGTGGATCAGTCTGGGTCGCAGCAGCAACGGCATCGCTGAACAGCGGATCGGTCTGGGTCGCAGCAGCAACAGCATCGCTGAACAGTGGATCGGTTTCAGTCGCCGCAAAAGCATTCAGGGCGAAGAGCGAGAAGGCGATACCGAGGAGGGTTTGGCGTTTCATGGTTCTGTACTCCGTGTGCAGTGGGTTGGTATGGAGCAGATCCTACGCTTTGGATTCGATATGAGAACTTCATTGAGTTAATGGTTGTTATTGATGCAGTCAATGATTGGCTCTGTCTCCAGAAGTGCTCTGAACTGCTGCGCCAATCCCAGCGCCACACGGCCGCTGTCCACCGTGGGCAGCAGATGGGTGAAGGGAATGTCGATCATCCGGTTCTCGCGCACCGCCCGCAGGGTCGATAACACTGGATCCTGCTTCAGCAATTGACGCTTGCGACTGGCCGGCGACCATTGCGCATCGGCCAGCAGGATCACGTCCGGATCACTGGCGAGCAGGGTTTCGCGGCTCACGGTCACGCGATACTGGTTGATGTCGGCAAACAGATTTTGCGCGCCGGCAGCGGCCAACAGTTGGGTGACGAAACCCCGTCGGCCCTCACTGTCGAGACCGTTGACCTCGCTGTCCAGATAGAACACCGACAGCGGGTTGCCCGGGCCGGCCAGTGCCCGGGCGCGGTGCAGATCAGCGTCCAGTGCATCACTCAGCTCCCGCGCGCGCGGCTGTTTGTGCAGCAGCGCGCCGAGGGTCGAGAGGTCGTTGCGGATGTGTTCGAAGTAGTCCAGCGAGTGCCCGTTACACGCCGACTCCAGCAGATAGGACGCCACGCCGTTGCGCCCCAGCCCGCTGCGCGACGTCACGCCATCGCCGAAAGCCGAGGCGAACCCGCCGATCACCAGATCCGGTTTCTGCGCGTACAACACTTCGCTCGACGGATAGCGGGGCGCAATCACCGGCACGCCGAAGTATTCGGTTTGAGGTGCGCCGGTGTCGTCCAGATAGGCGACGCCTGCCAGCGCCGCGCCTGCTCCCAGCGCCAGCACCAGATCGGCGGCGTGCTGATTGAGGGCGACGATCCGCGAAGGTGGTGCGGCCGGTGCGTTCCAGGTCTCGCCGCAGTTGCGATAACTGTCGGCCCAAACGGGCAGCGCGCAGAGCAGGGCGCCCCAAAAAACGAGCCTTCTCATGGGCGCGCCCTGATCAGCAAATCCTCAACCACTTCACCGCCCACCAGATGCCCTTCGACCAGTCGTTGTGCATCCGCGTGATTGCGCACGCCATACCAGCACGCTTCCGGATACACCGTCACGATCGGCCCCAGATTGCACGGGAACTGACAATGGGTGCGGGTCAGCAGAACGCCGCCCGGTGTTTCGATACGGTCATGCGCCAGCAGATGCCGGCGCAGGGTTTTCCATAGCTGCAAGGCGCCGCGCTGGGTGCAGCGCGGGCCGGTGCAGAGGAACACGTGGCGCGCATGCTCGGGAACATGCGACCAGTCCGGGTGCGAATCGACGCCGTCGGTGGTGATGATGTCAGCCATCAGAAGCGGTACGTGTAGCGGACTTCGGAGGTGAACGGCCGCCCGAGGTTGTCGACGTTGTTCGAGCGACTGGTGACGTAATCGCGGTCGAACAGGTTCTCCATCAGCAGGCTTACCCGGTGCTGATGGGCGCCGTCGAGGTAGCGCCAAGCGTCGGCATCCACCACCGAGTAATGGCCGTACTCGACCTGTTTCGAGCTGATCACATCGCGGATATAACGGATCGCACCGCCGGCGCCCCACATCCGGTCGACCGACTCATAGCCAATGCGTGAGCGGGCGAAGAAGCTCGGCACATCGTTCAGTGTCACCCCCGAGCGCGACTCGGTGAGGTTGCGGGTCATGTCGGCTTGAAGGCTCCATTGCTCGTTGAGCGCCAGTCTGGCGTCCACCTCGAAACCGCGCATCTGCACCCGACCTTGGCCGTTGACCCATTGGATGTCGTCGAGGGTGATCAGGTCATCGATCTTGCGTTTGAACAGGGTGACGCTGGCGCTGAAATCGCGGTCGAGCAGCAGGCCCTTGTAATCCAGGCCGAGCTCGGCATTGCGGCTTTTCTCTGGCTTCAGGTTGCGATTGCCCAGTTCGTCGCCGGGCTCGTTGACGAACAATTGCTCGGCGTTCGGCAGTTTGTAAGCCGTGCCGTACTGGCCGCGCAGGGCCCAGTTTTCATTGAGGTCATACAGCGAAGTGAGCATGCCGACCGTGGCGCTGTCGCCACCGCCCATGGCTTCGTGACGGATGCCGATGCTCGGGTGCCAGTCGGGCAGGGCGTCGAACTGCGGGCGCAGTTGGGTATAGAGCGCGTGGGCTTCGGCCTTGTCGTTGTCGATGATCAGCACATCGTCCTGGCCCTTGAACCACTGGTTGTCCGTACCGAACACCAGCACGTGCCCACCGGGCAATTCAGCCTTGCCTTCGGCCTGCACGCCCCAGTCGGTGAAGCCCCAGTAATCGTTGTGATTGATGGTTCGGGTGCCGCCGTTGGCGGTGTTGTTGATGCGCGTATAGCGGGTGTCCCAGTCGTTGATATGACCCTTGACGAAGTAGCTCAGGCGCTCGTTGAGAGTCTGCTCGAAAGTCGCCGTGGCGATCTGCTGGATGCGGTCGTTGGTGGTCTTGTGGTTGTCCACCGGGCGGGCGAAATCGAGGTTGGCGTCGGCGTATTGGTAGAACAGCTCCAGGCGTTTGTCATCGCCGAACGACTGAATCGCCTTGCCGCCGAAGGTCGTGACTTCATAGGCGCGTTTCTTCTCGGTGACGTTTTTCAGGTCGCGATTACGAAACGGCTGATAGCCGTCCGAGACGTTATGACTGACGTAGGCCAGCAAACCCAGATCGCCGAAACCGTTGCTGAAAATGTTCTCGACCCGCGCATCACCGGTAGTGCCGCCGAACGTGTCCAGGCCCATGTTCACTTCGCCGGACGCTTTGCGGCTCTGCGGGCTGCGGGTGACGATGTTGATCACCCCCGACACCGCTTGCGTGCCGAACAACAGGCTCTGTCCCCCCTTGAGCACTTCGATGCGTTCGATGGCGTTGGCCGGCAGGGTGTCGAGGTACAGGCCGCCGTACAGGCGATTGTTCAGGCGCACGCCGTCGAGCAGGATCAGCGTGTCGTCGTTGCGCCCGCCCAGCAGCGAATAAGTGCCGTAGTCGAACGGGCCGTTTTTCGGCGCGACGTACAGGCCGGGAATGAACATCTGCATCACGCGGCTGACATCGGCGCTGGGGCCGGCGCGCTCGATCTGCTCGCGGGTGACGATCTCGACCTTGCTGCCGAACTGCGCCATGTCGGCCACGGTGGTGGACTCCACGGACGGCGCGGAAACGATTTGCTGATGGAGTTCGAGCGGCGTGTCATCCGCCAACAACAGGGGGCTGAACAGACAGCCGAACAACAGGGATGGAGCCGGAGTGTTGAAAGGTTTGATCATCGTCTTCTCGAAAGGATCTTCGCAGAAGAGCATGCAGGAGAAGGCATCGCGCACACGCCGACACCGGCCCATGCCCGCCCACCGCAGGATTTTGCCAAACAGACATCTCAGGCCGGTCTCCGGGCTCGCGCGTATGGACGCTTTCACCTTCCCATGGCCGTCTGGCCACAGTGGTGTGTCGAAAGCATCACGCGCCTACCGTTGCGGGGGCAGCACCGGACTTGTTCGAAAGGAACGTACCGGTTTCCCGTTTCACCCCATGCACGGCGGCATGGGACACCTGAAACAGGGCGGCATCTGAACACTCGGGTGGGCGTGCGTCAACTACCCGCACGTGTTGAGGATGACGACGGCTGGTTTGCCGGTTACTGCGCAATAAACCTGCGAATCGCTTGAGTGGTTTCGACGGGCGCTTCCTCCATCAGCCAATGCCCCGCGCCAGCGATCACCAGTTCGGTGACGTTGTCGGCGGCATTGCGCATCACGATGGCTTCGTTGTTGCCGAAAGACTTCTCGCCGCCGACCGCAAGCACCGGCATTTTCAGCTTGGTCTTCATCGATGCTTCGTTGTCCACCGCGTCCTGGCGGATCGCGCGGAACTGGGCGAACGCCGCGTGCATGGCGCCGGGCCGGGCGTAGAGTTTGGCGTAGTGCTGGCGGGTGGCTTCGTCGACTTTTTTCGGGTCGCCGGCGAACTCGTTCCAGAAGCGGTCGAGGTAGATGCGCTCACGCCCGGCCACCAGCCGTTCTGCATCGGGGCCGCCGAAATCGAAATGCCAGAGCATCGGCGAGCGCACGATCTCGTTCCACGGCGGGATCCCCGGAACGGGCGCGTCCATCACCACCAGGCGATCGGTTTGCTGCGGATACCGCGAGGCGTAGGCGAAGGCGACCATGGTGCCGATGTCGTGGCCGACCACCACCGAATGCTCGATGCCCAGCGAAGCCAGCACCGCGCGGATATCACCGGCCTGAGTCTTCTTGTCATAGCCATCGGCGGGGATCGACGACAGGCCCATGCCCCGCAAATCCGGCACTACCACGGTGTGATCCTTCGCCAGATCCGCCGCCAGCGGCGCCCACATATCGCCGGTGTCGCCAAAACCGTGCAACAGCACCACCGCCGGGCCTTTGCCGCCAATGCGCGTGTGAATTTTTGCGCCGTCCACGGCGATGTCCTGCGTGCGGAACGAGGCGGGGAAGGGCGTCACGTCGGCATGGGCCGGAACACTCAGGGCCAGCAGCAGGGAAGCGGTGAGCAGGGCTCGGATCATGGCGTTCACTCCAGAGGGGGTGGCTGGAGCGTAGACGGCTTTGTCCTGTTCCGACGTGGGTTTTCAGCCTGGTTCCGGCGCCGCAGCTTGTTGAACGAAGCGCTCGATCAACCACCGCGCTGCCGGCCCCGGTGGCAGGTCCGAGCGGTAGATGATGCTGAAAGGGTATTTGCCACTGGTGTACTCCGGCAGGTTCAGTGGCACGAGCCGGCCGCTGTCCAGATCTTCCTGGATCATCGGCGTCGGCATGTTGCCCCAGCCAATGCCCTCGCGCAGCAACATGTGCTTGGCACCCAGATCCGCCAGTCGCCAAGTGCGGTTGCTGAGCACCGCGAACTCCTTGCCCTTGGTCAGTTCCGAGCGATCGGACAGCACCAGTTGCGTGAACTCGCGTCCGGCCCCCGGCGGATTTAGCATGGCCAAGGCCAGCGGATGATTCGGCGCAGCGACGGGGATCAGCTCGACGTTGCCGGCGCCGATTCTTTCAAGACCATCGATGCTTTCATTCATCGGGCCGCTCACGCCGATGACCGCGTTTCGGTTGATTACCCGCTCGGTCACGGCGCCGAGGGCCTCCATGTGCAAGTGCAGGGCGACCGTGGGAAATTCCTCCTGAAAGGCTTTGAGCGCGTCCACGATACGTTCGGCGGGAAGCATCACGTCGAGTACCACGTGAACCTCGGCTTCGAGCCCTTGAAGCAGGCCTTTGACCTTGGCGCGCAGGCCATGCACGCCGTTGGCGATGGTCCGGGCTTCGGCCAGCACGGTGCGCCCGGCTTCGGTGAGTTGCGGTTTGCGGGTGGTCTGGCGATCAAAAAGTGTCACGCCCAGCTGCATTTCAAGGTTGGCAATCGAATAGCTGATCACCGAAGTGGCCCGGTGAAGCTTGCGCGCAGCTCCTGCAAAACTGCCGATTTCCACAACGGTGAGGAAGACGCGCAGTTGATCGAGCGTCGGTGTGCCTGGGTCGGAGATCATGCCGGGTTCCTCGAATCACGATTGAAGTCTTTGGTCAGAGGTAAGCAGCTTATCTATTTTATCGACACTAATGATCTAAATTAGTCGGCTATTCAGATGAGCAGGCCGGGCGCAACATTTCTTCACCCGGGCGGTTCAGGTCGAATCGCACCCTCATTGAAGGAAATGCCCTGATGACGTCTTCTGCAAACCTCGCAACCTCCACCGCTCACCAGAACCGTTCCGACGCGAAACAGGCTTCGGCCGCGCTGATCGGTCGTGTATTGCTCAGCGTGATTTTCATCCTCTCTGGTTTTTCCAAGCTGGCCGCGCCGGCGATGATGATCGGCTACATCGACTCGGTAGGTTTGCCGCTTCCACACGTGGCGCTGGCCGTGGCGATCATTGTCGAAATCGGCGGTGGCCTGGCACTGATCGCGGGATACCGCACCCGCACTGTCGCTGCCGTCCTGGCGTTGTTCAGCGTGTTCACCGCGCTGGCCTTCCACAGTGCACTGGCCGATCAGAACCAGTTCATCCACTTCTTCAAGAACATCGCCATGGCTGGTGGCCTGTTGCAGGTCGTGGCCTTCGGTGCCGGCCGCTTCAGCCTCGACGCTCGCCGCGGTTGATCGTCGGGCGCGGTGAAGCACAGCGTCCTTCACCGCGCTTCAGGCTGTTTGTTGACCGCCCCCGCAACAGAACCGAGTAATCATCATGACCGTCCAGCAACAACTCTCTGGCTACACCCGCGAACCCGATACCCTTCGCGCCATCCGCTACCGCACCAGCGGCAGCGGGCATGGCTCGATTGTCCGGTTGATGAGCCCTTCGGATCTGGGCCAGTTGATCAAGCCGTTCGTGTTCCTCGATCTGTTTGAAGGTGAAGCCTCGTTCATCAACCGCATGCCCATGCACCCGCACTCGGGGATCGCCACCGTCACGCTGATTACCGAAGGCAACTTGCGTTTCGAGGATGCCGATTCTGGCAAGGGCATGATCGACTACGGCGGCGTCGAGTGGATGCGCGCGGGTGGCGGGGTCTGGCACGGCAAGGAAATGTCGGTCGGGGCTTCCGAGCGGATCCAGGGTTTTCAACTGTGGGTGGCGCTGCCGCCGGAACTGGAAAACGGCAGTGTCGACAGCCAGTACCTGGAGTCCGGCGCGATGCCCGAAGTGGGGCCGGCGCGGGTGATTCTCGGCCTGCACCAGGGTGTCCAGAGCCCGGTTCGGGCGCCGGCGGGAATGAATTATCTATTGGTCACATTGGGCCTCGGCGAGACCTGGACTTACACGCCACCCGAAGGCCACGAATCGTTATGGTTGAGCGTCAGCCGTGGATTACTGGCGGCGCCGGATCTGGTCAGCGCCGGTGAAATGGCGGTCTTCGAACCCGGCAACGGCGCCGTGACGCTGAAGGCCTTGCGCGAAGACACCGTGTTCGTGATCGGCTCGGCGCAGCCTCATCCCTATGAACTGGCGCTTGGGAATTACTCCGTACACACCAATCCGCAAGCACTGCGAGAGGGCGAGGCGAAGATTGCGGAAATTGGTGGGCGGTTGCGCGAGTATCTCCAGAAGTCGGATGAGTTGGTTGCTGTGCCGGTGTTCAAATGACGATCCGGTCCGTGACCGACGACAGCCGCTAACCCCAAAGATTGCAAAGCCCTTACCGATGGGGGCGGGCAATGCCCCCATCGCCTGTATGTTTGGGAAAAGTCCTACGTGCGCATGGAATTTTCCTGCTTCTTCCCGTCCCGTCCTTCTCTAGATTTTCTCACTCGGCCCAGCGTCAGCAGGGCTGAGCGGCGAGTGCTGCCCGATCATTGAAAAGGATGCTTTATGTACAGCGCACTGGTTGTGGACGATCACCCCTGCATTCGCCTTTCGGTCGGTCGATTGCTGGTCGAGCAGGGGTTTGGTGCGGTAGCCGAGGCCGACAATGGAACGGACGCGGTCAGGCTCGCCGGGGAACTTGAACCGGATCTGGTCCTGCTGGAATTCTCATCGCCCGCCATCGGTGGTCTGGAGGTGATCTCGCGCCTCACCCGTGCGAGCGCCGCCAGCAAAATCCTGGTTCTGACTTCGGAGCTGGCCGTGCGTTATTCGATGCGCTGCATGAAGGCGGGGGCGGCGGGGTTTCTCTGCAAGACCGATGAGCCGGAGGAACTGGTCAAAGCCGTCCAGGTGGTGATGGGCGGGTATACCTTCTTTCCCGATTCGGGGCACGGCGCGAAACGCCGTCATGATGCATGGGCCGCCGATCCCGTGCTGGTTCAGAGCCTGTCCGAACGGGAGCTGAGCATTCTGCAACAGCTCTCCCGTGGCATGACCAACAAGCAGATTGCCGATGCCTTGCTGATCAGCAACAAGACCGTCAGCACCTACAAAACGCGCTTGATCGCCAAGCTCAAGGTCAGGTCGGTGGTGTCGCTGGCCGAGTTTGCCAGGCGCAATCACCTGGTCTGAAAGGTGAAGTCAGTGTGGGTGCTCTGCGCAGGAAAATTCCTACAAATCGGCAGGAAGAAGGCTACGCGTCGGGTGACGCCCGTTTCCGATAATCCTGTTTCATCTGGCTTTTACGCCAGACCTCGATCAACGGGCAGGCTGGCGGCAATCGATGCGGACAGTCGCTTCCATGAGGACTTCAACCATGCACATGAGCACACGAATTTTAGGCGGTCTGGGTGTTTCGGCCCTGTTACTGGCGGCCACGCCGGTCATCGCGGCGTGTACCTGGACCGGCAGCGACTGGACTCCCAAGCAACTGACCCTTGCCGCGGGTACGGTCTTCGCGCCCCGTGATGTGCCGGTCGGCACGACGCTGAACAATTTCAGTCCGATCCGCGAGTTGCCTTTTGGCGACCGGCTGGTATGTGGTCTCACGGCGTCCTACAGCACGACCCTGATCGGCCCCTTGGCGAGCAATATTCCGGTGGATTCGCTCAATGTCCCGGCCGGTTCCTTGTTGCAGACCAATGTCCCCGGAATCGGCGTAGCGATCTACATGACGGGTTTTGCAACGCCATGGCAATCGCCTGCTGGCAACCCGAGTCGTTTCATGCCGTTTGCCCTCAACCTCAACATCTCCTACGCCCTTAGCGGCATGTCCTCGGCGATGATGCGTTATGCACTGATCAAGACCGGTGAAATCGCACCGGGCACGCACACCATCAACCAACTGGTGGCGCGAGGTAACTCGGACCGTGGTCACATCTTCGATCTGACGTTCACCGCGACGGTCACGGTGGCGGGTTGTTCGATGCCGGCTGCGCCTGCCAATCAGATCAACGTGCCCATGGGCAACTGGGAAAAGCGTGTGTTCAATGGCAAGAATTCGACGACGCCTCCCCAGTCGTTCGCCATCACCTTGAACTCGTGCATTGCCGGCAGTAACTACCCCGGCAACTCCAACGGTTATTTCAACGGCAATTACGCCAACGTCCAGATTGATGGCCACAAGACGTCGAACATCATCGACGCGGCCAACGGCATTCTGAGTCTGTCGAGTGATTCCACCGCGCAAGGCGTTGCCATTCAGGTGCTGCGCGATGACGGTACGCCGATGAATCTGGGGCAGCCGGTCAGGCTGAACCGGGTGGTCAACGGCACGACCACGGTGCCGCTCAAGGCCCGCTACATCCAGACCGGTGATGGCCCGACGCCGATGCCGGGTTCAGCCAACGGCTATGCCAGCTTCTCGGTTACCTATCGCTGATTCCCTCTGCATTTCCTCTCTTGGCGCCACAGATTTTTCGATCTGTGGCGTCGTCGTTTTTGCCGTGTGGACCGTGCTGTGTCGGGTGGCTTGACGGTCGGAAATTTCCTACAAGCACAGGGACGTTTCCTACAGAGCAGCACCCCCTGTCTTCCGATAATGAACCCAGACGAAACGCATCATCCCGAGGTTGGATGGCCACGTCGCTCCGTCTGACGGCCTGGTGAAGGCTTGCAGACACTCCTTCATTAATTGGATGTGATCATGAAAAAGTTTGCTCTCAAAGGTTTGACCCTGGCTCTGGTTCTGGCTGGCGCATCGCAAGCAGCGATGGCGGCGGACGGCGAAATCAACTTCACCGGCAGCGTCACCGACAACACCTGCCCGGTGGTGGTCAGTGACCTTAACGGTTCGGCGGGTGCCGGTGATGTGGGCCTGGGCAGTGTTCCAGTGACCTCCCTGGCCTCGGCCGGCCAGATCGCGGGCGGCGGTGCTTTCACTCTGACCATCGACACCACCGCACCGGGCTGCAGCGTGGCCGGCAAGAAAGCCGTGGTGAAGTTCCTGTCCCTGAGCGGCAACGCCGGCTCCAGTGGCCAGTGGATCGGTCTGACCCCGGAAGCCGGTGTCGCCACCAACGTCGCCGTGCAGATCAAGGACGCCACCGGCAAGGACGTGCAAGTGGGCCTGGAGTCGTCTCCTTACCTGGACCTGACCCAGCCACTGCGCTTCACCGCCAACTACATCGCCACCGGCGCCGCGACTGCGGGCCCGGCCAACGCCAAGGCGGCGTTCACCGTCGACTACCAGTAACACCTGTCGATGAACAGCCGGGCAACCACCCGGCTGTCCCTTCCTTCACCATGGCCCGGTGGCCGTGGTGCCAAGAGGATGATCGAAATGAAACGTTTTGCGACCCCTTTCAAAACCACAGCGGTACTGGCCCTGATGTTGAGCGGCGCACTGTTCGCCGGCGTCAGCCAGGCCGGTGTGATGCTCGGCGGAACGCGCATCGTGTTCGACGGCAGCAAGCGCGACGCCTCCATCAGTGTCGGCAACACCACCGCTCAACCGTACGCGGTGCAGACCTGGATCAACACCGAAGCCGACGACAACACCACCGCAACTCCTTTTGTGGCCACGCCACCGCTGTTTCGCCTCGACCCGCGCAAAGAGCAGATGGTCAGGATCCAGAAAGTACCGGGCACGCTGCCCACGGATCGCGAGTCGGTGTTCTATTTCAATGCCCAGGAAATTCCGGTGGCCGGCAAGGCCGACGAAAACACCCTGAAAATCGCCATGCGCACCCGCATCAAACTGTTCTATCGCCCGGCCGGTCTCAAGGGCACCTCGCTGGACGCCTTGTCCCAGCTGCGCTGGAGCCTGGTCCAGGAACAGGGCAAGCCTGTGCTGCTGGTCAATAACCCATCGGCGTTCCATGTCTCGTTCATCGGGGTGAAGGTCAATGCCGGGGCGCAATCGGTTGAAGTCAATGAGCCGAAAATGGTCGCGCCGATGAGCAGCCAGCGTTACCCGTTGCCCGGCTTCAACGGCCGCAGCGGTGAAGTGGTGTTCTCCGTGATCAACGATTTCGGCGGTTACAGCGAGCCTTCCAAGGTCTCCCTGAGCAGCGCCCAGTAACACCGCCCGGAAACACCCACCGTCCTTTCTCCTTGCGAACGAACCCTCGCGTTGCTGCGCCAGCGTGACGGGCGCGTATTGAGTATTGCCATGCGAAACGATGCCCTGAACCCTGTCTGCCCGTCCGTGCCGTTTTCCCCGTTGCGTCTGTCTGCCGCCATTCTGGCCGCGCTGATGGGGGGCGTGGCGTGCGCCGAAGAACCGGCGAAGTTCGACGCCAGTTTCATGCAGTCATTCGGTGGCACCAGCGCCGGGCCGAACCTCGACCTGGACGCCATTGCCAACGGCGGCACCATCGTTCCCGGTACTTACCCGGTGCTCATCCGCCTGAACCAGAGCTTTTTCGATCGCCGCGACATGACGTTCGCCAAAGACGAGAAAACCGGTGAGGTGCGGGTGTGCCTGTCAGAGGCGTTTCTCAAGGAAATGGGCGTGAAGCTCGACGCGTTCGTGACCCCGCGCGAAACGCTGCCGGAATGCATCGATCTGGCGGGCATGATCGACGGCGCTTCGGTGAGTTTCGATGCCAGTCGCCTGGCCCTGGACATCAGCGTGCCGCAGATCGCCTTGCGCCGTGATGCCGCCGGTTATGTCGCGCCGCAGGAGTGGGATCGCGGCATCAATGCGGCGATGCTCAACTATCAGTTTTCGGCCGCGCAGACCCAGTCCGATAATCGTGACAGCGGGATGCAATACAACCTTTACAGCAGCGGCGGTTTCAACCTGGGCGACTGGCGTTTTCGCTCCAGTTCCTCGTTCCGTCAGGACGAATCCGGCAAGCAGGAGTGGCAGCGCAGCAACACCTACGCCCAGCGCGATCTGACCGCGATCAAAGGCACGTTGACCCTCGGCGAAAGCTTCACCCCGGGCGACGTGTTCGACAGCGTTCCGTTTCGCGGCGCTCAGATCGCTTCGGACATGGGCATGCTGCCCGACTCGATGCAGGGTTACGCGCCGATCATTCGTGGCATCGCCGAAACCCAGGCCAAGGTCGAAGTGCGGCAGAACGGCTATTCGCTGTACACCACGTACGTGGCGCCGGGTGCGTTCGAAATCGATGACCTCAACGCCGCCTCGGGCAGTGGCGACCTGGAAGTGATCATCACCGAGGCCGATGGTCGCGAGCGCCGCTTCACTCAGCCGTACGCCACCCTGGCCAACATGCTGCGGGAAAAGACCTGGCGCTACAGCGTGACGGCGGGTGAGTACAACGCGGTGGACGGCGGCAGTCGCCCGGCCTTCGCCCAGGCATCGCTGGCGTATGGCTTGCCATTTGACCTGACGCTCTATGGCGGCGTGCTCGGCGCCGAGTTCTACGGCGCCGGCGTGGTCGGGGTTGGCAAAAGCCTCGGCAGCCTGGGCGCGGTGTCCCTCGATGTCACGCAAGCCCAGACCTCCGTGCCGCGCGGCACCGCACAGCAGAGCGGCAAGCAAAAGGGCCAAAGCGTTGGCGTGCGTTATGGCAAGGCCTTTGAAACCGGCACTTCGGTGCGTTTCGCCGGCTATCGCTATTCCACCGAAGGCTATCGTGACTTCGAAGAAGCGGTGCGCCTGCAGGAACCCAACGATTTCAACAACGCCTCGCGCCGCAGCAAAGTGGAGGCCAGCGTCAACCAGGCGCTCGACAGCTATGGCTCGTTCTACCTGAACGTCAGCCAGCAAAACTACTGGGGTTCATCGCGCCAGGACAAGCAGATGCAACTGGGCTTCAACACCCAGCACAAAGGCGTCACCTACGGTGTGTACGCGAGCAAGACCCTGACCGACAACTTCGGCCAGAACAATCAAGTGGTGTTCACCGTTTCGATGCCGATCGGCCAGACCCGCAGCACCGGCACCTACTCGGTCACCCGCAACAACGATGGCAGTCTCGATCAGCGGGCGGGGTTGAGCGGACGCAATGGCGACGTGACTTACAACGTCAACGCCAACCGCTCGGACAACGCCGGCAACAACGGTTCGGCGCTGGTCAGCTACCGCGCGCCGTTTGCCCAACTGGGCGCCGGTGTCAGCGTGGGCAACGGCTACCGTCAGGCATCGGTCAGCGCCGCCGGTTCGGTCCTGGCCCATGGCGATGGCCTGGAGTTCGGCCAGACCCTGGGTGAAACCGTCGCCCTCGTCGAGGTCAAGGACACGCCGAATGTCGGTGTGCTCAATGCCCCCGGCACGCTGACCAACAAAAAGGGTTATGCGCTGGTGCCCTACGTGACGCCGTACCGCAAAAACCGGGTGGCGGTGGACACCGGTGAACTCGATACCAGCGTGGACATCGAGGAAGGCGTGACCAACGTCGTGCCGCGCCGTGGCGCTGTGGTCAAGGCCACGTTCGCCGCCAGCCGCTCGGAAAAGGTCTTGCTGAATGTGCGGCTCAAGGACGGTGCGCTGCTGCCGTTCGGCACCACGGTGCTCGACGAGAAAGGGGCGAGCGCCGGGGTCGTCGGCCAGGCCGGTCAAGTGTTGCTGTCGGTCAATGACAGCAAGGTCTACAGCATGAAGTGGGGCGAGAAGGCCGGGCAAAGCTGCAAGATCCGCCTGGACATCAGCAAGACGCCGGTGGTGGACGGTTATCGGGTCATGGAAGCAACCTGCACCGCGCCTTGAAATAAAAACCAGTGCTGGGAAATGTCCTACAAGTTGAGGGGAAAGAACGTACATTTTCGATGCTTTGAATCGAACATTATTGTTTCGCAGCAGAGATGCTCAACTTGCAAGAGCATGGATGAAGTTACTTTTCGAAAAGGGGAAAGATGGAGGGATTCATCAAGTAGTGAAAAGTAACCGCTCATCGATGTTCTGCAAGTTGGCATCCTGCGCACTCAATAACTATCCCAAGAGTTGTATTCATGAAAAAGATTGTCGCTGTTACCGCCGCTACTGTTGTTATGGGTCTTGCTTCCTTTGCCAACGCCGCTTCGCCGGCGAGCGGCAATCCGGGCACCGTGCGCTTCATCGGTGAAATCGTTTCCGGCGCCTGTGGTATCGACGCCAACTCCCTGGACCAGACCGTTTCCCTGGGCCAGGTGCCTTCGAACCAGTTCAAGGCGATTGGTGATCGTTCGACGCCGACCAAGTTCGACATCGTCCTGACCGACTGCGATACCGCGACCCAGAAAAACGCGCGCTTCACCTTCAGCGGCGTGCAGGACCCAGCTGTACCAGCGCTGTTCGCCACCACCGGTCTGGCCCAGAACGTCGGTATCCGCCTGCAGGCCAGCGCCGGCGAAATGCTCGATAACGGCAAGGAACAAGTGGCTCCGGTCGTACTGCAAAACGGCAACAACACCGTCACCTTCGCTGCCATGTACGAAGCTACCGCTGCGACCGTGACCACCGGTGAGGCGGACAGCGTCGCCAACTTCACCGTCGCCTACAACTGATACGCCTGTATCGAAAGTTGTAAAAAAAAGGGGCGCAAGCCCCTTTTTCCTGTCTGTCACAGTGCTGATTAAAAGGGTTGTCCCCGTGTGCTGCCGCCAACTTGTCGTGTCTAGCGTATTGCTTTTCTGCGCCCCGTGTTCAATGGCGCTGGAGTTCAATTCGGAGTTTCTGAATATTGATCGGAATGACGATGTCAGGCTCGGGCAGTTTGCACATGCCCAATACACGGTGCCGGGCAGTTACTTGCTGGATATCGTGGTCAATCAACGTTATTTCGGTACCCGCTCAATTGAATTCAAAGGGCTCGATAACGCGCAGGAAAGTTATGCCTGCCTGCCGCTGGAGTTGGTCAACATGTTTGGACTCAAGCCTGACGTCTTGCGCGACTTGCCGCGTCTGGCCGACGGTCAATGTGTTGACCTCAGTGGCATCGAGAACGCCTCGGTCAAGTACCTGAAAAACCTCGGTCGGCTGTCCATCAGCCTGCCGCAAGCCTCGTTCGAATACGACGACCCCACTTACATTCCGCCGGCGGCCTGGAGCAACGGCCTGGACGGCGCGCTGCTGGATTACCGGGTGATTGCCAATCATCGACAGTCGTCGGCCGGCGGGTCTTCGGGCAACAACAGTTCGCTGCAGAGCTACGGCACTGCCGGTTTGAACGTCGATGCCTGGCGAATCCGCGCTGACTACCAAGCCCGGCAGGACACGGGTCACGCCGCCGATGACGGGGATGCAAAAGCCTTCCAGATGAACCGGCTGTATGCCTATCGCGCACTGCCTTCGATCCGTTCGAAGTTGTCGGTGGGTGAGGATTACCTGAACTCTGATGTGTTCGACACGTTCGCCCTGCGCGGCGCGTCCCTGAGCAGTGACGACCGGATGCTGCCGCCCAGCCTGCGCGGATATGCGCCGTTGATCAGCGGCGTGGCGCGCACCCATGCGACGGTCACGGTCGCCCAGCAGGGCCGCGTCCTGTATTCGACCACGGTGACGCCGGGGGCCTTCAGCCTGCAGGATCTCAACAGCAGCGTGCAAGGCACACTGGACGTGACTGTGCGCGAAGAAGACGGCAGCGAACAGACCTTCACCGTCACCACGGCGGCGGTGCCGTTCCTGTCCCGTGAGGGCGAGTTTCGCTACAAGGTGTCGGCGGGGCAGCCCAGGCTGACGGGCCGGGGCGGGACGGAGCCTGGCTTCGTCGCGTCGGAAGTGGCGTACGGTCTGCCCCGGGAATGGACGCTGTATGGCGGCTCGCTGGCGGCCACCGGTTATCTGTCCAATGCGTTCGGCGTGGGCAAGGATCTGGGCGTGTTCGGCGCCGTGTCGGCGGACATTACAACGTCCCGGGCGAAGCTGCGCGGCAACCGCGATACCGCGACGGGTAACTCTTACCGTATCAACTATTCCAAGCGATTCGACGCCATCGGCACGGATTTGCGCTTTCTCGGCTACCGGTTTTCCGACAAGACGTTCACCAACTTCTCGCAGTTTGTCGGCGACCCGGAAGCCTACTCGCAGAACGCCGGCAAGCAGCGTTACACGGTCACCCTGGCCAAGCATTTTTCCTGGCTGTCGACGAGCCTGTCCTACGACCACTCCACGTATTGGGACGCGTCACCGTCCGATCGCTTCGGCCTGTCGCTGGCGCGCAGTTTCACGTTGGGCAACGTCAAGAACATCAACGTCAACCTGTCCGCGTACCAGACGCAGAACGCTCGCAGCAACGACTCGCAGATCTACCTCGGGGTGAGCGTTCCTCTGGGCGGCAACTCGATGGTGTCGAGCAATCTCCAGCGCTCGGGTTCCGGGGCGACATCGACCAGCGTCGGCTACAGCCATGACGATGGCGAAGGCATGAACTACCAGGTTTACGGCGGCGTCGGCGACAACAAATACGTCAACGCCTACGTGGGCAAACGCGCCTCGACCTACCGGGCGAATGCCTCGGCCACCACCGATGGCAGCACCTATCAATCGGTGACCGGTGAACTCGACAGTTCGCTGGTGGTGACCCGCTACGGAGTGGCGGCCCACGGCAATGGCTCGAACGGCGACACCCGGTTGCTGGCGTCCACCGATGGCGTGCCGGACGTGGCATTCACCGGGCAGGCCCGCTCCAACCGCGATGGTTTTGCCGTGATGGACGGCCTGCCTTCGTTCCAGGCCTACGAGGCCCGGGTGAACATGGAAAAGTTGCCGCTCAACACCGAAGTCACCAACCCGGTCCAGCGTCTGGCGCTGACCGAAGGCGCCATCGGCTACGTCAACTTCGCCACCGGCCAAGGCCATAACGCCTATGTCGAGCTGACCCGGAGCAACGGCCAGCCGGTGCCGTTCGGGGCCTCGGTCCAGGACCGCCACACCCACAAGGAAATCGGCATCGTCGGCGAAGCGGGCGTGACCTATCTGCTCGGTGCCAAGACCGGCGCCGAGCTGGTGGCGCGTTGGGACGACTCCCACAGCTGCGCGTTGGCCGTGCTGCCCGACGCCGATGTGGTGAGCAACATTGCCACCCCCGTGCGGTGCCTTTGAGCCCGCCGCGATGATGGATTTCTTCCTTTCACCTTTATTGGAGTTCCCAATGTTTCGACTTCGTTTTTTCAACCGTCTCGGCCTGTTGACAGGATTGTGCGCGCCGCTGCTGGTCAACGCCGCCGTGGTACCCGACCGGACACGGGTGATTTTCGAGGAGAGTGCGCCGTCGGTGGGCGTCACCGTCAGCAACAAGAACCCTCAGTTGCCATTCGTGGTGCAGTCCTGGATCGAAGATGCCGCAGGCAAAAAGGTCAGTACACCGTTCATGGTGCTGCCGCCGTTGCAGCGCATCGAACCCAACGAAAGCAGCGTGCTGCGCATTGTGAAACTGCCGCAGACGTCGCTGCCCGCTGACCGCGAATCGGTGTTCTATCTCAACGTGCGCGAGATCCCGCCGAAAAGCGAAGCGGTCAACGCCATGCAGATTGCCTTGCAGTCGAAAATCAAGCTGTTCTATCGCCCGGCCTCGGTGAAGCGCGAGCGAGGGCAGGATCTGGCGCTGAGCCTGAACCTGAAAATCGACGGGCCCGGCAAGCAGTTGCTGGTGGACAACCCGACGCCGTTTCACATCACCGTGGTCGGCCTGCTGGCGGGCGCGGAGCGAAGCAAAATGCCGATCGAGACCGTGATGATCGCGCCGTACAGTGGCGCCCGGTTGCCGTTGAGCCTCACCTCGTTCACCGAGTTACGGGTCTCGAACATGAATGATTTCGGTGGCCAGACCGATACGCTGTTCCATTGCGCCGCGTCGGTGTGCAAGGCCGTGGCGCCATGACTCGCAGGCTGAGGGGCAGGGGCGTGGTGCGTTCGCTGCTCGGTGTGTGCGCCGCTGTGCTGATGCTGGGATTTTCCCCGGCATCGTGGGCCATGCTGTGCAAATCCATGGACGGCGGCACCTATCTGAATGAATACATCGGCCCGGTTTCGGTGCCCGACACGGTCCCGGACGGCACCATTATCTGGCGTTCGAAAACCCATGTGGTGCCGGCCAAATGCTGGAAACTGTTCGACCAGCATTTCAATGAAGACGATCCGATCTACTTCTACGGCAACCCCGCCGGCCTTGACGCCACCCCTTGGGGCATCGAGTTCGGTCTGGTCTACAAACAGGTGACGGCCTGGGACGGCGACTGGAGTTCCAACCCGACCCAGGGCGTCAACACGGGGTTCATTTCCCGTGGTTGCCCGACGGCGACCAGCGGTGCCGATATGCTGGCGTGCTCCACGGTAAACCCGACCATCGCGTTTCAGGTGGTGATCCGCAAGCGCGGGTTGCTGCCGCTGCAACGACCGTCGCAGGACACCTATGACGTGTTCCAGTTTGACGGGCTCTACGGACTCAATGGCGGGCCGAGTAATCCGGCGGGCAACTTCCGGTTCCAGCTCAGCGGGCTGCAGAACATCGTCGGGACGGCCTGCACGGTCGACGTCAAAGTCACGCCGGAGCCGGGTATCGTCGATTTCGGTGTGATCCAGAAGACCTCCACCGGACTGGAGCCGCCGAGTCCGACCCAGCCGTTCAACCTGGCGCTGGAGAAGAAGTGCAGCAGTGCGATCAATATCGGCGCGACCTTTGTCACCCCTTATCAGCAGGGCCAGAACACGCTCCTGCCGGCGGCGGACAGTCAGCTCGGGATTCAGGTCCGGGATGCGCGCAACACGCTGGTGCCGATCAACGAACCTTTCCCCCTGGCCAGTTTTCCGGCGGACGTGAGCCACATCGACGTGCCGTTCAGTGCAACGGTCGTATCGTTGGGTGACCCGAAGGTCGGGCCGTTCGAGGCGATCATGGTGGTGCAGGTGGTCTATTACTGAGCGGGGTTTTCGTGAGGAAAATTCCTACAAGTCGCTCGGATAAATCCTTCGCTCGATGTCAGCCTCGCTGGTCACTATGGGGCTCGACAGGTTGATTGAGTAAGGGCAGGGGACATGGCCTTCCCACGGGTTCTGGTGCTGGACAATCGGGTTTTCGCGCGCCGCGTGCTGGTACAGATGCTGCGCCGGCTCGGTGTCCGGCACGTTCTGCAAGCGAGTGACCCCGAACAGGCGCTGGTGCAACTGCATTTGCAGGGTGGCGTGGACATTGTGTTGTGCGCCCTGACGAGTCGCGGGCTGGATTGTCTGGATTTTCTCGCCAACGCCCACCGCGACGGCATGGTCCGCGCCGTTGCCGTGTGCAGTGAGCTGCAACCACAGCTGCACCGGGCCCTGGGGCACATGGCCTCGCTGGCTGGGCTGCATCTGCTCGGGGTAATGCGCGAGCCGATTCAGCTGCGCTCGTTGCAGCGCATCCTGCATCGCTACCGCCTCACGCAGGCGCGTCCGGTGCCGTTGCCGCCACCTCCGGCGCTGCCCTCGGAAGACGAGGTTCGCCGAGGGCTTGCGCTGGGGGAGTTTCGCGCCTGGTTCCAGCCACAGTTTCAGTTGTGCAGCGGTGACGTGGTGGGCGCCGAAGCCCTGGTGCGCTGGGAGCATCCGGCCCGTGGCGTGTTGTTGCCCGGCGACTTTCTTGCCGCGGTGCTGGCCTATGACTTGATTGATCAGATGTTCAAGCAACTGCTCGAACAGGGCCTGAGCCTGCTGGGCATGCTGCGCCGCCGCAACCGGACGCTGACGCTGGCGTTCAACCTGCACGCCTCGCAGCTCACCGACAGCCGACTGGTCGAACACATCCGCCAGGCCCTCGAACGCCACGGCTTCAACGGATCGACATTGACCTTCGAGCTGGCCGAAAACGGTTTGCTCAATTGTTCATCCGCCACCCAATGCAGCCTCATGCGTTTGAGGCTTTTGGGTTGCAGTCTGGCGATCGATGATTTCGCCGTGGGCTTTTCTTCGTTGAAGTTGCTCTGCCAGTTGCCCTTCAACCAGATCAAGCTTGACGGTCGTTTTGTCCAGCGTCTGCATCGTTCGCGAAATCGCGCCTTGATCCTCGGCACCCAGACACTGGCGCGGTCGTTGGGCATGAATCTGGTGATTGAAGGCGTCAGTGGCCCACGGGTGCGCGAAGGCCTGCTGGAACTGGGCTGCGAGACCGGGCAGGGGTTCTTTCTGGCCCGGCCCATGACCGGCCATGGCCTGCTGCAATGGCTGAATGAATCGGGCGACTGAATCACGCACCAACCAAGAAATTTCCTACACTCCAGCGGTGCTCGTGTATTTTTGCCCTACGGGTTTGAGGTGCCGCTGTTCTATCGTTGGTTACGGCTTCGGCGTTGTTGTACGTCGGTGGGTCTTACAGGGGTTGATATGTATAAAGCGATAGTCGTGGACGATCATCCGTTCATTCGCTCTGCGGTCAAAATGCTGTTGAAGCAGGAAAATTTCGACGTGGTGGCCGAAGCGGACAACGGTGCCGATGCGGTGCAGCTGGTTCGCGAGCACACCCCGGAGCTGGTGCTGCTGGACATCGCCATGCCCAAGCTGGATGGTCTCGAAGTCATTTCGCGGATCAGCAGCCTGGGCCTGCCGAGCAAGATTCTGGTACTGACTTCGCAGTCGGCGCTGTTTTATTCGATGCGCTGCATGAAGGCCGGTGCGGCCGGATTCATTTCCAAGACCAACGATCTGGATGAACTGGTCAAGGCCATCAAGGCGGTCATGGGCGGCTATACCTTCTTCCCCAATCTGGCCACCAGTTCGGTGCGACGCAGTGATGCCGAGGCCACGGATCTGGAGTTGATCCAGACCTTGTCCGACCGCGAACTGACGATCCTGCAGCAACTGGCCAACGGTCTGAGCAACAAGGAGATCGGTGAAGCGATGCTGCTGAGCAACAAGACCATCAGCACGTACAAGACGCGTCTGATCGAGAAGCTCAACGTCAAGTCGGTGGTCTACCTCGCCGACTTCGCCAAACGCAACAACCTGATCTAGATGGCCATGTCCGTTGGAAAATGCCTCGCCGGCCTGTCGCTGTTGTGCGTCCTGGGCTTTACCTTTCCGGCCGTCGCCGAGCCCGAGTCACTGCACCTGCTGGGACGCTCGAGCGTGGACGACTATTCCGTCTCGCTCGACGAGCAGGACTGGACCTGGCTGCGGCACAAGCGAACGTTGCTGCTGGGCGCCTCGGCGCCGGACTATTCGCCGTTCGGGATTACCGCCAACGGCGATGACTACGAAGGCCTGACGGCGGACTATGCCCAGCTGATTGCGCAGCTGCTGCACATCAAGGTTGAGGTGCGCCGTTATCCGTCGCGCGCCGAAGTGATCGCCGCCCTCAGGAGCGGCGAGATCGATCTGCTGGGCACGGCCAACGGATTTGAAGCGGCCGACCCGGCGCTGGCCCTGTCCGTGGAATACGCCAACGATCAGCCGACCCTGGTGACGCGTATCGGCGACAGCCAGAGCCTGTCGGTGGATCTGGCGGGCAAGCGGGTGGCGATGCTTTATCACTACCTGCCGGTGGACGCGGTGAAGGCGTTTTATCCCGACGCGCAGGTCCAGCTTTATCCGTCGACCTTGAGCGCGATCGGCGCGGTGGCGTTCGGTCAGGCCGATGTCTATCTCGGCGATTCGATCACCTCGAACTACCTGATCAGCAAGAATTACCTGAACAACGTTCAGCTCAGCGATTTCTCGACGATGGAGGTGCAGCCGTTCGCCTTCGCGGTGGATCGCAGTAACGCACGGCTGCTGCACATCCTCAATACCGCAATGGAGGCGATCCCGGCCAGCGAGCGCATGACGATCCTGCGCCGCTGGAGTGCCGGCGGCTCCAGCATGCCGGGCCGTCAGACCCTGCATTTCAGTGCCACCGAACAACGCTGGATAGATCAGCATCCACGGGTGAAGGTCGCGATCAACGAGAACTTCCTGCCGCTGACCTTCCTTGACGACGATGGCAACTTTCGCGGCATCAGTGCCGACGTTCTGACCAAGGTCAGCCAGCGCACCGGCCTGAAGTTCGACCTGCAGCGAGCCGACTCGGTGCATGACCTGATCGACCAGGTCACCAGTGGCCAGGCCGACATGCTGGCTGCGTTCACGCCCAGCATCGAGCGTGAAAACTCGTTGCGATTCACCCGGCCGTACCTGACCAATCCGTTCGTGCTCGTCACGCCGGTGGGGGCCGATCGTCCGCAGACGCTGGACGAGATGGCCGGCAAACGCCTGGCACTGATTCGCGGCAATGTGCTGAAGGGTTATCTGGCGGAGCAGTTTCCGCAGGTCAGGCTGGTGCCGGCGCAGAATGCCGTCGACGCCATGGCCATGGTTGCCCGAGGCGAGGCGGACGGCGCCATCAATTCGCTGATCAGCGCGCGTTACATGATCTCGCGCCAGTACCGCAATCGCCTGCAAGTCACCAGCACCGTGGGGACAGTGCCGGCGCGTATCGCACTGGCGACCAACCGGGGCGCGCTGGAGCTGTATTCGATTCTCGACAAGGCCTTGCTCAGCATCACCCCGGAAGAAATGGATGAGTTGACCAACCGTTGGCGCAACGAGGTGGTCATCGACGACAGCTACTGGCTGCGCAACCGCAGCGCGATCATTCAGGGGTTCGCCATCGCGGCGGTGTTGCTGCTGTTGGCGCTCCTGTGGATCGGCTATTTGCGGATGCTGATGCGCAAACGGCGTCAGGCTGAACGCGCGCTCGGCGATCAGCTGGAGTTCATGCGCGTATTGATCGACGGCACCCCGCACCCGATCTACGTGCGCGATCGTGAAGGCCGTCTGATGACTTGCAATGCCGGTTATCTGCAAGTGTTCGGCGTCGAGCGTGAAGCGGTGATCGGCAAGTCCGTAACCGAAGGCGTGCTCAGCGACGCGGCCGAAGCGCAGTCCTTTCACGAAGATTATTTGCAGGTCATGGAAGACGGAGAGCCACGGATTCAGGACCGTACGCTGACCCTGGGCCCGGGCCGGGAATTGACCATCTATCACTGGATGCTGCCGTATCGCGGCAGCGACGGCAAAGTCGGCGGGATGATTGCCGGCTGGATCGACATCAGCGAGCGGCAGCGGCTGGTGCAGGAACTGCAAGTCGCCAAAGAAGGCGCCGACGACGCCAACCGCGCGAAAACCACGTTCCTGGCGACCATGAGCCACGAGATTCGCACGCCGATGAATGCGGTGATCGGCATGCTCGAACTGGCGTTGAAAAAGGCCGATCAGGGCGTCCTCGACCGTTTTGCCATCGAGGTGGCTTCGGGCGCAGCGCGGGGCATGCTCGACCTCATCGGCGATATCCTCGACATCGCGCGGATCGAGTCCGGGCGTCTGTCGCTGGCGCCCGAGCGCGCCAATCTGCGCGAGCTGATCGAGTCCGTGGCGCGGATCTTCGAAGGCCTGGCCCGGCAGAAACAGCTGCGTCTGCAACTGGATCTGGATGCACTGATCAACGTCGATGTGCTGATCGACCCGCTGCGTTTCAAACAGGTGCTGTCCAACCTGTTGAGCAACGCGATCAAGTTCACTGACGCCGGCCACGTCCGGCTCAGCGCCCGCGCCGACTCTGCGACGGGAGAGGAGCGGCTGGCCTTGTGTCTGCGGGTCGAGGACAGCGGGCGGGGCATTTCGCCGGAAGATCAGCAGCGGTTGTTCAGCCCGTTTACCCAAGCCGACAATCACGGTCAGGCCAGCCGCGGCGGTTCCGGGCTGGGGCTGGTGATCAGCCGCACGTTGTGCGAAATGATGGGTGGCACTCTGTCGTTGCAAAGCACCGTCGGGGAGGGCACGCAGATCGAGGTTTGCCTGCGGCTACCGGTTCTTGAGCCACAGCCCCGGATGCCGGTGGCCGAGGTCGAGCCGGCGGTGGTCGCGCACAGCCTGAATGTGCTGGTGATTGATGACTACCCGGCCAACCGCTTGCTGCTGTCCCAGCAACTGAGCTACCTGGGGCATCAGGTCACGGACGCCGAGGACGGTGCTCATGGCCTGCGTGCGTGGCGCAACGAAGTGTTCGACGTGGTCATCACCGATTGCAACATGCCGATCATGAACGGCTACGACCTGGTACGGGCGATTCGCCAGGAAGAAGCCGAACGGGGACTGCCCCGCAGTCTGGTGCTGGGGTTCACGGCCAATGCACAGGCGCAGGAGCAAGAGCGCTGCCTTGAAGCCGGGATGGATGACTGTCTGTTCAAGCCGATCAGCCTCAAGGACCTGAACGCGCGCCTGGCCCAGGCCGAGCCTCGGGTCCGTTCGGTCGCGGACGATGCGCCGGACGCACCGGCGCCGGACGATATCGACCTGAGCAGCCTGGAGCAGTTGACCCGTGGCGACCGCGAATCGGTCAAGAGCCTGCTGACGGACCTGGCTGCGAGCAACGATGACGACATGGCGAAACTGCTGCGCTTGTTCACCCAGCACGACCTGCCCGGGTTGGCGGACCTGGCTCACCGGGTCAAGGGCGGCGCCCGGATCATCAAGGCCGCTACTTTGATAGACGCTTGTGAAGCGCTTGAAGCGGCGACCCAGGGCCTGGACTCGGCGCAACTGACCGTCGCGGTGGACGCCCTACAACAGTCGATGGAGCGGCTGGCCGAGCGACTGGACGCGTACATCGCCTGAGCATTGCGGAAATTTCCTACAAACTTTCGGAAATTTCCTAAATAGCGGGGGTACTCGTTTACGCAACAATGTGGAACCTCTCAGCTACCGAGTTGACCACATGTCGAGTCTTTCACCCCGGGTCCTGGTACTCGAAGACCATGCGTTCCAGCGCTCCGTGGCGGTCAGAATGCTTGAACAGGCGGGCTGCAGCGACATCTACGAAGCCGCCGATGGCGCCGAGGCGCTCGCCTTGCTCAAACGTGTCGGCCCCGTCGACATCGCCGTGTGCGATTTGCAGATGGACGGGATGGACGGTGTCGAATTCATCCAGCGTGTGGGCGGAAGCGGGCAGGTGGGGGCGATCATCATCAGCAGCTCGCTATCGGCGGATTTGCGTCGGGCGGTCGGTCAGATGGTGTCCCAGCTCAATCTGGTGTTTCTCGGCGATCTGGGCAAACCCCTGCAAGCGATGGCGCTGGAGTCGCTGCTGAAAAAACAACGCCACGTCCGGCCTCCTGCGCCGTTGCCCTATGCGCCGATTCTCAAGGTGGCGGGCGAGACAGACGTGCGTCGGGCGCTCGCCCGTCAGGAACTCAAGGCCTATTACCAACCCAAATTCAACCTGGCGACCGGCGCAGTCTGTGGCGTCGAAGTGCTGGCCCGCTGGGAGCATCCGTTCAAGGGCCTGCTTTCACCGGCCGCGTTCATGCCGACGCTGGAACGCTGCGGCTTGATGGATGACTGGCTGTACGCGCAGATGGATCAGGCGCTGGCCTTGCAGGAGGACGCTCGTCGCCGCGGCTTCAGCCTGAACATGGCGTTCAACCTGCACGCCGGGCAATTGGCCAACCGTGAACTGACCGGACTGGTCAAACAACTGCTGGCCCGACACGGTGTCGCCGGTGCCGGCGTGACGTTTGAAATCACCGAGAGCGGCCTGCTCGAAGCCCCTGCCGACAGCCTTGAAAGCCTGGTGCGCCTGCGGATGATGGGGTGTCGGTTGTCGATCGATGATTTCGGCGCGGGTTTCTCGTCCATGCAACGGTTGTGTCAGTTGCCCTTCAACGAAATCAAACTGGATGCCGAATTCGTGCGCAACCTGGAACAGGAGCCGCGCTGCCTGGCGGTGATCGACAGCATCCTCGCGCTTGGGAATACCCTCGACATGTCGGTCGTCATCGAAGGCATCGAGACCGACGCGCAACGCCAGCAGTTGTTGAACCTGGGCTGCACGGTCGGGCAGGGCTACTGGTTTGCCCGGCCGATGGCGGGCGAAGAGCTGCTGAACTGGCTGCAACCGCGTTCGTCGAGCGTGTGCTGAGCGCACGCAGATGCAGTCACACGATTAGGTCATGAGGCTCAAGGCAGACTCATGGTGATCAGGTAACTCCCGGCCTTGACCGGCGAACCCGCGACGTCGACCAGTCGGTATTGCTGATCGTGGTAACGGCCATGATCGCTGTCGGACAGCCGTTCGACCTTGATGCTGGACGCCGCGCTCGATGCGTCGACGTTACGTGCTTCAAGCACCGTGGCCCGCATGGAGGTCGGGCAGTCGTTCAACCAGATGCTGACAGCCTCGTCCGTGCCGGTAGCGCAGGGCTGCTCGACGATACGCCCCTCGAACCGGATGACGCCTTGCGTGACCGGAGTTGCCGCCCAGCAGGCACTGCTCAGGACGAAACTCAGGCTGATGACGGCTGGCAGGATCTTCATGGCTGACACTCCTCGGGATGGTAAGCACTACGTCGTCACGGACGGGCAGAACTTGAGCGCTCTTCGAGGCCGGCGAGTTGGCGGGTTGAGGGAGCGCGCACCATTCATACAAGATCCGGCAATGGTGTTTGTCCAGTTGGCTGATTTTTCAGCACCACTCTTCAGCGGGCGTCGAGCGCCACCACATAAGCGCTGAACATGTCGGCCATCCCCTCGGCGCGGGCGGTGATTTCCGCGTCGGTGCGTGAGGTGAGTGAAAAATCCTTCCCCACCGAACTGAGCGTGGCCAGGATCAGATCGCAGGCCTGCGTGCGAACGGCTTCGCTGGCCCCGGGCAGCAACTCCTCCATGAACGCCGCAAAGATCCGTTTGCCCGCCGCTCGCACCTCATGAGCCTCCGGCGCATCGCGATAAAGCGGCGCCGCATCACTCAACGCGCCGCGCATCTGCGCCTCTTCGCACTCCGATCGAATGAACGCATGCACCAGCGTGCGCAGGCGTTCCAGCGGCGGCTCGTCATGATTTTCCAGAATCCGCTGCAGCATTCCGGTGGTCTGTAACCACTCATCACTCTGCAAGCGAAACAGAATCGCCGCCTTGTTCGGGAAGTACTGATACAGCGACCCGACACTCACGCCAGCCTTCTCCGCAACCCGCGCCGTGGTGAAACGCGCCGCGCCTTCCTTGGCCAAAACCTGAATAGCCGCCTGCAGAATCGCCGCCACCAGCTCGGCGGAGCGTGCCTGCTGCGGCTGTTTGCGTGAGGAAATACGGGCGGTCTGGCGATCGGTCATGGGCAGCTCGGGCGTCGGGACGGAATGCGAATAGCGAACAGCGCCATTCGCTCGCATCATTTAAATGCGACGAATCATTCGCATATTAGCTCTCAACCCACGGAAAACCATCATGACAACCCTGACCACCGAACCGCTGGCGCCCCTCATCGAACGCCTCTACACCCAGGCCAGCGCCGCCACCAGCCCGGCGCTGAACAACGTATCCGGCGAAGAACGCGAACGCCTGATGCACAGCAAAACCGAATACCGCGAACTCTACGCCATGCTCAAAGACCTGTGGCTGCCGGTCTCCCGCGACACCGGCAAACTGCTGTACATGCTGGCCCGCAGCACCCGCGCCAAAGCTATCGTCGAATTCGGCACCTCGTTTGGCCTGTCCACCCTGCACCTGGCGGCAGCGCTGCGGGACAACGGTGGCGGCGTGCTGATTGGCAGCGAGTTTGAACCGTCGAAGATTGAACTGGCTCGGCATCATTTTGTTGAGGGCGGGGTGAGTGATTTGATTGAGATTCGCGAAGGGGATGCGCTTGTCACCCTGGCTTGCGATCTGCCACCGACTGTGGATTTACTTCTGCTTGATGGTGCGAAAGCGCTGTATGGCGACGTGCTGAAACTCGTGGAGAAACACCTGCGCCCCGGCGCTCTGGTGGTAGCGGACAACACTGATTATTGCCCGGAGTATCTGAGGCATGTGCGCTCGCCGGTGAATGGTTACGTGAGCGTGCCGTTTGCGGATGATATTGAGGTGTCGATGCGGTTGGGGTGATGGCCGTTGCTGTCCATGCTTCAAAAAAAGGGGACTGGTCCATGGATTAATGGATCAGTCCCCATTTTTCGCTACGATCAAGTGATGACGCGCAAGGAGCGGCCCATGATGGATTACCTGATTCGAAACGCTACGAATGCAGATGCGCCAGCGATCAGTCGAACGATCCTCAGTGCTTTGCGCGAGTCCAACGTTCAGGACTACTCCGCCGAAATCATCGAGCAAGTGGCGCAAAGCTTTTCTCCCCTGGCGATCCTTCATCTGTTGACTGAGCGTCAATTCCTGGTGGCTACAGCCGGCAGTCATATCGTTGCAACCGCGAGTCTGGATAACGACATTGTCCGAAGTGTGTTTGTCGACCCGCGCTATCAAGGAAAGGGTATCGGAAGACAGCTCATGGAGAGGCTTCAATCACTTGCCATCAATGCAGATCTGAAACGGCTGCGTGTGCCTTCTTCAATCACCGCGGAAGGCTTCTATGCTTCGCTCGGGTTTGAAAAGGTACGAGACGAGTTTCACGGGGCGGAGCGTACGGTGATCATGACGAAGGCATTGGAGTTGTAACGCTCCAGAGTGCAGAGAGGCACGAGGCCAAAGAATGGATTACATCCTCGATATCTTGCTCAACCGGTTGGCTCATGGAATCGGGGTCTGCGTGCTTGGCTTGCTGAGTGGCGGCCGATTCAAGGGTGAAAGTGGTTTTGCCTGGGGCTGGGCGGTCGCCGTCGGTGGGCTGGTGTTGTTCGCACCGTTCGTGGCATTCATTGCTTTGCTCATCCTGTCTCGCAGCGGGTAACAGCCACTGATCATGAGTCAGGATTCGTCTATCGTCTAAAAAATCATCACAGGGTCAAGATCAGGGAGCTGATCATGAATCGTCAGGAAGACCTGAACATCATCTGGAAGCGGATATTCTGGATTTTCATCGCCCTGTTGGTGCTGGCGATTATCGTCACCTACAGTCTGCCCGACTACAAAGTGCCCTTTATCGTTTGTATCGCCGGGAATATCGGGGGCTACGTTGGGTTTCACAGGCGACTGTCGATACTCACCGATCCGGAAATCGAAAACCTCTCCAGATCATGGTTCGCCTTGATCCTGCCTTCATTCATCGGCGGGATTTTGGCGGGGCTCTTATATCTTTTGTTCCTCTCCGGCGTTATCAAGGGCGATCTGTTTCCGGTGATCGTTCCAGACGATGATCCGCAGTGTTTGAGGCAAATCTTCAACGATATCTTTTGCCAACATGCGGAGGGGTATGCGGCCTATGCCAAGTTGCTGTTCTGGTCATTTGTGGCGGGCTTCAATCAAGACTATGTCGTTGACCTGATCGAGAACATAAAAGGCTCCGACAAAAAGACGGGCTGAAGCAGAGGGGGGCTGTTGTCCGGCTTCATTTAAATGGGGGCAGCTTTATTTTCAGATTTGCTGCCGGGGGCTCCCGGCAGCCAGTGAACAATGGGGATTCAAAAAAATGGGTGCCGTTACATCCGAGGTCGTTGCAGCTTGATCCACTCTTGTACTGTCGGGCGCTGCCATTGGCGTTGAGCGTAATCCTCCAGCTGAGCCGGCACCGTGTCCCCGTTGAGTATCAATCGGTTCAGCATCAACGCGAGATCAACGTCGGCGATCGACCATTCACCAAAAAGGTAATCCGGATTGTCGGTCAGCAGCCATTGAGCGACATCAAACAACTTTTGCTTGGCAGCCTCAGCCGACGCTGACAACGCTCCGTATTTCTGACCATAGAACACGACAAGGGTAGAGCGCTCCTGTCGGATCGGGAGCAAATCACTGCGCAGCCACGCCTGAACTTGCCTCGCCGCCGCGCGCTTCTGTGGGTGCCGTGGGTAAACAGCTGTCTGGGGGAACACATCTTCCAGGTATTCCGTGATCGCCGATGACTCCGACAACGCAAAGTCGCCATGCACCAGGGTGGGGACCCTCTGAGTCAGCGAAAGACGGGCGTAATCGCTGGCCTGATTCTCCAGTTTGTCCAGGTCCAGGGTACTCATTTCGAACTCGATCCCCTTTTCTCGAAGGGCGACAAAGCACGACATTGCGTAGGGACTGGTGAATTGAGTATCGACGTAAAGGCGCAGGCTTGAGTCATTCATAGCGTCATCTCCATATGCTGAGTGGACGACGCTAAAAGATTCGACGCTTTAAATAAAATTCATGTTTTTTATGGGGGCATTCCTGTCAGGAATGCAGTACCACAGGAATGGGGACGGATCTATTTTTTCACCACCGGATAAATAGATCTGTCCCCATTTTTATTTCATTTTTATTTGTCCGTGTGGGAAATCACACCGCTCATATATTGGTGCAAGTCGCGAAAGTCGTTAACGCTCCATGCGTGCGGCGGGATCTTCACGCCATTCTCTCGCAAGGTCTTTGGAATCAAATCCCCGTTGGGGCGGAGTATTACCGAGGACACGATCACGCCCGGATAATCACTCAGTCGCTTCTTGAACGCGGTGGTTGTCAGGTCAGGTGTCGGCGGATTGCTTTTCCTGGCCAACGGCCCGGTGCCCTTGATATCGGCTCCGTGGCATACGGCGCATCGCTGTGAGTAGAGGTTTTTTCCGTTGGCAGTATCCGCAAGGGATACGGCTGTTTGGGGGAGGGCAAAGAAGCCTGACATGGCGATGAGGAATGTTTTGAATCTCAGGCGTCCCGGTATGGACACGCCCGCGCAAAAAGCCCCTGTCCTATAAATCCGCATTTTTCCTCCATGAATGCACGTCGATTCCGAGGCCGGCACGATATCCCATCGCGGCTGGTAAATCAGCGGGGCAGCGTCACCCAAGGCGCACCCTCAGCAAAAGCCCCCTCGATCCAGTCCTTGAACGCCGTGGTCGTCGCCGTGTTGAACCGCGCCGAAGGCCGCACCAGATAAACCCCCGTGTCGGCATCCAGTTGCCACTCGGGCAGCACCCGCACCAGGCACCCCTCGCGCAGGTCTTTGGTCATCAGCCAGTCGCCGCCGGCCAAAATCCCCACGCCCATGCGCGCGGCACACAGCTGCGCTTCGTTGTCGTTGCTGACCAGTCGGCTGCGGATTTTCAGAGTGTGTTTCTCGTCGCCTCGGGTCAGCCGCCATTCGGGATACGAATGCAACCCGGTAAACCCCAGGCAATGATGATCGGCAAGATCCGCCGGCGTTTTCGGCTCGCCGTGCTGTTGAAGATAGGAGGGCGCGGCACACAGGATTCGGCGGTGATCGCAGAGCTTCTTCGCCACCAGCCGATTGTCCGCCAGCTCGCCGATGCGGATCGCTGCGTCGAAACCTTCAGCGACGATATCGACGAAGCGCTCGGCATATTCAACCTCCAGCGCCACGTTCGGATGGGCCAGGGCAAACGCCGAAACGATATCGCCCAGCCACAGCCGGCCCATGGCGGCCGGCAGGGCGATGCGCAAACGCCCGCGAACCTCGGCGGCGCCCTCGCGCGCATCCTGCTCCGCTTCGGCGATCAGACTTACCGCATGCCCGAACCGCGCCACCAGCCGTTGCCCCTCATCGGTGAAACGCAATTGCCGGGTGGTGCGCTCGATCAGCCGCACCCCCAGCCGCGACTCCAGCGCGCTGAGCCGTTTCGACAGCACCGAGGGATGGCGCTGCAACGTCCGGCCCGCCGCCGCAAACGAGCCGTGCTCGGCCAGGGCCAGCAGGGTGGCGACTTCATCGGCCTGACGGCTATCGAACAGATCCATGCAACGACAACCCTCGTGGATGACGCGAAAAAAGACTCAAGGCACCAGCACAACCGCCCCCGGCAAACCGCCCCGGTGCAGATCGGCATGGGCCCGGGCGGCGTCCGCCAGCGGATAGCGACGCCCCACAGTGGGCTGGATGATACCGGCGTCAATCGCTTGCAACACGTCCTTTGCTCGCTGCTGGTATTCCTCCGGCGTGGCGGTGTGGACCGCGAGGGACGGTCGGGTCAGGAACAACGAACCCTTGGCATTCAGAGTGCTGATCTCGACCGGCGCCGGCGCACCCGACGCCATGCCGAACGACACCAGCAACCCGCGCGGTCGCAGGCAATTCAACGACGCCTCGAAAGACACCCGGCCAATCGGGTCGTACACCACATCCACTTTCTTGCCTTGGGTGATGTCGACCACCGCGTCGGCCAGCGTCGCCGCATCGAACACCAACACCTCATTACAACCCGCCAACCGGGCTCGCTCGACACTCTCGGCGCTGGACACAACGCCAATAACAAACGCCCCCAAATGCTTCGCCCACGGCACCATGATCTGCCCCAGCGCACCGGCCGCGCCGTAGATCAGCACCGTCGAACCCGGCCCGACCGGGTAAGTGGACTTGAGCAAATACTGCGCGGTGATGCCCTTGAACAGCACAGCTGCCGCGTCCTCGAAACTCAGGCTGTCAGGGATCTTCACTAGCCGATTGGCCGGGTAGAGGCGGGCGCTGGCATAGGCGCCGACAGGACCCGTGGCATAAGCGACCCGGTCGCCGACCGCCACGTTCGTCACATCGGCCCCCACCGCCACAACCCGCCCGGAGCCCTCAAGCCCCAGACCGGAAGGCAACGCCAACGGCGCGGCACCGGAACGTTGGCTCAAGTCGAGCGGGTTGACGCCAATGGCGAGCTGCTCAAGCCAGACCTCGCCGGGGCCGGGTGCTTGCGCGGTGGATTGCTCAAACTGAATGACTTGAGGCTCACCGGTTTGATGGATGACGGCGGTGGTGACCATGTTGGACGCTCCCTTACGTTGATCGTGGGGAAGAGTCTAAAGGCCTGCGTTTGGAGCACTAGTCGGGTTGAATGCAGTTCATATGTGCAGTGATTGCAGCAATAGATTCGGGGTGGATTCAGCTTCACGCTGGCGACAATGCCCGAATGACCTCCGCCGCCATCGCTTCAGGACTGTTCACCCCGTCAACCCGCAGCACCGGCGCCGTTTGCGCGGCTAGCCATCGCTCGTGCCACGCGCGGTTGCGTCCGGAAAAGTCCGGATTGTCATACTCCGACGCCCATTCCCGAAAGGCCACGTGGATCTCGTGCATGTCGCCACCGGGCGCGATCCGATCGCCAAAGCGATCCTTTTCACGTGCCGCCAACCGTTCGAGGCGAACGGGCGTAGGCGTCACGACAAACACAATCAGATCGGCCTGGGTCAGCAGCGCCTCGTCCCACACCATGCAAGAACCGGTCAGTACCCAACCGTCGTCCCCGAAGGTTTGTTGGATCAACGACACACGCTCGGCGGCAGGGCGCTTGGTCGTGAAAGGAGGGTTGGTCGGCATCCAGAAAAAATCATCGACATCGACTTGCTGCACACCGAGCTGAGCCGCGAGGTTTTGCCCCAACGTGGTCACGCCCGCACACGACGCGCCTGTAATGTAAATCCGCACTTTATCCTCCATGAACACACGTCGATTTAGAGGCCGGCACGATATCCCATGCCGGCCTGTATCGCACTTGTTCCTGCCACAAAACGGGCCGCAACGAATCCGCTGTAGAAGCAGCCACCGACTGCCCCTACAGCCATCGCCGGGTTACGCGACCTCGACGTGATCCAGCGCCTGATTCACCGCCAGCTCGGCAACCATCACCACCTGCGCGATACCGATCGCCGTCTTGCGATGCGACGGATCGAGCGTTGCCGCGAAATTGCTGAGCATCTCACTGGCCGCCCCCAAGTTTTCGCTGGCGTTGGCCAGCAAACATTCGGTGTTGTACTTCGGATTGGCCAGGTACATCCGCTCGGGCTCGTTCAAGGACGACATGATCCCGGCGGCGGGGAAGAGGTAGTGATCCAGCGCGCGCTCGGCGGCGTCGTGGAGCTTTTTGGAGTTTGGGGATTCGTAGGGGGAGGTGGGGTCGGTTTCGGGTGGGTTGGGTGTTGGTTTGATCATGGTGAAACTCCTACATCGTCAAATGGGAGCCGACACTCTCGCTACCAAACGATGGGTGACGGCCATGCTCAGGTTGGTAGACCGGGACGTAGGAACCGGCGCGCCCGAAGACGCCCTGTGCATGACCACCATGACGCGGAGTCTTTCAGACACTGCACATCATGATGCTTATGCAACCTACGATAATCCGGGGCTACCAAACCCCATCACTGTTTTTCAGTGACCGGGAAACGATAAGACCCGCGTCGTAGGCGCACAAGCCGGCGGATTCTGGCGTAGTCGTAGGCAATGACGCAAGGCGTTGTAGCCTTGGGGAAGTTACGGCGGATTGCTTTAAACGAAGCTGTTTAAGCGCTCAAAGCCTGGAGGAAATCTCCTTCCAGATGTAGCCATAGTTGTATTGCAGCCAGCGAACCAACGCCTTATCAAACTGCCTGCGAAACCAGCTGTTCTCCCTCGCGGCCAGCCTTTCCTCGATCATTGCCCTGAGCGAGTCTGGATCAAAGCCAGTCCATACCGGAGGCACAGCAGCCACAAGGTTGGTGAAGCACACCGGCGCGACCTCTGAATAAAGGATTTTGTAGAGCACGTCAGGATCGATGCCTCTGACCTCCGCCGCTACATAATCGTATTCGACCGGCAAATCGTTGAAAGGCCAGGAGAGTGCAGCTCTGACGTCGGTCAGCTGCGGCTCAGTCAGAAGATGTCCCAGAACCAGAACTCCTTTAGTTCGCCACCCAGTGGTTAAGGGCAGGATGATGGGGTTATTTCTTGAGGGATAGCTCTGGGCTGTTGGTGAAAAGGGGGCGTAAAATAAATCTGTTCCTTTTGATTATGCCATCTTTGATTCTTCAGAGGGTTTTAGTGTATGGGTGAACTATATATTTGAAATTAGGGTGGGAGGGCAGAGTTGCGTAAAGAATACAAGCCTGCCCAAGTCCTATAGCATTAATAATTATTAATCGGCAGCATCGAGCTCTTCAAGATTGCTTGCGCGTTTTTCGTCAATATGCTGTAAAAATTTTCCCTTTAATGCTGATTTTTCTTTAAGGGTAGAGCCGCGCAGAACAATGAAGGCTTCGCCAATGCATTCCCTTATAGCATTTATGGAATAGGATGGGGCTTCGTAGTGGTATAAGGTTAATAATCTTATAAAGATTGCTTGCGCTACGATGTTGTTGGTTCCCGATTCCTTCAGTAATTTTTGAATCGCTTGTATGCTGGACTTGTTCATGTTTTCTATGGTCAGCATAGTAGATAAGAAACTGATGCACTGGTCTGGACTATTCGCTTCGGCCAATATAAATTTTTCAAGCTTTGGTGTGGATAGTGACTCTGCCATTAAAGAGGATACGAGTTGTGGGATCATTAGTTTTGCGAATACTTTGAACTCCGTTGGCGTCATGTCGCCAAGATCATCTGGGAATTCGCTGGATTCTGCATTGTTAATATAATTTATCGTTGATACGATTACTTTTGACCACATGGTGAGGACATCATTTAGGCATGCTGTCTTTAGCGCTACGTCGTCAATCAGTTCGCTATTCCTCAGGATGTTTGAATATGCTCTTAGAGCCCCAATGAAGTTCATCTGACTGGACAGCGGAGCAGTCGGATATCTTTTTCTTGCATGATTATGGTCAATAGACGCTTT
Organism: Pseudomonas sp. GM25; assembly: GCF_000282255.1. Classification (NCBI taxonomy): domain Bacteria; kingdom Pseudomonadati; phylum Pseudomonadota; class Gammaproteobacteria; order Pseudomonadales; family Pseudomonadaceae; genus Pseudomonas; species Pseudomonas sp. GM25. Next base: position 126,184 of record NZ_AKJQ01000038.1, on the reverse strand, counting down.
AGAAGAGAAATCAACATCTTCGATAAGTTGTGCTCTTTTGTTATCGTCGAATGGTTCATTTAAAAACTCGTCTTCTATTTTTGTCAGTGTTTCCTCATGATTGAAAATCCCTTGCTCTTTTCCATAGTTTTCAAAAAGGGAAATGTCCACATTAAATTCGGACAGGGAAAGTAGTTTTTGACAGCAATCTTTTGCCATTGTAAGTATTTCTTTGCGTCCGCGATGTAGTCCTGTAAGCAGATCCAATTCAGCTGTGTATTTTGCGATTGATAGTGGTGTCAAGACTTTAGCTAAAGCCTCACTGTTTTCAGCGAGCTTGTTTGCGAGAAAAAATGCTCTAAAGCAGTCAAACTTAAAGGTGATCATTTGGTTGCTTTCATATAGCAACCCCTTCCTTAGAAGTTCTTCTGTGAAGCCGCGTGAAGGTACGGCCAGTCCGCGTCTTTGGAAATAAGATGCAACAAAAATCTCTAGCTTGTTGGACTCTATCCATTCCACGCCCTGCTCGTCCATGTTGCTGGAAAGTTCGGATAGAAAGTGGGACTGTATATTGGAGTCATAGCTTGATCGCAATTTTGACTCTGTAAATTTTTCAAGTAATCCATAGATCAACGCCTCTACAGCAGATGCTTGATTGATTAATTTTGCAGTAGGCTGCTGCTCTATTACCCAAAGTAATATGGAAACCAAAAAAGGTGTTTGTGGTACGTTTAATTTTGAAAGTAACTTTTTTACAAGTGCTAGCTTTTCTTCGGAGCCTTGATCGTGCTCACCAAACCACTTTTTGACAAGTTCTCTGGTTTGTCTTCTTTTGAATGAGTGAATGTATATGGCTACGGGGTTTTTCTTTAGTGTGGGTAGTTTCTCGAGGCTAAGATCGTCTTGCATTTCCTCACTGGTTGCTAATATATAACGTGGTGCAGGATATTTGTCTCTGAATTCCTCAATGACCTTTCGGTGTGTCGGATTATGTATGTTGAAACTGTCGAAGATTACAAGGACTTCACCGCTTTCGAGTAAGGCTATGAGATCTCGCTTTATTATTTCATTATCAAGGAACTCAATCGCTTGCGTGAGAATGGCAGCGATTGTTAGTTTGTTAAGTATCGATACGTCAACGAGAATTCCAACTCTAGCGTTGCCATGGAATTCCATAAAGCGATTAACGGCAATATGGTTGAGGAGGGTGGACTTTCCCGATTCTCTTTTCCCAATAAACATGATGTCAGTCTTTTCTTGGGATAGGCTATGAAGACTCACAAACTCATCACTATCGTCTGTATCTATATTCTCACTGGCTGCTAAGCTTTTCTCGCTTTTCTTGGCTAGTGGAGGCTCTACAAATATTGACGATAAGTGTTTAGGTGCAATTTCAGAGGCCGAAAAGGACAAAAGTTTTGAGTTTGCTTTCTCCAAAGCGGCATTGATTGCGGTGCTTGAGATTATTGTTTTTGATATGCTGTTTCTTTTTGAAATGTTAAATTCGCAGACGCCGTTTTCAGAAAATCTTGGTGATATGTCAAATACATTTCGTTGGCTGTAGTATTCTCGGGCCTCTATTTTCCACACGTCATCATTACAAATGTCGATGACGGAATATCCGTTGAAGTGGTCTCTGTTCTCGTAAATGCATCCTGTATTGCTAACTAATAGATCCCCAAGTGTTGACGTGGTGTGGCTAGCATTGTTGTTGTGATTATGGCCGCACAGAAGAGCATCGAAATTATTTGAGAGTACGCGCTGGATTCTATTTTTTTCATCTGGTGTGAGCCAGTCCAGGGTATGATGCATTAAGGCGATTTTGATATCGCATTCATGTATTTGCTCTAAGGCTAATTCAATCTGTCGCTCACCAACGTACAAGCAATTTCTATCTTTGCTTCCTCCGCCCGTAGTTCTCCATGTGCTATTTAGGGAAGCTACACCTACTTTGATTGAATTGGTGTTGATTATTTTCGTAGTGAATAAAATGTTTTCGGAATATGTTGTAGGGTCTATTTTTTTTGAAAGGTTAATATATCCATGTAAGTGTCCCCATAGTTCAGAATTTCCTTTTTTTATTAGGTTGTCGATTAGTTTATTCGCTTCTTCGGGGGTCTTAATTCCAGTAAATATTGGCTCGTAAATTTCTTCCCTTGCCTTCAGGTTTACATCGTGATTACCCGGGCAGCATAAAAAAATTGCGGGAGCGATAGTTGACTGTAATATTCTCCGGATGACGGCTTCTTGAGACTTAATGGCGCTCTCGGATGTGTCACCTCTATTTGCTATGTCTCCAGTGCAAAGTATTGCGTCTATTTTTTTTAGTTTATCGATTTTAGTTATGTCTACGCACAAGGCTTCGATTGTTCGGGTATGGTCCGCGCTATTTGTTATGTGTAGGTCGGAGATGTGTAAAATTCTCATTTTTATCCGGCTCGCTAATTTTAGATAAATGCTAATAAGTAGTATATTTTTGCTAAGTTTTCAGATGGAAGTTATTATTCAATTAATAAGTGTTCTCGCAAATACTTGATTTTTCGAGTGGTTGGAGATTTTTCAAGTTGTAGAGTAGGGGTTGTATTTGGCTTGAGATGTTTGAGAACTATTTCCATGTTCTTCGCCGGCTGTAGTGTTGCTTTTATTAGGTTGAATTTTTAGACTAGCATAGTGCCACTATGGATGCATACACTACCAAGTGGTAATTTTTATATTCGAGTTTGCTTGGGTGGATTGCTGTTCTAAGATATATCGTATAGGGCCTTTGGCAGATTGCGCTCAATTGAAAGTACTTAGCTATGTAGCTGACCGCGTTCGAAAAAATGATAGCCGGGGGGGATAAAAACTACGCTTTAACCCACCGCCCCCGACCCCAACCACTCAACCAATCCACCCCCCACACCAAAATCAGCATAGCCAAAATCACCGTCCCCGCCTGCGCCTCCTGAAACAAACTCAAGCTCACATACAACATCTGCCCCAACCCCCCAGCCCCGACAAACCCCAGCACGCTAGCCATCCGAATATTGTTCTCCCACCGATACAAACAGTACGCCAGCAACTGCGGCGCCAGGTTCGGCAGCGTGCCGTAACAGAACGCCAAAACCGGATTCCCTCCCTGCAACCGAATCGCATCCGCCGGCTCCGGCGGTGTGTTCTCCAGCGCTTCAGCAAACAACCGTCCCAACACGCCCGTGGTGTGCAGGGCCAACGCCAGTGTCCCGGCATTCGGCCCAAGCCCAGCCGCGAGCACCATCAACGCAGCCCACACCAGTTCAGGAATAGCGCGCAGTGCGTTGAGTAACAGGCGCGCAGCACTCTGAAAAAACCAGCCAAACCGGCCAGCGGCGGGGAGCGCCAATAACAGCCCCAACACGGCAGCGAGCAGGGTGCCCAGCGCAGACATGGCCAACGTTTCCATCGACCCACGCAAGATGGCGCTCAGGTAGTCAGCGCTAAGGTCTGGGCTGAGAAAGCGCGCCACATACAGGCCCATCTGTTTCACGCTGGTGGGGCTGCCAAGTTCTTCAAGATCAAGGCCCAGGTAAGTGAATGAGGCACTGACGGCCGCAACAATGGCGAGAATCAGCACCGGATTGATCAGGCGTTTCATGCCAGCCTCCAGCGCAGCAGGCGGCTGAGTTGGTCGGCGCCGAGGACGAGGAGGAGGAAGGTCAGGAGCATGCTGGCGACTTCGCCGCCGGCGAACATGCGGATTGACAGGTCGATCTGTTGGCCGAGGCCGCCGGCGCCGACGAAGCCCATGACCACCGAGGCGCGGATGGCGCATTCCCAGCGGTAGACGGTGTAGGAGAGCAGTTCCGCCGCGACGTTGGGCAGTACGCCGTAGGCGAAACTGGCGAGGCGGCCGCTGCCGGCCTGGAGCAGGGCGTGGGCCGGGCGTTGGTCGGTGGATTCGTAGATTTCGGCGTAGACCTTGCCGAGCATGCCGCTGTAGGTGATCGCGATGGCCAGCACTCCCGCCGCCGGGCCGAGGCCGACGGCGCGCACGAACAGCAGCGCCCAGACGATTTCCGGCACGCTGCGCAGGAAGATCAGCAGCCCGCGCACCGGCCAGCGCAGCAGTCGGCCCAACAGGCTCGGGCGGCCGCTGCGGGAGGCGGCGGTCAGCGACAAAGCGCGGCTGGCGAGCAGGCTGGCCGGCACCGCCAACAGCAGCGCCAGGGCCATGCCGGCGGTGGCGATGGCCAGGGTTTGCAGGGTGGCTTTGAGGAGTAATTGAAGAAACTCGCGATCGTGCTCCGGTGGCCAGAACATCGAGATGAAGCGGCCCATTTCGCTCTGGCTGTCGGCGTGAAACAGCACGCCCAGATCCAGCTCACTGAGCTGAATGCCGGGCCAGAGCAAGGCAATCGCCAGTCCGGTCAGCAGCAACCGTGGCAGCGCGGCGGGGTCGCGGGTGTCGGCGCTCAGCATCGCGGAATCTGCACAACCAGCGGCGCGACGGCGGGCGCCGGGGGTTGCAGTTGTTCGTTGGCGTAGAGGGTGTCGAGCATGTCGCGGCTGACCTGCGCGGACGGGCAGTCGAACAGGATCTGCCCTTCGCGCAGACCGACGATGCGCGGGAAGTGCGACAGCGCCAGTTCCACCGCGTGCAGGCTCGCCACCAGCGTGACGTTGTGCTCCCGGGCATGGCGCGACAGGATCGACAGCGTGTGCCCGGCCAGCACCGGGTCCATCGCCGAGACCGGTTCGTCGGCTAGCAGCACTTCCGGCGCCTGATACAGCACGCGGGCGATGCCGACCCGCTGCAATTGCCCGCCGGACAGTTGCTGGCACTGGCTGAAGAGTTTGTCGGTCAGATCCAGTCGCGCCAGTGCGGCGCGGGCGCCGGGCACGTCGAGCGGATGCAGCAGGTTGATCAGGCTTTTGCCCAGGCTCCATTGGCCGAGTTTGCCGGCCAGCACCGCCGTCACCACCCGTTGCCGGGGCGGCAGGGGCGGCGCCTGATGCACCAGGCCGATGCGGGCGCGCAGGCGTTGCCGTTGACGGGCGGACAAATGCCAGGCGCGCTCGCCCAGCACTTCGATGTCGCCGCTGCTGGGCCGAATGGCGGTTGCCAGCAGGTTCAGCAGGCTGGATTTGCCGGCGCCGGACGGGCCGATGATCGCCACCTGCTCGCCGGCCTCGATCTGCAAATCCACACCGCGCAGGGCATCGACGCCATTGGTGTGGTGCAGAAAAGCCTGTTTGAGGCGCAGCGTCATTTCAGCAAGTCGGCGGCGCGGGCGGCTTCCTCGATGCCTTTGTAGTTGTCCGGGCTGGTTTCGATGAAGCGGCTGGCGGCTTGCAGGTCGAGGATTTTCTTGTGCTCGGGGTTGGCCGGGTCGAGGTCGAGGAAGGCTTTTTTGATCTTCGCCGCCAGCGCCGGGTCGAGGGTGCCGCGCACGGTCCAGTTGTAATCGAAGTAGGCCGGGGTGGTGGCGAAGACCTTGACCTTGTTGGTGTCGACCTTGCCGGCGTCTACCAGTTTCTGCCAGACGCTGGCGTTCAGCACACCGGCGTCGACCTTGCCGGCCTGCACCCAAGCGACGGTGGCGTCGTGGGCGCCGGAGTAGCCGACGCGGCTGAAATAGCTTTCCGGTTTGATGCCGTCCTTGAGCATGAAATAACGCGGCATCAGGCTGCCGGAGGTGGACGACACGGAGCCGAAGGCGAAAGTCTTGCCCTTGAGGTCGGCGAGGCTTTTGACGTTCGGGTCGGCGGTGATGAATTTGCTGGTGAACTGGGCGTCTTGCTCACGCTGCACGAGGGGAATGGCGTTGCCGGTTTTCAGCCGCGCCTGAACGAAGGTGAAACCGCCGAGCCACGCCAGGTCGAGACGGTCAGTGGCCAACGCTTCGACCACCGCCGGGTAATCCGCCACGGGGACGAACTGCACGTCCATGCCCAATTGCTGTTGCAGGTACTTGCCCAGCGGCTCGAACTTGCGCAGCAGCTCGGTCGGGGCTTCATCGGGAATCGCGCTGACCTTCAACACCTCCGCGGCTTGCGCCAGCACGGCGGACAGGGACAGGGCCAAACCAGCGGTCAGTGCCAGGGTTCGCTTGAGCATGGAATTCTCCGTTTCGTGGGCACCAAGATCAGTGCGCCGACGATGGGGAATCATCGTCGGGTGCAAAGTCAGGTTAGACGAAACGGCGCGATTGCGAGGGCTCAGTCAACCTGCGCAAACCGCTCCACCAGCCAGTCGATAAACACCCGCACCCGATTGCTCAAATGCCGGTTCGGCGGATACAGCACATGAAACGGATACGCCGGCGGCCGCCAATCCTCGAGGATCGGCACCAGTTCGCCGCGCTCGATCGCCGTCCTGACCGTGTAGCTGAAGGTGTGGATGATCCCCAGCCCGGCGAGCCCGGCCGCCAGGTGCGCGTTACTTTCGTTGACGCTGATCAGGCCTTTGCCTTCGATCTGATGGCGTTCGCCGTTGCGCTGGAAGTTCGACGGCAGGATGCGCCCGGTGGATGCCGAGCGGTAGGCGATCACCTGATGGCTGGCCAGTTCGAGCGGGTGGCTCGGGGTGCCGTGGCGTTGCAGATAATCGGGCGTGGCGCAGGTGGTCCAGGACACTTCGCCGAGGCGGCGCACGGCCAGGGTTTGTTCTGTCAGCGGGCCGCCGCGAATCACGCAGTCGACGCGTTCGCTGATCAGGTCCACCGGGCGGTCGCTGACGCCCAGATCAACCTGGATGTCCGGATAGCGTTCGAAGAACTTCGGCAGTTCGGGGATCACCAGCATCGTTGCGGTCGAGCCGCCGATGTCCACGCGGATTCTGCCGCGCGGCAGTCCCTGGGCCTGGCTGAAACCTTGGTCGATGTCGTCCAGTTGATGCAGCAGTTGTTGGGTCAACTGGTAATAGGAAGCGCCGTCGGCCGTGACGGTGAGGCGGCGGGTTGTGCGTTGCAGCAGGCGCACGCCGAGGTGGTTTTCCAGTTGGCCGATCAGTTTGCTGACGGTGGTTTTCGGCAGGTTCAGCGAGTCGGCGGCTTTGGTGAACGAACCGCTTTCCACAACGCGGGCGAAGGTGCGGATCGCCATTAACTGATTCATCGGCTCGGGCTCAGTGGATTGGACTGGCTGAGTATTGTGCATGTCTGTGCACAAACAAAACCGATTTGGCGGATTTTTCAGATCAACCGATCGGCCTAAAGTCGCTTCCAACGGCTCACCTACGACCCGTCACCTTCCTCGAAACGGTTACTGGAGATTCATCATGAGCAACAGACTTGAAGGCAAAATCGCACTGATCACTGGCGGCACCACCGGCATCGGCCTGGCGTCGGCGCAGGAATTCGTCGCCCAGGGCGCCACGGTATTTATCACTGGCCGTCGTCAGGCCGAACTGGACAAAGCGGTCGCCGCTATTGGCCCGCGAGCCATCGGCATTCAGGGCGATGTGGCGAAGCTGGACGATCTGGATCGCATCTACAGCGAGATCGCCGCGAAGGCCGGGCACCTCGACATCCTGTTCGCCAACGCTGGCGGGGGGGACATGCTGCCGCTGGGCTCGATCACCGAAGAGCACTTCGACCGGATTTTCGGCGCCAACGTGAAGGGCACGCTGTTCACCGTGCAGAAGGCCTTGCCGCTGCTGCGCGATGGCGCATCGATCCTGCTGACCTCATCGACCACTTCGGTGCAGGGCACGGAGAACTTCAGCGTCTACAGCGCGAGCAAAGCGGCGGTGCGCAACTTCGCGCGGTCGTGGTTGTTGGACCTGAAACCACGGCGCATCCGCGTCAACGCCATCAGCCCCGGCCCGGTACGCACGCCTGGTCTGGCAGGGCTGGTGCCGGCGGAGCACACGCAGGGGTTGTTCGATCAACTGGCGTCTATCGTGCCGATCGGCCGTCTGGGCGAGCCGAGCGAGATTGCCAAGGCTGCGCTGTTCCTGGCCTCGGATGACAGCAGCTTCGTGAATGGCATCGAGTTGTTCGTTGACGGCGGTACTGCGCAGATCTGATTTAAGTCGCTTGATGCCCCGGCACTTGTTCAGTCGAGTGTCGGGGTTCTTCCGTTTCTTCGTCCGGCGCGTTATCCCAAATCGCGCGCGGGTCGAAACTCATCGCCGACAACATAGTGAACACCACCACCAGACCGAAGAACAGAATCCCCGGTCGCGGCTCGATATCCCCCAGCGCCTGGAATTTCACCAGCGCCGCCACCAATGCGACCACCAGCACATCAAGCATCGACCAATAGCCGATCAGTTCGACGAAGCGGTACAGTTTCGAACGCTCCTTGCGCGCCCAATGACTGTCCCGTTGCACGGTGACCAACAACAAGGTCAGCGCCACGAATTTCACCCCCGGCACCGCGATACTGGCGACGAAGATGATCAGGGCGATGTCCCACGCGCCGTGTTCCCAGAACTCCAGCACGCCGCTCATGATGGTGCTGTCGGCGCCGCTGCCGAGCAGGGTGGTGTTCATCACCGGCAGCAGATTCGCCGGCACGTAAAACGCCAGCGCGGCGAACATGTAGGCCCAGGTGCGGGTCAGCGAGTTGGTCTTGCGCCGGTGCAGCGGGGCGTCGCAACGCGGGCATTGGTGCGGTTCGCCGGTCATGTCGCAGGCAAGCCCGCAGCTGTGGCAGAGGCAGAGGTTGAGTTCGGTTGCCGTCGGTGGTCGTTTCATAGAATGTCCCACAGTTCGCGCACGTCGCGCCCGGCGATGCGGATCAGCAACAGGCTGAGCACGGCCAGCGCAAACAGGCCGATGCCGGGAATGACGTCGAGCATGCCCGCCAGTTTGAACACCGCCACCATCGCGCCAAGTAAACACACTTCGAGCATGCTCCACGGTCGCAGCGTTTCCAGCCAGCGCATGCACAGCTTGAACCCCGGCGAACGGCGCGAGGCGAGGGCGAAGCTCAAGACCCAGATCAACAGAACCAACTGAAAGGCCGGGGCGATGATGATCGAGATCGCGGCGACCATCGCCATGGAGGTGATCGGCCCCTGACTCAGGGCCAGCACTGAATCCCACAGGGTCGCGCTGTTTTTCAGGCCCTTCATGCTGATGCTCATCACCGGGTAGAAATTGGCGAACAGCCACAGCATCGCCGCCGTGAAACTCAGCGCCAGACGTTGCTCCACGCTCAGGCCGTTGTAGCGCTGGAGCACGCCGCCGCAACGCACGCAGAGGGTCTTCTGGTGTTTGGCCAGCGTGACTTTTTCGTACACGCAGTCGCAATGCTCGCAGATGATCAGTTGATCGGTGCTGGCCATGGGGCGCTCGATGGAGGAGGGCTTGAACCCCTTCACTATAGAAGCGCTGGGGCATTCAACAACTGTCATATCCCGAAACGCACCTTTGGTCTGGCCGGCGGGCGCATCGGCAGAACCGCTCCATACTCCTGAGCGCCATTGGTAAATCGACCTTCATGAACAGCAGGAGAAAGGCCATGAGTGAAAAGCCGACGATTGTGCTGGTGCACGGTTTCTGGGGCGGTGCCGCGCACTGGGGCAAGGTCATTGTGGAACTGTCGCGCAAGGGCTACAGCGCGATCCAGGCCGTGGAAATGCCCCTGACCTCGCTGGCCGACGACGCCGAGCGCACGCGCAAGATGGTCGCCCAGGTGAACGGGCCGGTGCTGTTGGTCGGGCATTCCTATGGCGGCGCGGTCATCACTCAGGCCGGTAATCAGCCGAATGTGGTGGGCCTGGTGTACATCGCCGCGTTCGCCCCGGATCAAGGCGAAAGCCCCGGCGCCATCACTCAGGAACATTTGCCGGCCGCCGCACCGAATCTGGCGCCGGACAGCGACGGCTTTCTCTGGCTCAAGGCCGACAAATTCCATGAAAGCTTCTGCCAGGATCTGCCGGCGGATGAAGCGCTGGTGATGGCGGTCACGCAGAAGGCGCCGCTGGCCAGCACCTTCGGCGATGAAATCAACAATCCCGCGTGGAAGAACAAACCGTCGTGGTATCAGATTTCCAGCGAGGACCGGATGATTCATCCGGACAACCAGAAGCGCATGTCGGCGCGACTCAACGCGAAAAAGGTCATTACCTTGAACGCCGGCCATGCGTCGTTGGCTTCTCACGCGGCGGAAGTGGCGGCGTTGATCGACGAAGCCGCCAAGGCCTGACGACGGCCGCGCAACCGGAGGTTTCACACCGGTTGCGTGGCTTCCTCTTCCGCGATGGCCGCCCGCACGCTGGGCCGTTCGGCTATGCGCGTCATGTAGTTTGCCAGCGCCGGCCAGTCTTCGATGGCGATACTGAATGTCGGCAACCACTTCAGCACCGTGAACAGATAGGCATCCGCTACGCCGAACGCCTGCATCAGAAAGGGCTGTGTCGCGAGGATGCGGTTCAGGTAATCCAGACGCTTGAACAGTTTGTGCTTGAAGATCGTTTTGGTGGTTTCCGGGATTTCGCTGCTGAACAACGGCGCGCTGCCCCCATGAATTTCCGAACTGATGAAATTCAGGTATTCCTGCAAGCGTGAGCGTTCCCAGGTGCCATTGGCCGGGGCCATCGAATGACCGGGTACGAGGTCGGCGAGGTACTGCAGAATCGCCGGGCCTTCGGTCAGCACTTCACCGTTGTCCAGCATCAGCGCAGCCACGTAGCCCTTCGGATTGATCTGGCGAAAGTCCCGGCCGTCGGCGGTTTGCTTGGTCTGGTTGTTGACGCGGATCAGCTCGAACGGCAGCGCCAGCTCGCGCAGCACAATGTGCGGCGACAGCGAACAGGTCATGGGGGCGAAGTACAGTTTCATGGGATCCCCTTGCAGGTAGAGCCTCAGAATCCGCTATCGCCGCGCCGCTTCGCAAAGGACAAATCCAGTGCTAGCGTATGACAAAATCTCATGGACTGAAGAGGTCATATGCTCCCCCGACTGCCATCGCTCAACGGATTGCGAGCCTTCGAATGTGCGGCCCGGCACCTGAGCTTCACCCGCGCCGCTGAAGAACTGAACGTCACGCAGACCGCGATCAGCCATCAGATCCGGCGCCTCGAAGATGAACTTGGCGTGCGTCTGTTCATGCGATTGAAGGACGGCTTGGCGCTGACGGAGGAGGGCAATGCTTATTTTCCCGGCGTTCGTTCGGCGTTTCTGGAGTTGCGCCACTCGACCGAGCGTTTGCTGGAGGCGAACGACCACAGCGTCCTGACGATCAGCACGCTGGTGTCGGTGGCGTCCAAATGGTTGTTGCCGCGTCTGCCGTCGTTTCGCGAGGCATATCCCGAGATCGATGTGCGGATCAGTGCCATGACCCGACTGGTCGACTTTCGTAAGGCCGGGATAGACGCGGCGATCCGCTACGGTAACGGCGAATGGCCTGGGCTGCGGGCGGACTGGCTGATGTCCGACGAGATCTTCCCGGTGTGCAGCCCGCGACTGCTGACCGGCGACAAGCCATTGAAGACGCCGGCGGATCTGGCCCATCACCCTTTGCTGCAAGTCAGCGGCCTGACCGCCAATGACTGGAACGACTGGCTGCACGCGGCAGGCCTGCCACCGCTCACGGCCAAAGGCCCGCGATTGACTTTCGATCTGGCAATGATGGCCGTGCAGACCGCGATTGACGGGCAGGGCGTGTGCATCGGTCGCTCGACTTACGTCGATGACGATTTGCGCGCCGGGCGACTGGTGGCGCCGTTTGATCTGCGGCTGAAGTCCAGCTCGGGTTTCTACTTTGTCACGCCCCATGAAAACGCCGAGTCGAAAAAGATCGTGGCATTCAGGCAATGGCTGTCAGAAGTGCTGTGAGTTGTATGCGCGTGTATCAATCCTGCCGCCATACACAATCGGGTAACAAACCCCGACCTCAGGACACATCCCGCGTACATGCCTCGGTCAAAGTAGTCGTCAACACATCACTACTTCCAAGAGGGCAACATCATGCGCCGCACACTTCTGATGACCGCTGCCGCCGTACTCGTTTCGCTGACCGGCCTTGCCCACGCGGCTGACACCCCATCCGCCGCCCCGGCGAAAAGCTGGCAACAGGGCCTGAGCCGTACCGATCTGGTTCGTCAGGATCTGGGCGCTGCGGATCGCGAAGTGATCCAGGCTCGTGTCGACTTTGAACCGGGCGTCACGTCGCCCAACCATGCGCATCCAGGTGTGGAAGTGGCTTACGTGATCAGCGGCACGTTCGAGTATCGGCTGGAAGGTCAGGCACCGGTGACGCTCAAGGCGGGGGATTCGCTGTTCATCCCGGCCGGTGTGGCGCATATCGCGAAGAATGTCGGTAACGAGAAAGGCTCGGAGCTGGCGACTTACATCGTCAAGAAGGGCGAGCCGCTGCTGATTCTCAAGCAGTAACGCCCCGCCATAACGAAGAAGGCCTGCCGATGTGGCAGGCCTTTTTGCGTCTGACGTCCCAAGCCGGGCAGTCTGGAATGGAACTGCTCCCTTAACACCTTCGTTTGATTGCCGCGTGTCGGTTTTACTGCAAAGATTTTCGTTGGTTTTTCCCCCTGCATTTCTCTCAGCTACGGTTAGCAATGGTGCCGAACGGCATACAGGTAACGGTGCCCCATGATCCAGCGATTACCAACGGCTGCGACGGCGATGAATGAAGGCATGCAGATTCTGTGGGACGACGGAGAACGCATTCTCCAACGGGGCAGACGTGCCTCTGGCAGCTGCGAGGTTGATGTCCTGATCGCCTCGCTCGCGGCGGAGCAACCATCGGGCGCCAGCGTCGAGCGTCTTGCCCATGAATTTTCCCTGAGAGACCAATTGGACGGCGACTGGGCGGCGCGTCCTCTGGAGCTGTCGCAGGACGATGGCCGCGTGCAACTGGTGTTCGAAGATCCGGGTGGTGTGCCGCTGGCCCGTTTGCTGACGGCTCCCCTGGACGTTGCGACGTTTCTGCCGCTGGCCATCAGCGTGGCGGTGGCGCTGGGCAAGTTGCATCGGTGTGGCCTGATTCACAAAGACATCAAGCCCGCTCACCTTCTGGTGAATTGCCCCGACGGCCACGCCCGACTCACCGGTTTCGGCCTGGCATCGCGCCTGCCTCGCGAACGCCACGCCGCTGAGCCACCCGAGACGTTGTCCGGGACCCTGGCCTATATGGCCCCGGAACAGACGGGCCGGATGAACCGCTCGGTGGATTCGCGCAGCGACCTCTATGCCTTCGGCGTCACGCTTTATCAAATGCTCACGGGGTCGCTGCCGTTCAGCGCCGCCGACCCCATGGAATGGCTGCATTGCCATATCGCGCGCACGCCAATGCCGCCGAGTGCGCGCGTGGCGACGGTGCCGGAGATGCTCTCGCGAATCGTCATGAAGTTGTTGGCCAAGACCGCCGAGGAGCGTTATCAGTCTGCCCTTGGCGTGGAGCAGGATCTGCGCCGTTGTCTGGCAGGCTGGCATCAGCAGCACGTGGATGAGTTTGCGCTGGACGAGCAGGGGACATGCGACCGTTTGCTGATCCCCGAAAAACTCTACGGCCGAGAGGCTGAAGTCCAGACGCTGATCGCCGCATTCGAACGGATCGCCGTCAGCCGCCGACCGGAGCTGGTGCTGGTTTCCGGCTATTCGGGCATCGGTAAATCCTCGGTGGTCCACGAGCTGCATCAAACTCTGGTGCCGGTGCACGGGTTCTTCGCCAGCGGCAAATTCGACCAGTACAAACGCGACGTGCCTTATTCGACCCTGGCCCAGGCGTTTCAAGGACTGGTGCGCACGCTTCTGGGCCAGAGCGATTCGCAGATGGCCGGCTGGCGCAACGCGCTGCTGCAAGCGCTGGGCGCCGAGGCGCGGCTGGTGACGGACCTGATCCCGGAACTGAAACTGATCATCGGCGATACGTCGCCTGTGGCGGATCTGGAACCGCCACAGGCGCAACGCCGGTTCTTGCGGGTATTGCGACGGTTCATCGGCGTATTCGCCCGCGCCGAACATCCACTGGTGCTGTTTCTCGACGACTTGCAGTGGCTGGACGTGGCGACGCTCAATTGGCTGGAGGAACTGCTGACCCGTTCCGACTTGCAGCACTTGATGCTGATCGGCGCCTACCGCAGCAACGAGGTGGATGCCTCGCACCCGTTGAGCACCCGGTTGAGCGCCATCAAAGCGGCGGGCGGCCGGGTGCAGGAGATCACTTTGTTGCCGCTGGCCGGATCGCATATCGCGCAATTGGTCGCCGAGTCGTCGCGTTCCGAGCAGCCGTACATCGCACCGCTCGCGCAACTGATTCTGGACAAGACCGCGGGCAATCCTTTCTTCGTCATTCAGTTTCTGCAAACCCTCGTCGAACAGGATCTGCTGGCCTTCGACCATGACCGCAGGCAGTGGGTCTGGGACGCAGAACGTATTCACGCCAAGGGCTACACCGACAATGTGGTCGATCTGATGCTCGACAAACTGGCGCGGTTGCCCGCTGAAACGCAGCAGGCGTTGCAGCAGATGGCCTGCCTGGGCAACGTCGCGGATGTCGCTTCGCTGGCTACCGTTCTGGGCCTGCCTGACGGGCAGGTTCACGGGGTGTTGTGGCCGGCGGTTCGTCACGAGTTGATCACGCGTCAGGACAGCGTCTATGGGTTCGTTCACGACCGGGTCCAGGAAGCCGCGTATCTGCTGGTTGATGAGGCTTCCCGTGCGCAGCATCACCTGCGGATCGGGCGTTTGCTGGTAGAGAAGACGCCGGCAGACAAGCATGCAGAAAAGATTTTCGAGATGGTCGGCCAGCTCAATCGTGGCGCCGTGCTGATGGACCGACAACAGGAGCGCGAACACCTGGCGCAGTTGAACCTGCTGGCGGGCGAACGGGCCAGGGCATCGACGGCCTACGCTTCGGCGCTGACGTATTTTGCCCAGGGCGCAACGTTGCTGGATGAGGGCGGCTGGGAGCATCAGCGTGAATTGATGTTTGCGCTGGAGTCCGGGCGGGCCTTGTGCGAATTCCTCACCCGGCAATTAGGGGCAGCCGAAGCACGCCTGCGGCAATTGTCACGCCGTGCAGAGTCCTTGATCGAACGCACCCGGGTCGCCTGCCTGCAAGCGGATCTCTATCTGATTCTGAACCAGAGCGACAACGCGGTGGCGGTGTGTCTGACTTTCCTGCGTTATCTGGGGATCGAGTGGTCGCCTCATCCCGATGACGACGAGGTGCGTGACGAATATCAGCGGATCGGGCAACGGCTGGGCGAGCGCTCCATAGAGGTATTGATCGACCTGCCGCCCATGGTGGATGAAACCGCGCTTGCCAGCCTTGAAGCACTGACCAAGCTGATCGTCACGGCGGTCCACATGGACGGCAATCTTCCGGGCCTGGCCATGTGCCGGGCGATCAACCTGAGTATCGAATACGGCAACAGCGATGCCTCGTGCGTGGCCTATGCCAACGTGTCGCGGATCGCCGGGCGGCGGTTTGCGGACTATCCCGCCGGCCTGGCGTTCGCGGAGCTGGGCTGTCGGCTGGTCGAACGACGCGATCTGGAACGCTACAAGGCGCGCACGCAACTGGCGTTCTGGCTGTTTGCCAAGCGCTGGGCTCAACCGATACGCACCTGCCTTGAACCTTTGGCCCAAATATTTGAAGTGGCGAACCGCACCGGCGATCTGCCGATTGCCGCGTTTACCGGCAACAGCCGGGTCTCCAATCTGTTGGCCACCGGCGAACCCTTGGCCGGGTTGCAGGAAGAAGCCGAGCGCGGGCTGGCGTACGCCAGAAAAATCGGCTTCGGCGTGGTCATCGATTTCATCGAAACCCAGTTGGCGTTTATCCGGATGCTCCGGGGCCAGATGCCAATCTTCGGCAATATCGGCCCGGGAGCGTTTTCCGAGCGCCACCCCGAGGATCACCAGACCTCGCTGGTCGCCATTTGCTGGCACTGGATTCGCACCTTGCAGGCCTGCTACTTCGCCGGCCAGTACGAGGCAGCGGCAGAGGCCGGTGCGGCCGCTCGACAATTGCTTCGCTCATCGCACTCGTTCCTCGAGGAGGCAGAATATTGCTTCTACCAGGCTTTGACCTTCGCCGCCCTGTGCAGCACCAAGCCTGCCGGAGAGCGGCACGAGCAACTCGAGGTCATTACCGCGCAACACCGGCAGTTGCAGGTCTGGGCCGAACTCTGCCCGGACAATTTCGCCAGCCATGCCGTGTTGCTGGAGGGGGAAATTGCCCGACTTGAAGGTCGATTGCTGGAGGCCGAGCACTGCTACGAGCAGGCGATCGAACTGGCTCAGCGCAGCGGCTTCCTGCAGATCGAAGCATTGGCCAACGAGCTCGCCGCGCGCTTCTATCAACACCGTGGATTGCAAAAGATTGCCCGGGTCTATCTGCAGGATGCCCGCTACGGCTACCAGCGCTGGGGTGCCGAGGGCAAGGTTCGACAACTGGAGGCGGAGCACCCGTTTCTGCGGGTTGAAACACCGCTGCCCGGTCCCACCAATACCATCGCCACACCGGTCGAGCATCTGGACTTGGCCACCGTGTTGAAGGTGTCACAAGCGGCCTCCAGTGAAATCGTCCTCGAAAAGCTGGTCGACATGATCATGCGCACCGCGATCGAACAGGCCGGCGCGCAGCGCGGCGTGCTGGTCCTGACGGAGCAGGGCGAGCAGCGGATCGTCGCCGAGGCAACTACCCGCGATGACACCACGCAGCTGGATCTGCGTGATGCGCCGGTGGCGGCGAAGCTGCTGCCGGAATCGGTCCTGAACCACGTGCTGCGCACCCAGGAAAATCTGGTGCTGGATGACGCGTTGGCCGAACCATCGTTCGCTGCCGATCCGTACGTTCGCCAGCATCGCGCGCGCTCGGTACTGTGCCTGCCGTTGCTCAATCAGGCGAAGCTGATCGGCGCGCTTTATCTGGAAAACAACCTGACGTCACGGGTATTCAGCCCTGCACGAATCGCTGCGCTCAGGCTGGTCGCTTCGCAGGCGGCGATCTCGCTGGTCAATGCGCGCCTGTACCGCGATGTCGCCGAGCGCGAGGTCAAAAGCCGTGAGAGCGAGCAGCGTTATCGCGAGATACAGGCGGAGCTGGCCCATGCCTGCCGCGTTGCGACGATGGGGCAGCTCGCGGCCTCTATTGCCCATGAAGTCAGTCAACCGCTGGCCTCGACACTGGCCAGCGCCCAGGCCGCGCTGCGCTGGTCGAGTGCCGCGCCACCTAACCTTGAGGAGACTCGCCTGTGCCTGGAGCGCATCGTCAAGGATGCCCATCGGGGCAGTGAGGTGCTGGACCGCATTCGCGGGCTGATTCGCAAGGCCCCTCAGCCGAAGGAGCCGGTCAACTTCAACGAGGTGATTGGCGAGGTCATCGAGATCACTCAAAGTCAGGCGCAGAAGGGTGGGGTTTTGGTCGAGGCGCAGATGGCGTCCGGTTTGCCACGGGTCGATGGCGACCGGGTCGAGCTGCAGCAAGTGGTGCTCAACCTGGTGATGAACGCCCTGGAAGCCATGAGTGGAGCAGGTGTCGTCAAAGGGGAGCTGCGCATCCGCACGCAAACCAATGAAGCGGGGCAGGTGTGGGTTTGCGTCAGCGATTCGGGACCGGGTTTCGGCGCGCATTCGATCGGGCAGTTGTTCACGCCGTTCTACACCACCAAACCCACGGGGCTGGGCATGGGACTGTCGATTTGCCGTTCGATCATCGAGACCCATGGCGGCCAATTGTGGATCGAGGCCAATCAGCCGTGCGGTGCGATCGTCCAGTTTGTTCTGCCGGCGGATGCCGTACTGCTTCCGTGAGCACAAAAAAAGGCGCCCGCCAAAATAACCGTGGCGGGCGCCTGGGAGTGCGCAGCAGTAGGGTGATCGTGGAGCGTCGGGGGATCAGGCCACCGGAATCAACGGGTCGGCAGCGGCCAGTGCGGTTGCACGATCGGCGGCTGGCGGGTAGATCCACACGGTGTTGATCTGGGTCTTGAGGTCTTTGGCTTCTTGCCCGACCAGTTTCAATTGGCGGTCCCAGCCTTCGGTGAACACCGCGCCCCAGGCGCCGAGGTCAAGGCAGGTCACGTATTTGGGCTGGCTGTAGGTCATCGGTGCGACGCCGATCAGGTCAGCCGCCACATTGTTGCCGGCATAACGGCCCAGGCAAATGGCGTGCTGGCAGGACATTGCAGCGTAGTTTCCGAGGTCATCCGTGGCGGCATAAGCCACATCGCCGGCGGCGAAGACATCCACGTGTCCCAGCACTTTCAGGTTGCCGTCGACATGCAGACGACCCTGCGGATCACGGCTGCCAGGCACCTGTTCGGTGAGCGGGCTGGCGCGGAAACCAACGGTCCAGACGACGGTGTTGGACTCGATCCGTTTGCCGTCGGCCAGAGTCACGCCGCCGGCATCGACCGAGGCGACCGAGGCATCGAGTACCCATTCGATGCCCAACTCTTTGGACGCTTCGACAATGGACGGGCGAATGCCGTCGCCCAGCGTTGCAGCGATTTGCGGTGCGCGATCCACCACGATGACCCTGATCGGCGCATCGTCACCCAGGGCGGCACGCAGGCGAGCCGGCATTTCGGTGGCGGTTTCGATCCCGGTAAAACCACCACCGGCGACCACCACGGTATTTCGCGCAGCGCTCGACGGCTGGTTCTTCAAGGACTTGATATGAGCTTCGAGGCGGGCGGCTTCTTCGATCTGATCGACGTCGAAAGCGTGTTCGATCATGCCCTTGAGCGGTGGACGGATCACGCGACTGCCGGCGGCCAGTACTAGCCGGTCATAGTTCAGCGTACCTTGCGTGCCGAAGGCATCGCTGTAGGTCACTTGCTTGCTGGCGGTGTCGATGCTGTCGGCGATGCCTTTGACGAATTTCACGCCGACCGCATCGAACAGTTCACCCAGCGGCGCCTTCATGTTGTGGACATCCGGCTCGTAGAAACGCGGGCGGATGCGCAGTTCTGCCTGGGGCGCGAGGACGGTGATCTGCACGTCGTTACGATCATGCTGGTCCAGCAGGCGTGCGGCGCTCAAGGCGCTCCAGACTCCACCAAACCCTGCGCCTATCACTAAAATGTGCTGTTTCATCGGATGACTCCTGAGGAAATTCTGATCGTTGAACGGCTTGTCTGTTCACGCGTGACCGTCTCCCGGTCTGCACGAAAATGGCTGTTGTGAACAACCGCAGAACCGGTTCGATTCGCTGGAGATGATGCTATCGGGGAAGGCGCGCCGGGACACTTCTACATAGGGTCAGTGCCGACATGCTTAGGTGTGAGGTGGGGTATACACAGGTATAGGAAGAGGGCGGTCAAACGGGCCGATTGAACGCACTTTCGATGCAGGTGATGAGTTCGCCGCAAGGAAAAGGCTTGGGGAAGTAGGCGAGCGGCTCGGGGAATGCTGCGTCGACCTGTGGCGGTGGCCCTTGATAGCCAGTGATGAAAATGATCGGGATGCGGATGCCTCGGGCGCACAGTGCGTCGTACATCTGGATGCCGGACAGGCCGGGCATCTGGATGTCCGAGATGATGCAGCCGGGGCGGGGCGGTGCAGTCATCGCCAGAAAAGCCTCCGCGTTCGGGTACAACTGCACGGTGTAGCCGTGGGAGCGCAACAGGCTGTCCAGCGCCATGCGCACGGATTCATCATCATCGACAACCGAAACAACAGCGGTGTGGGACATTGCTTTACCAGGGCTGATCTCGGGTAGCCCGTCAAGGACGCCCGCCATTCCCGCACCATACGCCGCTCGGTCCGGCGGCGTACTTATACGTGTGTATAGCGACAGTATTTGAACGTCGGCGAGCCCGGTGTCATTGCGGCGTGTGGCGTCAGCGCGAGAACCTGCTGCGGTATTCCCGGGGCGTGACCGAGAGGTGACGGTAGAAGGTATCGCGCATGCGTTCCTCGTCGCCGAACCCGCACAGCAGAGCGATCTGATCGATGTTGCGCTGGGAGTCTTCGAGCATCCGTCGTGCGGCTTCCAGACGAAACAGCTCGAGCGCCTTGGCCGGCGTGCGACCGACCTTGCGCTTGTAAACCCGCGCGAAATTGCGCGGGCTCATCTGCGCCTGCCGGGCGAGCGATTCGACGTTGAGGCGCGTGTCGCCGAGGTTTTCGCTGATCCACAGGTGCAATTCGTCGAAGCAGCCTCTGTCGTCGATCTGCGATTGCAGCAACTGGCTGAACTGCGCCTGACCGCCGGGACGCTTGAGAAAAACCACCAGCTCCCTTGCCACCTGCAATGCCACCGCACGGCCGCAATCGGCCTCGACCAGCGCCAACGCCATATCGATCCCGGTGGTGACCCCGGCGGAAGTCCAGACCTTGCCTTGCTGGATGTAGATCGCATCAAGGTCGACATCGACACTCGGAAAACCACCCTTGAGCATGTCGCACATTCCCCAGTGGGTGGTCGCTCGCAATCCTTCCAGCAGCCCGGCCTGGGCCATTAGAAAAGTACCGCTGCACACCGAGGCGGTGCGTCTGGCGTTGACTGACGCCGCGCGCAGCCAGTCCACCAGCGCAACATTGTCGAGCATGGCCTGACGGATGTTCGGCGCACCGGGCACGATCAGGGTATCGATCACGGTGTCGTCAAAGGTGTGCAGGGGCAGGGTGTCGACCGACAGCCCTTCAGCGGTAGCGATCAATCCGCCGTCGAGGCTTGCGGTGTGTATCGCGTAGCCAGGCAAACCGCGTTCAGCCCTGGCTTTGGACGCTGCCCAGAACACGGTCTGTGCGCCGGTCAGGTCCAGCAAGCCCATTTGGGGATACGCCAGGAACACCAGCGTGCGCGGTTGCGCGAGCAGACAGGTGAGCGGGTCGGGTTGGTGAAAAATAGAGTTCATGACGGCTTTGAAGGCTAAGTGACCGCCAGTTTTCGACGATCCGGTGTGGCGTAGTGTCCGCGTTTGCGGGCAGGAGCGCGAATATACATTGGTATGGGGCACAGCCACTTCAGCGCCGGTCGTACTCGCTCAATCCGGCGCAAACCCTATACCCGCGTATGGTGTTGGCCGCCGTGGTCGCGATGCACACTCGATTTCAAGGAGCGCTATTTCGCTCTTGCGGCATTCCTCCGAGAAATCCTGACTCAGCCAAAAGGAAAGCGACCATGTCTACCTATCTGAATCACTCCCAACAAACCAGCACAGCCAACAGTCTGCCATTCACCTCGAACTTTGGTCAGGCCCAGGAGCTGGTGCCTTCGCGCTACGCACTGCAGGTCGGCGACATCGACGTGGTGGTGATCAGCGATGGCGTGCTGCCGCTGCCGACCTCGACCATGTCGACCAATGCCGATCCGCAGGCTCGCGCCGCGTGGTTCAAGGACATGTTCCTGGGGCCGGACGCGTTCGACTGGGCACTCAACGTGCTGGTGGTGCGCAGCGGCGAGCAGATCATTCTGGTCGACGCCGGACTGGGCGGGCAGTTTCCCGGCTTCCCTCGGGCCGGTCAGTTGCCGAAACGGCTGGAGGCGGCGGGCATCGATCTGGCAGCCGTGACCGACATCGTGATCACCCACATGCACATGGACCATGTCGGCGGTCTGCTGGTCGACGAAGTGAAGAGCCGGCTGCGTCCGGACGTGCGCATCCACGTTTCGGCAAAAGAGGTCGAGTTCTGGGAAACGCCGGACTTCACCCAGACTGTCATGCCGGCGCCGGTGCCTGACGTTCTGCGCGCGACGGCCAATCAGTTCATCAACGATTACCGCGGCCAGGTGCGCACCTTCGAGGATGAATACGAAGTGGCGCCGGGCGTGGTGGTGAAACTCACCGGCGGCCATACGCCGGGGCACAGCGTTGTCTACGTCAACTCCGGCGGCGAACGCCTGACCTTCGCCGGCGACGCCTTGTTTCCGGTGGCCTTCGAACATCCGGAATGGCACAACGGTTTCGAGCATGATCCTGAAGAGTCGGTGCGTGTTCGCGTACGGCTGATGCGCGAGGCAGCGGCGAGCGGTGAGTGGTTTGTCGCCACCCATCTGCCGTTCCCGTCGGTAGGCCGAGTGGCGGTCGATGGTGATGCGTTCCGCTGGATCGCAGCGTTCTGGGATTACTGATCGGCTGCTGGCGGCCCGGCTGGATTCGGCCGGGCTCGATAAAAATCAGGCCCCGCAAGTGATGAACTTGCGGGGCCTTTTTCTGTTTTGAGGTTTATCGGTCGGGCAGGGAAGCGGCTTTTTTTTGGGGGCTCAACGTCCGCGCATCAGCGCCTGCGCGATGCAGGCCAGCAGTGCCTCGGTATGAAAGGGTTTGGAGAAGTAGCCCTCCGGCGTTTTCACACGGGTGCTGAATTCAGGGGGCAGGCCTGGCTTGCCGGTGATGAAGATCGTCGGAATGTGGATCTTCCTGGCCGCCAGTGCCTCGTACATTTCGACCCCGCACATGCCGGGCATCTGAATATCCGAAATCAGGCACCCGGTCTGCTCTGGCGCGCCGGATTCAAGAAATGCCAAAGCGCTGGTGAAAGTCTTGACTGTATAACCGCAAGACCGCAGCAAACTGTCCAGTGAAACCAGAACAAGTTCGTCATCATCGACAACTGAAATAATAGCTGAGTTGAACATGGGGGAAACCTTGCGTCTTTTGCGGGTGGCTGTAGCGCCCGCCATACTTGCAAGATACGCTTTCAAAAATTGTGGAATAGTATACGTGCGTATGTTTGGTTGGTTTTTTGTTAGTTGCGACAGTTAATCAATTATTCAGGAAACAAGTGGTTGTTGATTAACGAAAGAAAATAACCGTTATGCCGAGTGCAGGCCTCGAAAAGTTGCCGGCTGGCGTAGTCGTTGTTGGCAATTGCGCTGGCGCGACAGTCACGGAACAAGGCGTCGGCAGCCCGTAGCGTTCGCAGGGCGCGATCGATGCCTTTCAGGCAGTCGGCGAAACACAAAGGCTCTGCAGCGTCATTGAGACGGTAAAGCGCGTCACGCTGGGCATGGCCGCCCAGATCTGTGATGCCGGTGACGAGGAAATCGGCGTATCGGGTATTGGCATTCAGCAATCTGCGCAACAGTGTCTGCACCGGCAAAAAGCTGACGGTACGCAATGTCTGCTGGCTGTGTCTGAGTCGCGCCAGAATGCCCAGCGTAGCGCCCAGGGTCTGGGTCAACGCGTCGATGATCTCCACGCGTTCAGCGGTTGATAACGAGGTGTGCGTGCCATAGCGGCTGACGCAGGGCGGGTGACTGACCAGGTACAGTGTGTGCGGTGCGTTCATGACCACCGTCTCCGGCTAGCGCTCGGGCGCGATTGAATGTTGTGATTGCAGCAGCGGACTCCATTGCTCCTGGTTGTCCGGGCGCCGGTAGTAAACAACCATGCGCCGGGCGACCTGCATGGCCACATCGCGACCGTTGTCGGTCTCGACCAGCGCCAGCGCCAGATCGATCCCCGCGCTGACGCCGGCGGAGGTCCACACCGAGGCCTGGCGGACGAAAATCGCTTCGCGATCCAGTTCGACCTTGGGGTACAGCCGCTCGAACATGTCAGCCATCAACCAGTGTGTCGCCACGCGCAGGCCATCGAGCAAGCCCGCCTGGGCCAGGAAAAAAGCGCCGCTGCACACCGACGTCGTACGGCTGGCCGTGGCTGAGGTGACGCGCAACCAGTCCACCAGCGGCGCGTTGTCGAGCATGGCCTGGCGGATGGACGCCGAGCCCGGAACAATCAGCGTATTGATCGGCTCGTCGCTTAGCTCATCCAGTCGCCGGGTTTGAACCACCAGGCCTTCGCCGGTCCGCACCGGCCCGCCTTGCAGGCTCGCGGTGTGCAGGGCATAACCGGGCAAACCGAGTTGCGCCAGTCTGCAGGTCGCCGCCCAGAACACGGTCTGCGCACCGGTCAGATCCAGCAGGCCCATTTGCGGGTACGCGACGAAAACAACGGTACGGCCTGATTGCGGGGTTTCGGGTCCAGCGCCAGGGTTTGTACTTTCGATAGACAATGCTGATCTCCATATCGCCGGCCGGCGACATCAGGGGTGGATGACGGTCATTGATCGTGTTCGGGCGCAGCCAATGGAATCGCAAACACAAACTGCGTGCCGACGCCCTCGGTGCTGTTGACCCAGATGCGCCCGCCGTGGAATTCAATGATCGAGCGGCAGATCGAGAGCCCCATTCCCAGGCCCGTGGGCTTGGTCGTGAAGAACGGATCGAACAGCGAAGGCAGGATGTCTTCGGCAATGCCGACGCCGGAGTCGGCGATTTCAAGCACGGCCTCGCTGTGCAGGAGCGAGGTGGTGATCCGCAGCGTCCGGGCCCGGTCATGCACGTTGGCCATGGCCTGGCAGGCGTTGATGATCAGATTGATGATGACTTGCTGCAACTGCACCCGGTCGCCTTTGATCAGTGCGCCGCGAGTGCCCAGTTGCGCATGCGGGCGAACCTCATGGAAGCAGATGTCGTGTTGCATCAGCGTCAGCGAGTCACTGACGATGTCGTCGAACACTTCGACATTGCGCTGTACCTCGCTGTGGCGCGACAAGGCCCGGATACAGGCGATGACGTCGGAAACCCGGACGGAGTTTTGAATGATCCGGTCCAGCGAACGGCGCGCTTCTTCCAGGTTCGGCTCGGGACGGTTGATCCAGCGCTTGCAGGACTCGCCGCTGGTGATGACCGCCGCCAGCGGCTGATTGATTTCGTGGGCAATCGACGCGGCCAGTTCGCCCATCGACGTCAGGCGCGTGACGTGGGCGAGGGTGGCTTGCGAGTGAAACAGCGCCTCTTCGGACTGTTTGCTGGCGGTCACGTCCATCAGCGCCCCGGCGTATTCCGTGCGCCCGCGATGCCTGGGCATGGGGCTGGCGATCATCTGCACATGCTTGATCCGGCCATCGGGCATGAGCAGCCGATGCTCTGCTTCGATCAGCTCCTGCCGGCGCGCGAACTGGTCCAGCACCTGATCGATCACCGGCAAGTCATCCGGATGGGTGCGTGATTTGACCAGGGCGAGTGTCGGGGGGACGTTCGGCGGATACTCGAAAATGCGCGAGGACTCTTCCGACCAGGACAAGGACACGCTGACGTTCTTGTCGATGATGAAACCGATACTGCCGGTGTGACTGAGTTTCTGTGCGCCGAGAAAAAATGCTTCCTTGCGCCGCAGCGTTTCAGTGGCGCGCTTGCTGCGCAGTGCCAGCAGGGAAATGGTCGTCAGCGCGATCACGCACCTGACGAATCCAGCGATGCCCCGGTGATCGCGATAACCTTCGTCGACCAGGAAGTCGGCAGTCAGCAGCGTGAGGCAACCCAGCGCGACGGCCAGGAATACCGGAACCGGGAAGATGTTCGCGGACATGAACACCAGCGTGATGTAGAACAACGTCGGCGCAACATCCAGATCAAGGTACGCATTGGTGATATAGATCATGCTGCCGACCGCAATGGCGGCAAGCCAGGCGAAGGCGTCTGAGCAAAGAAGTTGTGCGCGACGTTTGATGATAGACATTTATTCTTCCAGATTTTTGCTATCGGACGGCAGGTCGTGTTCTTTCGATGAAGCAGGCAAACGCTATGAAGGGCGTATTAATGAAGAGATTGAAAAGTCTGAAGTTGTTTTTCAGGCATGACGGTTGTTGGCGACTGTCGGTCATTCACCAATCGTTGTATTGAGTAATGTTTATTTGAATAAAGATGTTATTCGAAGCGTTGTTCTCTGGCACCGCTGCATTGGGTCAATCGAAGTATGACTATGTATGAAAGGGATATACCTAAGTGTTAGTTGTGCCGGGTCTGTCGATGTTTTGCCTGATGGCGCAAGCATGCGCCATCCCGGCAATCCTGAGCCGTACCGTATCGGTTCATTCGGTCACCGATTGACAGGCTGCGCCGCGATGACTTCGGCCATGCGCACCAGGTCGGCAAAAGAGCGCGCGCCCATTTTGCGCATGGCCTGGCCCCGGTGGATCTTCACGGTGATTTCACTGAGGCCGATTTCCCCGGCGATCTGCTTGTTCATCAGGCCCGAGGCTGCCAGCGCCATGACCGTCTGCTCACGGGGTGTCAGCGTCCCATGGCGTGCGCGCAGCTCATCGGCATGTCGCCCGGACTCGCGACGCTGCTTGTCCCGCGAGTGCGCGGCACACACTGCATCGATCAGGTCTTGCTCGCGAAACGGTTTGGTCAGGAAGTCCACCGCGCCGGCTTTCATGGCGCGCACCGTCATGGCGATATCGCCGTGTCCGGTGATGAACACGATCGGCACGTTGATGCCGGCGGCGGCCAGTTCACTTTGAAAATCCAGCCCGCTGTTGCCTTGCAGGCGCACGTCGAGCACCAGGCAACTGACAGTGTCCGGACGTTGATACTTCATGAACTCGGCGACCGACCCGAACAGTTCGACCTTAAGGCCAATGGAACGCAACAGGCTGCCGAGGGATTCGCGCAGCGCTGCATCGTCGTCGACGATGAATACCACCGGCTCGCTGGGGGTGTTGCTGATGGGATTGTTGTTCATTGCTTTTTTCCCAAGAGTTATGACGTTGTGGGTCTCGTCGTGGTATCGGCGAGGACCCATCAAGAATATGCGAATCCCTCGGCACGGGGGCCTGTGTTTGCTCGTTCAAGTTTATGCCCGACCAAAGGCACGGTCATGCTGCAGGTGTGGGCGGGGGAGCAGATAAACGGTTCAGCATCGTAGTGGCGCGGCACTGCATCAGCTAGGACAAAAAACCCGAAAAAACGGCCATCGCAGCGGTCTTTTCGCGGCCGGATACAGCCACCCGTATCAAACGGTTCATACGCAAGTATCAAAACACTCACCTAACGCATGATCTCGCTGACCCCAAGTACCACAGACGCCCGGCAGGCGCGCCCTTAACCTTTAAGCGCTCTCCGTCGATCTCAATGGCCGCGTGCCGGGTGGTGAACTTCATGAACAGAAATGATCTCCGTCGTGTCGACATCCATCTGCTGGTGGTCTTCGAGACGCTGATGCATGAGCGCAATGTCAGCCGGGTCGGCGAGAAGCTGTTTCTCGGCCAGCCGACCATCAGTGCGGCGCTGGGGCGTTTGCGCGTGCTTTTCGACGATCCATTGTTTGTTCGCGCGGGGAGGGTGATGGAGCCGACGGCGCGGGCCGAGGAGATTTTCGCCAACCTGACGCCGGCGCTGGATGGTGTGGTCGCGGCGTTGAGCCGTTGCCAGCCGTTTGATCCGGGTACCAGCGAGGCGACCTTTCAGGTCGGCCTGTCCGACGATGTCGAATATGCGTTGCTCCCGCGACTGTTGCGCCAGCTTCGTATCGAGGCGCCCAACATCGCCTTGGTGGTGTTGCGTGTCGATCAGCAACAGATGTCGCAGCGGCTGTTCAATGGCGAGATCTCTCTGGGGATCAGCCCTACGCTCGATCTGCCGGCCAACGCCCGACGCAAGAGTCTGCGGTCGATCCGGCCGATGCTTTTGCGCTCGGACATGCGCCCGGGTCTGCTGGCGCTCGATGAATTCTGCGAGCGACCGCACGCCATCGTGTCATCCATGGGCAAGGCCAGGGATGACACCGACCACGCGCTGGACCTGCTCGGGCGTCGGCGCAAAGTGGTGCTGGCGGTGCCGCAGTTCAGTGCCTTGCCAAGGTTGTTGGCGCAGAGCGACATGCTGGTCATCGTTCCGGATTACGTGGCCAGGGCCATGGCCTCGGTTGAGGGTATCAGGGCCGAACCGGCCCCTCTGTTGCTGCCATCGCGGGAGCTTTCCATGGTCTGGCGTGCGGCTGCGCACAACGATTCCGCTCAGCGTTGGCTGCGGTCGCGTTGCCAGGCGTTTTTCGGCACGCCGATCGAGTTGCAGGTAGTGCCCAAGCTGCGCCCGGCGTTGCCCGTCGATCAGACGTTGATGATGGCCCGGTAGATAACTGCAACGGCTGTGTCATTCGCCCAATAAAAAAGCTCCGACTTGATCGGAGCTTTTTCTTTTTACAGGGTTTTACGCGGCTTGCCGTGCGGGCGCGGACCCGGCACATCACGCATTGATGAACGCCAGAAGGTCCGCGTTGATGGTGTCGCCGTTCGTGGTGCACATGCCATGGGGCAGGCCGGGGTAGGTTTTAAGTGTCCCGTGCTTGAGCAGTTTGATCGACAGATGAGCTGAATCCGCAATGGGCACGATCTGATCGTCTTCGCCGTGCAACACCAGGGTCGGCACATCAATGTTTTTCAGGTCATCCGTGAAGTCGGTTTCGGAGAACGCGCTGATGCAGTCGTACTGCGCCTTGATCCCGCCGTTCATGCCCTGACGCCACCAGTTTTCGACGATCGCCTCAGACACTTTCGCACCTGGGCGATTGAAGCCGTAAAACGGGCCGCTCGGGAAGTCACGATAAAACTGGCTGCGATTCTGCGCGAGTGCTTTGCGCAGTCCGTCAAACACTTCCATTGCAAGGCCGCCGGGATTTTTTGCGGTACGCAGCATGATCGGCGGCACGGCACCGATCAGCACGGCCTTGGCCACCCGTCCGCGACCATGACGCGCAACGTAGCGCGCCACTTCACCACCGCCGGTGGAGTGGCCGATGTGCACGGCGTTGCGGATGTTCAGGTGCGCCATCAACTCGGCAACGTCGGCAGCGTAGGTGTCCATTTCGTTGCCCTTGGCGGTTTGCGAAGAGCGACCATGGCCACGTCGATCATGGGCAATGACGCGAAAGCCCTTACTGAGGAAAAACAGCATTTGCGCATCCCAGTCATCACTGGAAAGGGGCCAGCCGTGGTGGAAAACGATCGGCTGGCCTTGGCCCCAGTCCTTGTAGAAAATCTGCGTGCCATCCTTGACGGTAATCATCCCCGAGCCACTGCCGTTGCCGGCGCTTTTGCTGGCCCCTGACGCGGATGCCGGTGTCTGCTGCGTCGCCAGCGCCGGTAATGCCACCGCCAGGGTCGCGGCCATGGCCCCCGTCGTGATCAAGCCACGACGCGTGGTTCCGTTTTTCTCGTCAGTCATTTTGAACACCCATTGAGTTATTGAAGTCGCACAGGCGGCGCAAGGCTGCTGCCCTGGCCGAAGGCAATCTTTGGGCAAAGGAAAGCCGCTGAATACCAGACATGGGTTTTCGAAATTAACGCTTTGGTATGTAGGTGTGGCGGGAGGAATCTTGGCGGGGGTGGCGCGTCCCTGCGCCTGGACAAATTAGAAGGTGTATTTGGCCGTCAACATCATGTTGCGCGGGCTGCCATAGCTATCGCCGCCGTAGCTGACGGAGTTGGCGATGGTGGAGTAGTACTTGCGGTCGAAGATGTTGTTGGCGTTGAGTTGCAGGTCGAGGTTTTCATTGACCCGGTAGCCGGCCATCAGGTCGGTCACGGCGTACGCGCCTTGTTTGAGGCGGTAGTTGCCGCCATCAAGCAGTTCGATGTCGTTGTACATGCGGCTCTGCCAGGAGATGTTGCCGCCCACGCGCAGTTTTTCCAGCGGGCCTTGGAAGTTGTAGCGGGTGGTCAGTTTGAACAGGTGTTCCGGCGTGTCGGTGTCGAACTGCTTGTTCACGTTCTGCGGGTTCGCCTCGTCCTTGATGGTGTGCGTGCGGGCGTAGGTGTAGCCGCCGCCGATCTGCCAGTTGTCGGTGAGCGCGCCTTGCAGTTCGAAGTCGATACCCTGGCTGCGGATCTCGCCGGAGGCCTCATAACAAGACGACTGCGGGCAGTTCGGCACGAACACTTGCACCGCGCGGTTTTCCTGATCGACGCGGAACACGGCGAGGCTGGCGTTCAGCGCGCCGCCCAGGTATTCGCCCTTGATGCCGACCTCGTAGTTTTTGCCCACGATCGGTTTGACCGGACTGCCGGAGGTGTCCTTGCTGCTCTGCGGCGTGAAGATGTCGCTGTAGCTGGCGTAGACCGAGTGATGGTCGTCCAGTTCGTAGATCAGGCCGGCATAGCGGGTGACGTTGCGGGTGACCTTGTAGTCGCCGTCGCCATCGCGGTTGTCGTAGTCGTACCAGTCCAGACGCCCGCCGAGGATCAGCTTCAGCGGGTCGGCCAGGCTCAGGCGGGTGGTCAGGTACACGCCGTCCTGAGTGGTGACTTCACGCCCGTTGTCGGTGTGGACGAAGTCCGGTTTACCGGCGTTGATCGGCCAGTTGGTGTCGTACGGCGAGTAGTTGTGGGTGGTCAGGTCGTAGATACGTTTGCTGGCGCCGACCACCAGTTCATGGCTACGTCCGAAGGCTTCGAACGGGCCGCTGAAGAAGGCGTCCAGACCGGCCTGGTTTTCATCGGCCTTGGACTGGTAAACCGTGCGGGCCAGGGTGTTGTTGACCCAGCGCGACTGGTACGAGCCGGAGAACAGTGCGTTCTGCTCGGAATAGTTGGCGTTGACCTGCAGCTTCCAGTCGTTGGCCAGTTGCTGACGGATCTCGGCGAAGACGGTGTTGATCTCCTGATCCTTGTTCTCCCAATAGGTGCCGGGGTTGTAGGAGCGCGGCAGGTCGAGGTGATGACCGTCGAGGCCGATCATCGACGAGCCCCAGAAGTAGTTGGTCTTGTCTTTCTGGTTGGAGAAACCGACGGTCAGGGTGGTGTCATCGCTCAGGTCGGCTTCGGTGACGGCGTAGAACAGGTTGTGTCGCTCGCCCACGTCATCGATGAAACTGTTGGCGTCGCGGTAGGAGGTGACCACCCGGCCGCGCAGGGTGCCGCTGTCGTTGAGCGGGCTGGAGGCATCGAGCTCGCCGCGATAGTTGTCCCAAGTCCCGGCGGCGCCGGTCAGGGTGACGTGCTGCTCGGCCAATGGTCGTTTGCGCACCAGGTTGATCGCCGCCGAAGGGTTGCCGGCGCCGGTGACCAGACCGGTCGCCCCACGGACGACCTCTACCCGGTCGAACATCGCCAGATTCGGCTGGGATCCGACGTTCACACCGTTGTAGCCGCTCGGAATGCCGTCGTACATCAGGTTGTCGATGTCAAAACCGCGGGCCTTGTAGGACTGTCGGCCGGGGCCGTTGGAGTAGTCGAGGAACAGGCCCGGCGTGGCGTTGACCACGTCATTGATGCTGGTCATCGCCTGATCGTCCATGCGCTGGCGGGTGATGACGGTGACGGCTTGCGGCGTTTCGCGCAGGGTCAAGGGCAGTTTGGTGGCGGTGGCCATGGTGCCGGTGGTGTAGGAATCGGAGCCTTCGGTGGTGCTGCCCAACTGGGTGGACGTGATGGCGGTCGCGCCGAGTTCGAGGGTGGCGGGCGGGGCGCTGTCCTGGGCCTCGCGGGTTTCATCGGCCAGCGCCGGGGTCATGACGGCCATGCAGATGGCCATGGACAGGAGATTGCGTGACGGGTTGAAACGACTCTGCGAGGTGGGACGCGACATTGAGGCTTCCTGATTTTAAATAGCAAACAAAGAGCAGTTGAGAATCATTGCCAATAATTGTGTCAGGGTTTTTTACAGCGACAAAGCGATTCGTGAAAAAAATGTGAAATCGTGCAACGGGAGAGGGAGATGGGCTTGAGTCATTACGGAACCGCTCAAGCACGGACGTTGCAACGCAGACAGCCGAAAAGCCGTTTGTCAGTTTCCAATGCACCAACGGGTTGGCGTCTACTTTTGTGGCCGGGTCAGCCAAATGACAGGAGAAATTCTGAAGTCATTGAAGCGAATTCGAACTGGCCCCGTGACGTTGATTTCAGGATGGATCTTGAATGAGGCGCGGAGCGTCGCTCAGGCGATGCGTAACGGAAACCCGCGCCTTTGAACTCGTTAAGGAGAACGCAGATGGCAATCAGCCGAGTCACCGAAACAACCGATAAAACAGCGCTGGTCCAAGCCGAGGTGTACCGCTGGTACAACCTCTTTTTCCCGTGGTCGCGCGGCGTGGCTTCCCAGTCGGAAGACGCGATAAAGCCTTTGTACGATGCCCTGGCAAACGATTTCCGCGTAGTGCTCACGGACGGTCAGATCATGGACCGGGAAAACTACTGGGAACGCCTTTGGGGCCTGCACGGCCAGCGTGCCGGAAGCCCGGAATCGCACATCATCAATCTCTCGATCACACCACTGCCCGGTGACTTCTTCCTGACGGTTTTCGACCTGGTCAAGAACGGGATCACCAAGAAAAAAGTCGACTCGGCGCTGATGCGCCTCGACCCGGATTCACCGTCGGGAATCTCGTGGATTTACGTCCACGAAAGCGAGCACGAGACGTCGTTCGCGTAAATCATTCAATGACCGTTCGCTCCTCTGGTTATTTGAACCGCAGGAACGGCATCGCTCCAACCCTGTAAAAAAAACCGCCCGAAGCCGTGCATCGGGCGGTTTGCAGGATCAAACAGGGTTGATTCAGATCAACCGCAGGTTTACGTCGATGTTGCCGCGAGTGGCCTTTGAGTAAGGACAGGTCTGATGCGCAGCGTCCACCAGCGCTTGAGCAACCGAAGGCTCCAGCCCCGGCAGGCTGACACTCAAGCGCGCCTGAAGAAAGAATGCATCGCCGGCCTTGCCCAGATCGATTTCGGTTTCGACCGCCACATCCGCCGGAAGCCTGATCTTCTGTGCCGCGGCTGCTTTGCCCATGGCGCCGATGAAGCAGGCCGACCAACCGGCTGCCAACAGCTGTTCCGGATTGGTGCCGCTGCCATTTGAACCGGGTGGCGAGAGCTTGATGTCCAGGTTGCCGTCCGAACTGCGCGACGCGCCATCGCGCCCGCCAGTGGTGCGAGTCTTGCCGGTGTACAGCACGGTGTCGATTTGATTGATCATGGAAATACCTGCCTGAGTGATGGTTGATGTAGGACAGTGAAGGTTCCGATGGCTCACACTTTTGCATTGGCATGTACCCGGGATGTGTCGTGCAGCGGCGTTTTTGTATCGCTCTGTAGCCTGGCCTGGACATCGGGGACGCGGCAGGCCATTGGTTCCTGTCGTTTATCACGTGGCGATACGCATTGATGGCGTACAGAGGTCGCTGTGCATTGCGCAATAGGGCAGGCTTGCGTCTGCCTGCCTCTTTCGCGATCCGGGCGGATAACCGTTCCCCGCGTCTGCGTCAAAGTGCGGGATTTACCCAGTGCGACGCGTGCGGCTGGCATCTTTGGAAGGTGGGCAGCCAAACTGGCGACTGTATTCCCGGCTGAATTGCGACGGGCTTTCGTAGCCCACACGATAACAGGCGCTCGCCACGTCCAGCCCTTCGCCGAGCAACAGACGGCGGGCTTCCTGCAGGCGCAGTTGTTTCTGATATTGCAGCGGGCTCATGGCCGTCACTGCCTTGAAGCGATGATGCAATGTGGAGTTGCCCAAATTGGCGACCCGGGCGAGTTCTTCGATGCGCAAGGGTTGGGTGTAGTGGTTATTCAACCAATCGATTGCCCGCGTAACCCGACGTGTTTGCGAGTCGCCGAGGGCAAGCTCATACAGACGACGGCCGTGCATGCCGCGTAGAAGGCGGTAATACAGCTCCCGCAGGGCCAGAGGTGCCAGCATGCCGATGTCTTTCGGGGTGTCCAGCAGTCGGACCAGTCGAAGCATGGTTTCCAGCAGGGGCACATCGACCCTTTCAAGGAAAAGGCCCAATTCCGGCTCGTCCGGTACGCCCGAGGGCGGAGCGTCGGCGATGACCTGCGCAATTTCCGTGGCCTCGAAATCGAACCGGATACACAGGTAGGGCGATTCCGGACTGGCCTTCAGCACGCGCCCGGCAACCGGGAGCGTCACCGAGACCACCAGGTAACTGAGCGGGTCGTAGAGGTAATGATCATCACCCAGGCTGATTTCTTTTTGTCCTTGGACGATCAGGCAAAGTGCCGGTTTGTGCACGGTATGGATCAGCTCCGAAGGTGCATCGAAACGAATCACATGCAGCGGAGCTATGGCGGTCTCATAGATCCCGGGTGTGGTAAACCGTTGCGTCAGCAGGCGAACCAGTTCGTCACGGTAGATGGCGGTGTTCTGAAGGATGAAAGCATCGCTCTGTTCCATTTCAAGGCTCTCACAAGTGTTCATGAGCGTCTGCCCGGAACTGCCCGGGCAGACGATATTCACCCGACATCATGAAAGTACTCATTGCCGATACAGGATCATTCCGGCGTGATACAGCACGTCGTCATGAAAGTGGCCATCAGCGGTGAAGCCGGTGTCGTCCCAGTACTGGATGTAATCACCAACCAGTTCGTAGCGGCCCTGATAGGCGCTCTTGTTTTTACCACGGGCCTCGTCGTAACGACCAGTCGTCAGAAGCTCATGACAGATGAATCCATCCGCGGTGACCCACATGCCTGCGTAACGATGATCCTGAGTGGTTTGTCTGGCATTTTTCATCAGCTTTTCTCCTCTATTTTCAGACTCAGCCGATACGTCCCAAAGCCGTGCGATCAGCACCGTCTTCGGCAACCCGGAACCCTGGTGTGCGGTCACTGCCGCCTTCACTCACGCGCATGCCGGGAGTTCGGTCAGATCCGTCAGCGGCCAGGTACAGGCCGGTCGAGGAAAGGTTGATCGCGCAGGCCACCATCGCGCCGATCAACAGTGAAAGGGAAAGCCGTTTTGCGTTTTTCATTGTTCAGTCCTCATTGACGTTGTTCATCTGAACGGCCTGCCGTGGCCTGTGTGTGCATCCGTTGCGTGCTTTCAGATTACGTAGCCGAGCGCAGCGGTGTTAGGACGAAACTGCCGCAGATTTGCCTGATCCTCTCGAGCTGGTCGGGCATGCCGTGCGGCGCGTTTTTGCTGCGGCTCAGCCGGCCGTGACCGTCATCCCGCCGTCGGCCATGACCACCGAACCGACCATGAAGCTGGCCCGATCCGAGGCGATGAACGCGACCACTTCGGCGATTTCTTCCGGTTGGGCGGCGCGGCCGATCGGCGCCGCTTCGCCATGTTGGGCGAGAAAGGCAGGGCCGTCGTCGACCACATTGTTGAGGATGTTGGTCACCACATCGCCGACACCGACAGCGTTGACGCGGATGCCGTGGCCAATGACCTCAAGCGCCAGGGTGCGCGTCAATTGGGCCAGCGCGCCTTTGGAAGCGGTGTAGGCGGCAATGGTGGGGAAGGCGAAATAGGAAGCGTAGGACGCGATGTTGACGATCGATCCGGACTTGTTGGGCATCATCGCTTTGACCGCCTCCCGGCTATGCAAAAAGGCCGCCGTGGCGTTGACCGCCTGAATGCGTTCCCAGTCTTCGCGGGTCATGTCGATGACCAGTTTGTTGATGATGATGCCGGCGTTGTTGACGAGAATGTCCAGCCGACCGAATTGCTCGACGGCCAGGGCGACCGCGCGTTCGGCTGCTCCGTCCTGAGTGATGTCTGCCACCAGGGGGATCAGGCCTGGGCGGGCCAGCGCTTCAACCTCAGGGTTTATATCTTCAGCAATGACCTGGGCGCCGCGGGCATGCAGCAGCAGTGCGATGGCCTTGCCGATGCCACTGGCCGCGCCAGTGACCAGCGCAACTTTACCGGCCACTTCGTTTGGGGTGCTGTTCTTGAAGTCGTTCATGATGTTCTCCAGCGATTTGATCGAGTAGCGACAAGCCGTGTTGGCGCCGGCGAGGCGCTGTCATCGGCGACAGGCCCACTGTCTCGCAGCGAAGCGAAGTCGGCTTTCGTGGGATTGCCCGCGCTGTCGGGGTTTTGCGCTGAATGTCAGTGAGGAAGGTTCGGTGCTCGATTCAATCCACGGCAAAAGCCCGATATCATCGAGCCGGTCTGCTGACGCGGCGTGCGGGCAAGCATCCAAGACCTGTCGGGCTTGGCACAGCCGAATCTGAAAAGGACGAGTTCATGGCAAATACCGGGCGTACCTCCCAGGAACAGATGTCGACATCTTCTCGAGACTTGCGCATCACCGGCGAGTCGATGGCTGAGTTCCTGCCAGGCGAACCGCAGGCGTTACCCTCGCGCCCGGAAATCACGGATGTTGTGATTCAGCTGTTCACCCATCGCAGTGTTACCGAACCCATTCTCGTGCCTGCAGTGGTGGAGCCGTTGCTCGTTCTGGTTCTGGCCGGGGCGGCCAGGGTGGAGGAGCGCGCATTGGGTGGCGAGTGGGAAACTGCGCAGGTCAGTGCCGGCGATTTTTTCCTTACCAGTTCCGATGAGCCGTATGAAATGCGCTGGCAGACGCACGGAGGCGATACCTTCGAAGTCATGCATCTTTATCTCGGGCTGCCGCTGATCGAGCAAGCGTCTCGAGAGCTGTCGGGTCAGCACGCAGGGTCTGTGCGTTTGCGCGATGTTTCAGGGGCACGGGACGAGCGCGTCGCATTTGTGATGGAGCAATTGCGCACCGAACTGCTTCTGGAACGCTCGCCCAGCGCTCTTTTCGCCCGCTCGCTGGCACAGGCGCTGGCCGTGCATCTGGTGCGCAGCTATCTCGATGAAGGCCAGCCCGGGCGTCGGGTCAATGCCTTGCAAGCCTACAAATTGCGCAAAGTCACGGACGCCATGAGCGCGCATCTGAGCGCTGAATTCAGCCTGGCCAAACTGGCCAGTCTTGCCGAGCTGAGCGAGTACCACTTCAGCCGCCTGTTCAAGCGGGCGACGGGGCTTTCGCCGTCGCAGTACTTCATTCGCTTGCGCATGGCTCGCGCGCGGCACCTGTTGCTGAAAACCCGCCTTAACGTCATCGATGTCGGACTGGAAGTCGGCTACTCAAGCCCCAGTCACTTCTCTCAGATCTTTCGGCGTGAAGTGGGCGTAACGCCTAGCGAGTTCCGTGGGGCTTGAGCGCCGCTGCGTTTCAGGTTTGCAGGCGATGCACACAGACACGAATAGGCAAAAGTTGCGCAGGTTTCGGCACGCGTCGACGAGGCTCGTGCCCTTAATCTTTTCGACGTACCCCGCAGTAACGAACGCGTCTTCAGCGGTCGGTGCTGAACTTCAATGCAGACAGCAGGAGCTACGGATATGTCGAACATTCAAAACAAAGTCGTCCTGATTACCGGTGCAAGCAGTGGTATTGGCGAAGCAGCGGCCAGGTTGATTGCTGCCAAAGGCGCGCATGTGGTTCTCGGCGCCCGCCGTACCGAGCGTCTGGACAAACTGGTCAGCGAGATCCAGGCCGCAGGGGGCTCCGCAAGTGCCTGCGCACTGGACGTTACGGATCTGCAATCGATGCACGCCTTCGTGGCATTCGCCAAGACGCAACATGGCAAGGTCGATGTGATCATCAACAACGCGGGGGTGATGCCTTTGTCTCCGCTGGCTTCGTTGAAGGTCGATGAATGGAACCAGATGCTCGATGTCAACGTTCGCGGTGTGCTGCACGGTATTGCCGCCGTCTTGCCGGACATGCAGGCGCAGGGCTTCGGGCAGGTCATCAATATCTCGTCCATTGGTGGCCTGGCGGTTTCTCCGACCGCTGCGGTCTACTGCGCGACCAAATTCGCAGTCAGGGCTATCTCGGATGGCTTGCGCCAGGAAACGGACAAGATCCGGGTGACCGTGGTGTGCCCGGGTGTGGTCGAGTCCGAACTGGCCGATACGATTTCCGATGAGGTGGCACGCGAGGAAATGAAAGCCTTCCGTCGTGTGGCACTCAATGCAGACGCCATTGCGCGAGCGCTCGCCTATGCCATCGAGCAGCCTGACGATGTTGATGTGAGTGAGATTGTGGTTCGCCCGACCGCCAGTCCACACTGAGCAGTCTGGGGGCAAGGCGCGCTCGCCGGCGGCTAGCCAGTCCCGCGCCGTGCGCGGGACCCGCAAGTCGATGTTTTATCAATCTCTCCTCTAGCGCATCTGCAGGATGATCGGACTGCTGCTGGCCGGATCGGTGTGCTCACGTAGCTTGCCCACCGTCTGCGCATCAACGGCACTGCCGTGGTTGCCCCAGGTGCTGCGCATGAAGGTCAGCACTTCGGCGATCTGCTGATCCGACAGCTGCTCACGGAAGGCCGGCATGCGATAGGCATCCGGCACGCCAGCCGCCACCACACGTTGCGCGCCATTGAGGGTGATGTTGATCGCCGAGGCACTTTCCTTGGCCAGTGCAGACGTCGCGCCGGCCAGCGGCGGCATCCATTGCGATTGACCCTTGCCGTCCAGACCGTGGCAAGACGCACAGCGCGTCACGTAGGTATGCGCACCGGGCGAGTCCAGACGTTGCGCTGCCGAAACCGCTTGGTACTGCCAGGGTGCGCCATCCCGTTCACGATCGCCGGGAAGCGACTTCAGGTAGTGGGCAATCGCGGTCAGATCATCATCGCTCATGAACTGCGTGGAGTTGTTGAACGCCTCGGTCATCGAGCCGTAGACCACCGCGTGCTGGTTGCGACCGGTCTTGAGGAACTGCACGATCTCTTGCTCGCTCCAGCGGCCCAGCCCGGTGTTGTGGTCATCGCGCAGGCTCGGTGCGTACCAGCCATCGAGCAAGGCGCCAGCGAGGTATGGTTTGCCGGACTCATCCAGTGCCTTCTCGTTGAACGCCAGGCTGCGCGGCGTGTGGCAACTGCCACAGTGCCCGGCGCCCTGCACGAGATAAGCGCCGCGGTTCCATCGTTCATCCTGCGACGGTTTGGCTACGTAGGGCTCGGCGTCGACAAACACACCGTTCCACAGTGCAATCGGCCAACGCAGGTTCAGCGGAAACGGAATCGCACTCGGGATGTTCGCCTGTTTGACCGGCGCCACGCCTTTCATGAAGAACGCATACAGCGCACGCACGTCATCGTCACTGAGCTTGGCATAGGACGGGTAGGGCATCGCCGGGTATAACCGGCGACTGTTGGGAGCTACGCCGTGGCGCACGGCACGGTCGAAGTCCGCCAAGCTGTAGTGGCCGATTCCGGTTTCCGTGTCCGGGGTGATATTGGTCGCATGGATCGCGCCCAGCGGTGTGGCCATTTCCAGCCCACCGGCGAACGGCGCGCCATCCGGCACGCTGTGACAGGCCACGCAATCACTCAACCTGGCGACGTATTCGCCCCGAGCAACCAATGCCGGGTCGATGTCGGCCACGGCGATCTGGTGGTTTTCCAGGCGCGAGACGGGCTCGCGGGTGACATACCAGGCCAGCAGGCCTGCCGCGACCAGACACGGCACGGCCAGCCAGCCAGCGGTTCTTGCGAATCGGCTGTTATTCATGAACGCTCCGGCGCTGATCAGGTGAAGGTGTGTCGGCTCAGGGGCAGGCTGCGCACCCGCTGACCGGTTAGCGCTGCCACCGCGTTAGCGACAGCGGGCGCGACCGCAGGCAATGGCGGTTCACCGATGCCACCCATTTTTTCCCCGCTCTCGACCACACGCACATGAACCCGTGCCATCCGCGCAGGCGGCAGGATCGGATACAAGTCGTAGTTGCGCGCCCGGGGTTTGCCATCCACCCACACGGCTTCCTCCACCAGCGTTTGCGACAGTCCCAACGCCACGGCACCATTCACCTGAGCCTCGACAATCGCCGGGTTGACGATGCTGCCCGGATCAATCGCTTGCCAGATGTCATGCACCTTGACCTGGCCGTTCTCGATGGACACCTCGGCGATCACCGCCGTCTCGGTACCGAACGGCGAAGCCATGGCCACCCCTCGCGCACGTCGGCTGCCGTCTTCGGCGGTAAACGGGCCGCGCTTCCAGCCGCCCGACAATTCACCCACTGCTTGCAACAACGTGGTCAGCCGTTTGTTCTCACGCAGCAAATGCAGGCGCAGCTCGAATGGGTCTTTGCCGCCCTTGTCGGCCAGCTCATCAAGGAACGATTCATAGAAGAAGTCGTTGAGCGAATTACCCACCGAGCGCCAGTAACCGAGCATGGCCGGGCCTTTGACGTAGATCTGCGCGATGCGCTTGTTGGGGATCGCGTAGGACTTGCCCGACAAGCCTTCAAGCGCCGTCGGGTCGAGCTTTTCACCTTGCTTGCCGGCGAGGGCTTCGGTCGGGCCTTCGGTGGCACTTATCGCTTCGATTGCCAGCGGCCAGCCGTCGGCGTCCAGAGCGCCACGGAAATTCACTGCGGCAACCGGACGGAGCACATCACGCAGGAACTCTTCTTCGCGACTCCAGATCAGTTTGACGGGACGGCCAACCGCTTTCGCCAGCGTGATCGCCTGAGGGTAGGGACTGGCCGAGTCGTAGAGAAAATGCCGGCCGAAGAACCCTCCCAGCAGCGGTGAGTGCAAGGTGATGCGCGAAAGATCGAGGCCCGTGCGTTTGGCGATGTCGGCACGGAACATGTCCGGCGCCTGATTCGGCAGCCAGACTTCCAGCGAACCGTCCGGATTGAATCGAGCCAATGCCGACGGAGGCTCCAGTTGGCCGTGGTTCAAATACTGGTTATGGTAAGTGGCATCGATCAGGGTTTTGCTTCCCTTGAGCATCGCAGCCACGTCGCCTTCGTTTTCATCATCTTTGGCCGGGCCCTTGTCTTCGGCGAGGCGCTTGAACCAGGCATCGCTGGAAAAGTCGGCGGGCATCGGCCGCACTTTGCTATCGGCCTTTGGCTCTTGCCAGTCGACCTGGATCGCCTCGACCGCACGTTTGGCGTGCCACCAGCGCTCGGCAACGACCGCCACGGCGCCGGGCAGACGATGCACGGAATGCACGCCTTTCATTGCCTTGACCTGGTCTTCGTTGCGCAGGTTGCCCACGGTCATGCCCAGACGCGGCGCATGTTGAACAGCAGCATGGAGCATGTCGTCGACTTTCAGATCGATGCTGTACAGCGCCTTGCCCGTGGACTTGTCATAGGCATCGAGACGCTTCACCGGTTTGCCGATCCAGCGGAACTGACTCGGATCGCGCAGCTTTACAGAGGCAGGGTCGGGAACCGGGAGATCCATCGCGCGCTCGGCCAGTTCACCGTAGGCCAGCGAGCGGCCCGACTTGGCGTGCACGACTTTGCCAGGCTCGGTGGTCAATTCACTTACCGGCACGCCGAGTTGCTGCGCGCCCGCCTGCAACAACATGGCGCGGGCGAGGGCGCCGAGGCGGCGCATCACCGGATAGCTCATGCGCACCGACATACTGCCGCCGGTGATGCGCATGCCGTTTTCCATCACTACGTAGGCTTCTCCGGGCGGCGCTGCTTCGACCAGGAAGGTTGCCGGGTCGGCATCCAGTTCTTCACCGACGATCTGCGCCATCGCAGTGAACGTCCCTTGTCCGCCTTCCATGAACGGGCAGAGCAGGCGCACCCGATTGTCCGGGCGGATCTCGAGAAACGCCGGGACCTGTGTGCCGCGCTCGGCAGTCGCTGCCGCTGCCGCTTGTACCCGTGTCACACCGAGTGGCAGACCGAAGCCGAGCACCAGTGCGCCGACGGCGGTACCGGTCAGAAAACGTCTGCGCGACACATTGATCGGTTCATGCAGATCCAGTGCTGAGGCTTGCAGTGAAGGGTTGATCCGAACGTCCATTACGCTTCTCCCTTGCCGGCAAGCTCATGCACGGCGGCATGAATGGCGTTGTAAGTACCGCAGCGGCACAGATTGACCATCGCCGCCTCGATCTGCGCATCACTCGGTTTGGGGTTCTGCTTGAGCAGCGCGGTGGCGGCCATTACCTGCCCGGACTGGCAGTAGCCGCACTGGGCGACCTGCAGATCGACCCAGGTCGAGACCACTCGTTTGCCCACGTCATCGCTTTCGATGGCTTCAATGGTGGTGACCTCGCGGCCAACCACACCCGCCACCGGCGTGACGCAGGAACGCACCACATTGCCGTCCACCAGCACCGAGCAGGCGCCGCATTGCGCCAGCCCGCAGCCGTACTTGGTGCCGGTCATGCCCAGATCATCGCGGATCACCCACAGCAAGGGCGTATCGGCGTCGGCATCGACCTGATAGGTCTTCTGGTTGATTCGTAGTTCCATGATTCACCCGCTGATCATCGGTTGACGTGCATTGTTATGAGCGGTGACATGCGGCGAGGCGCATCACCGGTTTTCGTTCAATTCGCGACTGTGCCGAGCGCTTCTGCCTCGAAGGGCTGCCCGCGCAAAAGAGCCATGTCGCGACTCGGCGCGGTGCCGAACAGGCGGCCATATTCGCGGCTGAACTGCGAAGGACTTTCATAGCCGACCGCAAACGCCGCCCGCGACACGTCCAGGCGCTCGACCAGCATCAGCCGCCGGGCTTCGTTGAGCCGCAGCCATTTCTGGTACTGCAGCGGACTCATGCCGGTGAGCTGGCGGAAATGATGGTGAAAAGTCGGCGCGCTCATCTGCACCCGCGCGGCCAAATCATCGATGCGCAGGGCATCGGTGTAGTTGACCTTGAGCCAGTCGATCGCCTTGGCGATGCGATAACCCTGACCGTCGACGGCAGTGATCTGCCGCAGCCGCGGGCCTTGGTCGGTATGGAGCAGCCGATAGTGGATCTCGCGCAGAATCAGCGGTGCCAGGACCGGGATCGCCTCGGGTTCATCGAGCAATGCCAGCAGGCGATCGAGCGCGTCCTCCAAAGCTGACGACAGGCTGCCAATCGCAGCGCCCGTACCCGTTGATGGCTGGCGTTTCGCGGGCAAGCCGCTCTTGGTAATGACCTCGGCAAGCATGCTGACATCCAGTTTCAATACGAGGCCGACGCAGGGCTGTCCGGAACTGGCGAGCATCACTTCGGAGTTGGCGGGCAGGTCCAGCGACGTGACCAGAAACTGCGACGGGTCATAGCTGTAACCCTCACCGCCCACCCACAGGCGCTTTTCGCCGCGGCCCACGAAAATCAGGCTGGGCTCGATCATGCACACAACGGGAGGCGCCGGCTGGTCGCGACGAAACAGCGACAGCCCGGGTATCGACGTGGCGAAGTCACCCGGCGCGTTCACACGCGGGTCGATGTGCCGTGCCAAAGGTGATTCCTGGGACAGAGGGGTCGGGATCATGTGGGCTCGCTCCTTTGACCGAACTCTAATGCGCGCGCGCGACGTTTCCTATCCATGACCCTGCATCGCCAGAGGATCAGGCAAGCATTCAAGAGGAATGCGCTAGGGAAGCACCGGACTGACCGGGAGAATGTGTCTATCTGTTACAGGGGCACTGCCCGGATAGGCGACAAACTGTTTGCCCCTGCGCATCACCCCCCCCACACGTTTTTCGCACCACAGGTAGTTCCCATGACGTTTCCTTCTACAGATCCTTCTAAAAGAACAGGCGGCTGGAGCGCCGTGCTGGCGATGTCGCTGGCCGCATTCGCTCT
This sequence comes from Pseudomonas sp. GM25, assembly GCF_000282255.1. NCBI lineage: Bacteria > Pseudomonadati > Pseudomonadota > Gammaproteobacteria > Pseudomonadales > Pseudomonadaceae > Pseudomonas > Pseudomonas sp. GM25. Next base: position 83,243 of record NZ_AKJQ01000038.1, on the reverse strand, counting down.
GGTCGCTTCCGAGTTCATGCCCGTCAGCCTGCTGACGCCGATTGCGGCAGATCTGCAGATCACCGAAGGCCAGGCCGGGCAGGGGATTTCCGTGTCCGGTGTTTTTGCCTTGATCACCAGTTTGTTGATCGCCTCGGTCGCCGCTCGCATCGAACGCAAGCAGCTTCTGCTGGGCCTGACCTTGCTGATGATCGTCTCCGGAACGGTTGTCGCGCTCGCTCCGGGCTACCCGTCATTCATGTTTGGACGTGCCTTGATCGGGATTGCGATCGGTGGTTTCTGGTCACTGTCGGCGGCGACCGCAATGCGCCTGGTGAAGCCTGAACAGGTTTCCCGTGCGCTGGCCATCGTCAATGGCGGTAACGCATTGGCCACGGTCATCGCCGCTCCGGCGGGCAGCTTTCTCGGCTCGTTGATCGGCTGGCGCGGTGCATTCTTCTGTGTGGTTCCGGTCGCGGTGCTTGCCGCCGTGTGGCTGCTGATCAGCCTGCCGTCCTTCAAGGCCGAACGCCAGGCAGGTAGCGGCAACGTTCTGCGTCTGATGAAGCAATTGCCAGTGGCCTTGGGCATGGTCGCCGTGAGTGTCTTTTTCATGGGGCAGTTCATGCTGTTCACCTATCTACGGCCCTTTCTTGAAGGCGTGACTGGCGTCAGTGTCTCAACCTTGTCCTTCATGCTGCTGGGGCTTGGAGTGGCAGGTTTTATCGGCACCTTTCTGATCGAACGGTTTATGGGTCGCGGCCTCTACCGCACGCTGACTGCCATTCCACTGATCATGGCGGCCATCGCGCTGGCGTTGGTCAGCTTCGGCAAATCACCGGAGCTGACCGCCGTGTTGCTCGGAATCTGGGGGCTGGTCGCCACGGCCGCGCCGGTTGGCTGGTGGACGTGGCTGGCGCAGACGCTCCCGGATGATGCGGAAGCCGGAGGCGGCTTGCTGGTGGCCATCGTCCAACTGGCGATCGCCGGCGGTGCAATCATTGGCGGTCTGGCCTTTGATTTGAGCGGCTACAAAGCCACCTTCGAGCTTAGCGCCGCTGTCCTGGTCGCCGCGTCTGTGTTGGCCTGGCTGGCCGGACGCAATGCCACGGAAGTTCATCTTGTCGAGCCGAACGCGACAGCCTGACGAGATCACCTGCAACCGGTTTCGCCTTATGGCTCAAGCATCAAACTGCGCCAAACGATAACGGGCGGTTCAACCCGCGCAACATCCGGTTGCGGCGCTTGCTGTTCCTGCACCTCTGGCGAAATCACTTCGGATGATGAGCGCTCAAGCAGTAAAAGCTGTGCAGTTTCTATGGTCGACTCATGAGTAGGCGGCGTGGTCATTTGAGAGAAACAACGACCTTGCCCTTGGCGCGTCCCTGCTCAACGTACTTCAATGCTTCAGCCGTTGATTCAAAGGGGAAGGAACGATCAACCACTGGTTTGATGATCCCGTCCTCCACGAGCGCGGTGATGTGTTGCAGTTGAGCGCCATTGGCCCGCATGAACACGAACGCGTAGCTGACATCCTGCTTGCGCGCTTTGCGACGAATGCCAAGACTCAGCAGTCGCATGACTTGCTGCAATGGCCAGGACAATCCTTGCTCCCTCGCGAACTGCACAGTGGGTGGGCCCGAGATGGAAATGAGTTGACCACCGGGTTTCAGGACCGCGAGTGATTTCTCCAGCACGTCGGCGCCAAGGCTGTTCAGCACCACGTCGTAGTCACGCAGCACATTTTCGAAGTTCTGCTGTTTATAGTCGATGACTAGATCGGCCCCCAGCGCTTTGACCCATTCGACATTGGCGGTGCTGGTAGTTGTGGCGACAAACGCACCGAGGTGTTTGGCAAGCTGAATCGCAATTGTGCCGACGCCGCCGGAACCCGCGTGAATCAGCACTTTCTGGCCCTTTTGCAGCCGGGCGGTTTCAACCAGTACTTGCCAGGCGGTCAGTGCAACCAAGGGCAGGGATGCGGCTTGGGCCATGTCGGTATTGGCGGGTTTCAGGGCGACCGCGTTTTCGTTCACGGCGATCAATTGGGCGAACGTCCCGATCCGCGCTTCGGGCGGGCGAGCGTATACCTCGTCTCCCGGTTTGAAGCGTGTCACCTGCGGGCCGACTTCAACCACAACCCCCGCCAGGTCATTGCCCAATATCAACGGAAAGGCATAGGGCAGAATCAGCTTGAAGTCGCCTTTGCTGATCTTCGAATCCAGCACGTTGACGCTGCTCGCATGGACCTCGATCAAGACGTCGTGGGCACCGACTGCAGGGGCGGGCGCTTCGCCAATGCGTCCGGGATTCTTGCCATAGCCATCAATCAGAAATGCTTTCATCGTGGTGCGGCTCTTGCTGGTTGTACGGAGGGTAGTCGGTGGGTTGCGGTGTTGCTGCGTGACGTGGTCAAGCATCGAGAAACGCCTGCGCCTTGGCCACAAAGTCGGCGTGATGCTGGAAAATCCCACCGTGCCCGGCATCCTCAAAAATCACCAACTGTGCGTTGGGGATAAGCCCCGCCAGTTCAAACGAGTTAACGCTGGGCACCATGATGTCGTTGTCGCCGTTGACGACCAGCGTCGGCGTGCGCAAGCGTCCAAGCGCTTGTTGCGGTTGTCTGCCCCACGCGGTGATGGCTTTCAATTGCCGCAGGAAAGCGCGGGGCGTCGGGCCCTTGTCGCGATTTTTCTTGCGTGCCTTGAGGCGTCTTAAATACTGCGAGGCAGACCGTCGCCCATTGGCCGACGAGGTGAAGAAAAGGTAGAACTTGGGATCGCGCAGGGTCAGCAAACCTTTGAGGATCAATGGCCATGAAACTGTGCCGACCTTGTCTATGCCGGTGCCGCCCGCCGGTCCAGTACCGGTCAGAATCAACCGGCGTACCAAGTCAGGCGCCTTGAGGGCAATGTCCTGAGCGACGAAACCTCCGAGGGAGAAACCGAGCACATCCACGGTTTTCAGCCCCAGCGCCCTGATCAGCTGGATGGCATCGTCGGCCATTTCGCCCACCGTCAGTGGCGCGGTTCCACCCGAGTTGCCGATGCCGCGATAGTCGGTGGTGATGACGCGTCTGGTTTGCGCCAGGCCATCGATGATCGCGGGGTCGAAGTTGTCCAGTACCGCGCCCCAATGGTTGAACAGTACCAGGGGCATGCCGGTTGCGGGCCCAGTGTCGCGATAGGCGAAGGGAATGCCGTTGACCGTGATCGACTGGTTCGCCGCGTCGATGAATGACGTCGGCGAACCCGAGCGGGAATTTGTCTGTATTGAACTCATTGTCACTCCGGCCAGCGGGCAGGATTCGATGCAATGCCAGGTGCCTGCATCGAATCTGCCGCGAATGCTCGCTAGCAAAAAATCACTGTGGCGTCTGGTAGCGTTGGGCGACCGCAGACTGGCGGATTTGCCCCAGCAGGCCCTGGCGTGCGCCCTGCAGGTCATCCCAGCGCTCCGCTTCGTGCAGCGGCGGGATGGTCACAGGTTCGCGACGATCGAAGCCGACCAGTGCGGCATCCACCAGATCACCCACTTCCATGATTTCACTCAGGGTATTGATGTCGACGCCGGAGCGATCCCAGATTTCCGTGCGGGTGGCGGCGGGCAACACGGCCTGCACGTAGACGCCCTGAGGCGAAAGCTCCAGGCTCAGGCCCTGGGAAAGGAACAGCACAAAGGCCTTGGTCGCACCGTAGACCGTCATGCCGAACTCCGGCGCCAGACCCACCACCGAACCGATGTTGATGATCGCACCATCGCCGGCCTTGGCCAGGCGTGGGGCGATGGCGCTGGCGAGCCGCACCAGCGCCGTGGTGTTGAGGGCAACCAGTTGCGCAACGCTGTCGGTGCTTTGATCGACGAAGTGGCCGGACAGCGCAGCGCCGGCGTTATTGACGAGAATGCCGATGCGGGCGTCGTCGCGCAGGCGGCTTTCAACGGTGGTCAGATCGGCGAGTTGGGTCAGGTCCGCCGGGATGACATCGACGGCGACGTCGTGCTCGCTGCGCAAGCGCGCTGCGAGTGCGTCCAGGCGAGCCTGATCGCGGGCGACCAGTACCAGATCGTGGCCACGTCTGGCGAAGCGTTCGGCATAGACGGCGCCAATGCCGGTGGAGGCGCCGGTGATGAGAACAGTAGGGCGAGTGCTCATGGGGTATCTCTTTTTCAGGAGGTGAGAAACGGAACGCGCTCAGCTTGCGCTGACGCTCGATTCAGCAAGAGTCGGGTAGTCGATGTAGCCCGCCGCGCCGCCGCCGTAGAGGGTGGCGGGATTGAACGCGGACAGCGGCGCGCCCTGCTTGAGGCGCTCCACCAGATCCGGGTTGCCAATGAACGGTCGACCGAAGGCGATCAGGTCGGCCTGGTCTTCGGCGAGCCGCGCGTTCGCCAGGTCCAGGTCATAGCCGTTGTTGGCGATATAGGTGTTTTTGAAGCGTTGGCGCAGGGCCCCGAAATCGAAAGGGGCCACGTCGCGCGGGCCGCCGGTCGCGCCTTCGACCATGTGCAGATAAACCACACCGAGGGCGTCGAGTTGCTCGACGACGTAATTGAATTGCGCCTGCGGATCGCTGCTGGATACGCCGTTGGCCGGCGACACGGGAGACAGACGCACACCGGTGCGATCCGCGCCGATCTCATTGATGACGGCCGCCGTCACTTCGAGCAACAGACGTGCACGATTTTCAATCGAACCGCCGTAAGCGTCGGTGCGCAGATTGGCGTTGTCTTTGAGAAATTGATCCAGCAAGTAGCCGTTTGCACCGTGAATCTCCACGCCGTCGAACCCGGCGGCGACCGCGTTGGCCGCGGCCTGGCGGAAATCGGAGACGATCCCCGGCAGTTCGCTGGTTTCCAGGGCGCGGGGTTCGGAGACGTCTTCAAAGCGGTTGTTGACGAACACTTTGGTCGCGGCACGCAGCGCAGAAGGGGCCACCGGTGCGGCGCCGTTTTCTTGCAGGTCAACGTGTGAGACGCGGCCGACATGCCACAACTGCAGGAAGATTTTTCCGCCCTTAGCGTGGACGGCATCGGTGACTGCGCGCCAACCATCGATTTGCGCCTGGGTGTAGATCCCGGGTGTGTCCTGATAACCCTGGCCCTGTCGGGAAATCTGTGTAGCTTCACTGATCAGCAAACCGGCGCTGGCGCGCTGGGTGTAATAGACGGCCGCGAATTCGCTGGGGACAAAGCCCTGGCCTGCGCGGTTGCGTGTCAGCGGCGCGAGAACTACGCGGTTCGACAGCGTGAGACTGCCCAGGGTGTAAGGGGTGAACAGAGTCTGCTTGGTCATCTGATGAATCTTCCGTGCCCGTGAATGGAGATCGGTGGGTGTGAAATTAGGATGATGATCGAAATCTAAACTGTCAACAGTTTTGATTATGGCCAACATCTATGTATCATCGGACGCAGGAAATCCCGCTGAACACGAGGTATTGCACGTGAGAGTGACCAAGGCCCAGGCGCAGGCCAATCGAGAACACATCGTCGAGACGGCCTCAGAGCTGTTCCGTGAGCGTGGCTTTGACGGCGTCGGTGTGGCGGATCTCATGGCGGCTGCCGGTTTCACCCATGGGGGCTTCTACAAGCATTTCGGGTCGAAGGCCGACCTGATGGCCGAAGCTTCGGCCTGCAGTCTCGGCAAATCGTTGACCGGCGCCCAGGCGCTCGATGTTCCCGGTTTCATCAACGTCTATGTGAACAGAGAACATCGCGACGGACGCGGCAGCGGTTGCACGATGGCCGCACTGTGTGGCGACGCGGCGCGTCAGTCGGACGATGTGAAAGCAACGTTTGCCGAAGGCATTGAACGCACCCTGCAAACTCTGGGGGAAAAATATCCGACAGGGCCGGATGCTGGGGAGGGCGAGGGGAGAAAGAAAATGATCGACCTGCTGTCGCGTGCGCTCGGCGCAATCATCCTGTCACGCGCCTGCCCGGATGATTCCGCCCTGGCGGATGAAATCCTTGAGGTATGCCGCGCCGAAATGTTTGCTTCATTGCCGGTGTTGCCGGTCGATGAAGTAGAAACCTTGTAGAAGGACTGATCCGCCCTGTTCGATGACTTGAACGTCAGCCCGTTTTCAGCCAGCCGGTTTTTCGTGAAATATGTACTCTGTTGGTCACGATTTGTAAGACCTCGACAGGCTGAGTAAGCTACGCCCATGAATCAGCTATCCATATCTTCGCCCGGCCCACGTGGCCCAGTCGATCACGACATTCGTGATCAGATCGTCGCGGCAGCCAATGAACACTTCAGCCAATACGGCTATGGCAAAACCACGGTTTCCGATCTGGCCAGGGCCATCGGTTTTTCCAAGGCGTACATCTATAAATTCTTTGATTCCAAGCAGGCGATCGGCGAAGCGATCTGCTCAAATTGTCTGGGGCAAATGGTTGCAGCGGTCGAACAGGCTGTTAACGCAGAGGCGATTTCGCCGACCGAGCGTTTACGCCGGCTGGTGAAGACCGTGATTGCCACGGGTGTGGACCTGTTCTTCAATGATCGCAAGCTTTACGACATCGCGGCATTCTCGGCAGCGGAGCGTTGGCCAAGTGCTCAGGTGTATGAGGAGCAGATCAAGCGCTTTATTTTCGACATCGTGCGTGAAGGGCGAGAGCTCGGAGAGTTCGAGCGCAAGACTCCGCTGGACGAGACCGTCGAGGCGATTCATCTGGCTCTGCGTCCCTTCGTCAACCCGTTGCTGCTGCAGCACAATCTCGATTTTATCGAGGTAGCGCCCACGCTGACCTCGAACCTCATTCTGCGCAGCCTGATGCCCTGACCTGAAAGCGATCTGGTGGTGCTGCTCAGCGTGCCGCTACAGGTTGTGATTCAGTGGGTTGCCAGCCACCACCAAGTGACTTGAATACCGCCACCGCCGCACGGGCCGATTCCGTCCGCGCCTGCGCTCTGGCGTCGGAGGCCTGCAACAGTGTTTCGTCGGCGTGCAGGACATCAATCAGGCTCGCGGTGCCTTTTTCATAGGCGGTGAACGAGGACTGGCGAGCTTGAGTCAGCGCGGCTTCGCCGCCGGTAAGGGGGGTGGTCTGGGCTTGCCGATTCACCAGTGAGGACACCGCGTTCTCTACATCTTCGGTGGCACGCAGTACCGACTGGCGATAGGCCGCCAATGCTTCTGATTCCTGACCTTTGGCCTGATCGATCCGGGCGTTGATGCGTGCGAAGTCGAAAAGCCGCCAGCGCAAACCCAAGACACCGGCAGACTGGCTTGCGCCACCAGTGAAAAGATTGCCGCCGGAGACGGCTGTCGCGCTGCCCAGCAAGGCGCTGAGAGAAAATTTCGGGTAGTACTCGGCAATCGCTTCGCCGATACGCGCGTTAGAGGCCGCAAGGCGGCGTTCGGCCACGATCAGGTCCGGTCTGCGCCGCAGCAGATCTGCCGGTGTGCCCAGCGCAGTCAGCGACGGCACATCGGGAATTTCGTCCTCACGTGCCAGTTGCGTGCGGTGAGTGCCGGGAGGCGTGCCGAGCAGTACGTCCATCGCATTCATTGCTGCTTCCAGACCGCTTTGCAGTACCGGAACGGTCGCCTCGACTTGCGACAACTCACCCTCGGCCTGGCGCACCTGATACTCCGCGGCCAGACCCTTGCCGTAAAGCAACCGGACCTTTTCCAGCAACGCGCGCCGAGTATCGACTTGCCGGTTGGCGATGTCCAGCCGCGCCTGTAATCCGCGCAGGGTGATGTAGATATCGGCCGTTTGCGCAGCGATCGCCAACCTCGTCGCCGTGAAACCGGCTGCTGAGGCCTGATACTCAGCCAGTGCCGCCTCACGCCCGCGGCGCAGTCCGCCAAAGACATCGACTTCCCAGCCCGCCTCGAGATTGGCCTCGTAGGCATTGCCGTAACGGTCATAGCCGGGTGTTGAATTCAACACCTGGCCCAGTGGCGTCTCGACGGACTGATAAGCGCGTGCCGCCTGTGCGCTGATGTTCGCCGAGGGCAGCAGTGCTGCATTTGCGACGCCCAGGCCGGCCTTGGCCTGGGTGACGCGCGCTGATGCCTGTGCAAGGTCCAGATTCTGCTGCAAGGCCTGGTCGATGAGGTTGCTCAGTAGCGGATCGTTAAAGCTTTCCCACCAGGCGGCAAGGCTGTCCGGTGTAGATCCGGATCGCGGTTCGACAGCAGACCGCGCCAGGTAATGATCTGAAAGCGGGGCGTCTGGACGATGGTAATCCGGACCCACCGCACAACCTGCCATGAGGCTGGCGCTAACCAAAAGAGCAATCGGGCGCAGGGGAGGCATCGGCGTTCCTTAACGAGATTTTTGTGACCATATTAAGCAATGGTCACAGCGTGTCAATTAAGGCTTGAAAAGTCAATCACGGCATAAATGATAAAACTGGAGCGTCGAATACCTCATTTAATGTGACTGTTGACGATATTGGTCACAAAGATGAGAATATGATGATCATCCTATTTCAGTAAGTGAACCTATGCGCCGGCTTCGAATTTCCCCCATTGCCGCATGCCTGTTGCCACTCGCCCTGGCGGCGTGCGGTGATTCCTCATCCGTTGCAGACCCGCGCACACAGGCGCCTCTGGTCAGGTTCACCGCCGTTCAGGCTGCGGCTGACGGTTCTCGCACCTTCACGGGAGTGGTGACGGCGCGCATTCAGGGCGATCTGGGGTTTCGCGTTTCGGGCAAGGTGCTCGAGCGTCTGGTTGACACGGGGCAGAGCGTCAAACGCGGTCAGCCGCTGATGCGGCTCGACCCCATCGACCTGGGGTTGCAGGCACGCGCGCAGCAGGAGTCGGTCACCGCCGCCCGGGCCCGGGCCAGGCAGACAGCCGATGACGAAGCCCGCTATCGCACTCTGGTCAGCGCCGGCGCCATTTCCGCATCGGCCTACGATCAGATCAAAGCCGCCGCAGATACCGCCAAGGCGCAACTCAGCGCTGCTGAAGCGCAAGCGGACGTAGCCCGCAACGCTTCCGGTTATGCGGTGCTGGTCGCCGATGCCGACGGCGTTGTGGTGGAAACACTCGCCGAACCCGGACAAGTCGTCAGCCCTGGACAACCGGTGGTTCGACTGGCGCGGGCAGGGCAGCGCGAGGCCATCGTGCACTTGCCCGAGACGTTGCGTCCCGCAGCAGGATCCACCGCTCAAGCCACGCGATACGGCGACGCTTCGGGGGCTGTTACCGCGAAACTGAGGTTGCTTTCGGATTCGGCGGACCGCACGACGCGTACGTTCGAGGCCCGCTATGTACTCGAAGGCGCGCTGGCCAATGCGCCGATAGGTTCGACTGTCACCATCAGAATCGCCGAGGGTTCGACACCTGGCGCGTCGTTACAAGTGCCCATCGCCGCGCTTTATGACGCGGGTCAAGGTCCTGGCGTGTGGGTCATCGCCGGTACACCGCCAACCGTGACCTGGCGACCGGTTCAGGTGCTGGGGTTGAGCGACGATTCGGCCCGAGTAGCCGGCGATCTCCGGGTCGGCGAACAGATTGTTGCGCTGGGCGCTCACCTGTTGCGCGAAGGTGAAGCAGTAAGAATGCCCGTGCCTGATGCGACGATCGTTGCCGGGAGTCGTCCATGAGCGAGGGCCGATTCAACCTTTCAGCCATCGCCGTTCGCGAGCGTTCGATTACGGTCTTTCTGATTTTCCTGATCGCCGTTGCCGGCATCCTGGCGTTCTTCCAGTTGGGGCGTGCCGAAGATCCTCCGTTTACGGTCAAGCAGTTGACCGTCATCACGGCGTGGCCGGGGGCGACCGCACAGGAGATGCAGGATCAGGTCGCGGAGCCACTGGAAAAGCGCCTGCAAGAACTCAAATGGTACGACCGCTCGGAAACCTATACGCGGCCAGGGCTCGCTTTCACGATGGTCTCGTTGCTCAATAGCACGCCGCCTGCGCAAGTGCAGGAGGAGTTCTATCAGGCGCGTAAAAAACTCGACGATGAAGCGATCAAGTTGCCGGCGGGCGTCATCGGGCCGATGATCAACGACGAGTATTCGGACGTGACCTTTGCGCTGTTCGCCCTGAAAGCCAAGGGCGAGCCGCAACGTCTGCTGGTCCGCGATGCGGAGTCCATGCGCCAGCGCCTGTTGCATGTGCCGGGGGTGAAGAAGGTCAACATCATCGGCGAACAAGCCGAACGAATATTTGTTTCCTTTTCGCATGACCGGTTGGCGACCCTGGGCTTGTCACCGCAGGACATCTTCGCCGCGCTGAACAGTCAGAACGCACTGACCCCGGCCGGATCAATCGACACCAGCGGGCCACAGGTTTTTCTGCGCCTCGATGGTGCGTTCGACAAGCTGCAAAAAATCCGCGACACCCCTGTGATCGTGCAGGGGCGGACACTCAAGTTGTCTGATGTGGCGACGGTCGAACGCGGTTACGAAGACCCGGCCACCTTTCTGGTGCGCAATAACGGCGAAGAGGCGCTGTTGCTCGGAGTGGTGATGCGTGAGGGCTGGAACGGCCTTGATCTGGGCAAGGCGCTGGATGCCGAGACCGCAAGGATCAATGAGGAAATGCCACTGGGCATGAGCCTCTCGAAGGTCACCGACCAGGCTGTGAATATCGACTCTGCCGTCGGCGAGTTCATGGTCAAATTCTTCGTCGCGCTGCTGGTGGTCATGCTCGTCTGCTTTCTCAGCATGGGCTGGCGTGTCGGCGTGGTGGTCGCCGCCGCCGTGCCTTTGACCCTGGCGATCGTGTTTGTGGTGATGGCAGCCACCGGCAAAAACTTTGACCGTATTACCCTGGGGTCGTTGATTCTGGCGCTCGGGCTGCTGGTCGATGACGCGATCATCGCCATTGAAATGATGGTGGTGAAAATGGAGGAGGGCTACGATCGCATCAAGGCCTCTGCCTATGCCTGGAGCCACACGGCGGCGCCGATGCTGTCCGGAACCCTGGTGACGGCGATCGGTTTTTTGCCGAACGGTTTTGCTCAGTCCACGGCCGGCGAATACACCAGCAACATGTTCTGGATCGTTGGCATAGCTCTCATCGCTTCGTGGGTCGTGGCAGTGGCGTTCACCCCTTATCTGGGCGTGAAACTGTTGCCGGATATCAAGGCGGTGGACGGTGGACATGCGGCGATCTACAACACGCCGCGATACAACCGCTTCCGTCGGATTCTGACTCGGGTCATTGCGCGCAAATGGCTGGTCGCGGGCATGGTTATCGGACTGTTCTTCGTGGCGGCGGCAGGCATGGGCCTGGTGAAGAAACAGTTCTTCCCGACCTCAGACCGTCCCGAAGTCATGATCGAGGTGCAAATGCCCTACGGCACCTCCATCGAGCAGACCAGCGCCACGGCCGCCAAGGTCGAAGCCTGGCTGCGCCAGCAGGATGAGGCAAAAATCGTCACGGCCTATATCGGCCAAGGGGCGCCGCGTTTCTTTCTGGCGATGGCGCCGGAACTGCCCGATCCGTCGTTCGCCAAGATCGTTGTACTGACCGACAGTCAGGAAGCACGGGAAACCCTCAAGTTGCGTTTTCGTGACGCGGTCGCTCAAGGGCTCGCCCCGGAGGCGCGTCTCAGGGCAACTCAAATCGTGTTTGGTCCTTACTCGCCGTTTCCGGTGGCCTACCGGGTGATGGGGCCTGATCCGGCCAAGTTGCGGGTGATCGCCGAGCAGGTGCGGGGCGTGATGCAGGACAGCCCGATGATGAGAACCGTGAACACTGATTGGGGTCCGCTGTCTCCGTCGTTGCATTTCAATTTGGATCAGGATCGTCTGCAGGCAGTGGGGCTGACATCGACTGCGGTTGCACAGCAGTTGCAGTTCCTGCTCAGCGGAGTACCGATCACGGCGGTGCGTGAGGACATTCGTTCTGTGCAGGTCATGGGGCGGGCAGCGGGCGATATCCGGCTCGATCCTCAGCAAATCGAAGGCTTCACCTTGGTCGGTGCGGCGGGGCAGCGTGTCCCGTTGTCGCAGATAGGCGAGGTCGATGTGCGCATGGAGGATCCGATCCTGCGCCGGCGTGATCGCACCCCGACCATCACCGTGCGCGGCGACATTGCCGAAGACTTGCAGCCACCGGACGTTTCCAGTGCGCTGCTGAAGCAACTGCAGCCGATCATCGAGAAACTGCCTTCCGGTTACCGGATCGAGCAGGCGGGTGCGATCGAAGAGTCCGGCAAGGCCGGCAAGGCGATCCTGCCGTTGTTGCCGATCATGATCGCCATGACCCTGGTCATCATCATTGTGCAGGTCCGTTCGATCTCGGCGATGATCATGGTGTTCCTGACCTCGCCGTTGGGCTTGATTGGCGTGGTGCCGACACTGCTCATTTTCAATCAGCCGTTTGGCATCAATGCGTTGGTCGGGTTGATTGCACTGTCGGGGATCCTGATGCGCAATACGCTGATTTTGATCGGTCAGATCCATCACAACGTGCAAGAAGGGCTGGATCCGTTTCACGCTGTCGTCGAAGCCACGGTGCAACGTGCGCGACCGGTACTGTTGACAGCCCTGGCGGCGATCCTGGCGTTCATTCCCCTGACACACTCGGTGTTCTGGGGGACGTTGGCCTATACCCTGATTGGCGGTACGCTCGTCGGCACCGTCATGACGCTGGTGTTCCTGCCCGCGATGTACTCGATCTGGTTCAAGATCGGTCCCGACGCCAGGGCGCGGGCTGCAATAGTCAAACCGATGTAGCGATAAATGCAGGAAATCGAGGCCCGTTCTGGCGGGCCTCTTTGTCCGCGCACGTGAACAGCCTGGCGCTATTGGCTCGTCATTTCCAAACCCCGGAAACGTCCGCGTGAGCCCTTGGTGCCATAGCTTATGAAATCGTGTACCAGTGGAAATGGATGTACTCGTCTTCATACTCCGCGAACAGTGAAACGATGAAATCCGTCTTCATTGAGTACATCAACAACGCTCCGACAAAACCTGTCGGCTCATGCAGCGGTTGCTTGAGCGGAGCAATCAAATCAATCGTCCGATCCACAATCATCTGATTGAAAACAGCTTCCGGGATTTTCTCAAACTTGGCGTCGGATACGTGTTGCGGGAAACGGCTGTCACTTTCAGGTCGCCAATCCAGGTACTCCGCCTGGAGCCAGAATTTCAGTCCGTCTTCACCATGCCGTTTGGGTGCGCGAGTTATTCTGATGGTCTCCTGCGACTCAGAATATCGAAAGGCGTCGTTTGGATAGGTGACGTAGTAGAGACCGCGATATTCACTTCGTGCAGCACTACAAATCTGCTGGTCACTCGATAGTTGATCGAAATCGCTTCTGTCGAACATGTAAATACCTGCGGTTTACTTCGTGCAATTGGGCTGGAGCGCGCGATGTTAGCAAAATAGTCTTGCCGATTTTTCCAGGAGGCGTCTTCACCCCGTTTTGGCCAGACTCAAAGCAAGTCTTCAGGCTGCATCGTCAGAATGATTTTCCCGACGTTCTCGGAAGACTCCATTCGGCGGTGAGCATCGGCAGCCCGTGATAACGCAAACGTGCTATCGACGACAGGCTCAAGGCTTCCGGCCCCTTCAAAGCGATCAAGCCAGTGCTCGCGGAAGCGCTTGATCATGTCGTGCTTCTCCGGCTGCGTACGCGACTTCATCACCGTACCGATGATTTGCAAATGGCGGTAAAGAATGTCCTCCAGCGCTACGGTCACGTTGCCGCCTGCGCCGAGGATGCCCACCTGAACCAGGCGACCGCCCTTTGCAAGGGATGCGATGTTGCGTGCGAAATAGGGCGCCCCGATAAAGTCGATGATGACATCGACGCCGCGACCCTGGGTTTTGGCGGCGATTACGTCAGCGAAATCCTGCGTCTTGTAGTCGATCGCCACGTCAGCGCCCAAATGCTCGACACGCGCCAACTTGCTGCCTTCGGCCGTCGCATACACCGTGGCACCCGTGGCATAAGCCAGCTGCACCGCGGCAGACCCGACGCCGCCGGCGGCCGCATGAATCAACACTGAATCGCCGGCCTTGAGCCGAGCCAGATGCATCATCGCTTCATGGGCCGTGACGAAGACCTCTGGAATAGCCGCCGCGTGTACATAGTCAAGCTGCGCCGGGATGTGCATGGCCATGCGGTAATCGATGCGTGCCAGTTCGGCGTAGGCACCGCCTCCGACCACGCCCATGATTCGATCACCTGCTTCGAACCCCGTCACCGCGCTACCTTTCCCGATCACTTCGCCGGCGATTTCCAGGCCGATGATCAGCGAGTCGCCGAAATTCGGATGGCCGTACCCACCGGTTCGATGCGTCAGATCCGCACGGTTCACCCCGGCGGCATAGACACGTACCAGCAGGTCGTCAGGCCGCACTTCAGGATTGGCGACTTCGACGAGTTCAAGGACGTCTGGCGCACCGAATTGTCTGATGTTGATGGCTTTCATTCAGTTGTTCTCCGTTTCGCTGAACGTGGCGTTGGCAATAGCAGAAGCAGTGATGGCGCCAGGGAAGCCCACATAGAAAGCCAGGTGCGTGATCGCTGCCGCCAGTTCGCCTTGGGTTACACCGTTGCCAGCCGCGCGGCGTAAGTGGGCAGGCAACTCTTCCGAGTGACCAGCGGCAATCAATGCCGCCACGGTGATCAGGCTACGGTCGCGCGGGGACAGCGCGGGATCGCTCCAGATTTGCGGATAAAGCGTCGAGTCGACGAATTGCGCCAGCTTTGGCGTGAACGCGCGCGCGGCTTCGCGAGGACTGCTGAAATTGATCCTGGACATGGGCGAACTCCTTAAACCTGGCTGATGAATTTGTGGGTGAGATAGTGCTCGATACCTTCAATGCCACCTTCGGAGCCGTGACCGCTTTCTTTCATCCCGCCGAAGGGGAGCTCGGTAGCGACGATGCGGTATTGGTTGATCCCGATCATCCCGGCCTCCAATCCGTCCGCGACGTCAATGGCCGTGCGAGCGCTGGTGGTGAACGCATAGGCAGAGAGGCCGTAGGGCAGGCGGTTGGCTTCTTTCAAACCATCTGCCAGTTCATCGAACGGCATCAGCACGGCGATAGGGCCGAAAGGCTCTTCGTGCATCACGCGGGCATCCATCGGCACATCCGCCAGAACCGTGGGTTGGAAGAAGTAGCCTTCGCCTGACAAGGCTTCACCACCGACCAATACCCGCGCACCTTTTTCGACGGCATCGGCCACCAGTTCTTCCATCTTTGCCAATTGCCTCGGGTTGGCCAACGGTCCGACCTGGGTGTCAGGATGCAAGCCGTCGCCGATCCGCAGGGCCTGGGTCGCAGCGACAAAGTGATCAACGAAGGCTTGATAGGCACCACGCTGGATCAGAAACCGAGTGGATGAAATGCACACTTGCCCGGTCCCGCGAAACCGATTGGCGACACCTTCGATGGCGGCTTTTTCAATGTCGGCATCTTCGAATACCAGAACCGGTCCGTGCCCACCCAGTTCGAGGGTGATGGGCTTCACGCCTTCAGCCGCTCGTGCAGAGAGCAGGCGCCCGATGGGCACCGAACCGGTGAACGTCACTTTGCGAATGATCGGCGAGGCGATCAGATGGCTGGACACTTGATCCGGTACGCCAAAGACCACTTGCAGCACACCCTTGGGCAATCCTGCATCGTCGAGTGCACGCGCCAGGGCCAGCGCTGTGGAGGGGCTTTCTTCACCTGGCTTGAGAATGACGCTGCAACCCGCAGCCAGCGCTGCCGCGAGTTTGCGTGCCGGGGTGATGGCCGGGAAATTCCAGGGCGTGAATGCGGCCACCGGGCCGATGGCCTGGCGTTTGACCAGTTGCAGCACGCCTGGTCGATTGGCCGGGACCACACGGCCATCGATTCGCCGGGCACTTTCGGCGAACCATTCGAAATACTCCGCCGCGCGGGTCACTTCATCCAGGCTTTCACCCAGCGGTTTGCCTTCCTCCAGGGTCATCTGCGCAGCAATCTGCGGTGCACGTTCGAGGATCAGGTCGGCGGCACGTTTTAGAATTTTTGCGCGTTTGTCGGGTACGGTCTGGCGCCACTGCTCGAAGCTCAGTCGAGTCACTGCCAGGGCGTGATCAAGATCGTCTGCGGTGGAGAGTGGGACGCGTCCGATTTCCCGGCCGGTTGCCGGGTTAACGACGGCGACAGTCTCGCGCCCTTCGGCGTTGAGCCATTCACCACCGATGAAAAGATAAAGCGGATCGTAGGAAGTCTTCATGATGTGGCCTTCAGTTGGTTGTGAGATTCGTATGAAGCTCGGTGCCTGATTGGCTGTGCTGCAAAGCCAGATCAGGAAGCTTGTGCAACCAAGTCTATGGAAGGAGGGCCCGTTGATTTAGTCGGGCCAAAGGGAATCATTGTTGTCCGCAGAGGTAATATCGGGCTGCGGGCCGACCGTGTAGCATCCTGAAAAAAGCGGTATCACGGGTGAGCGCCAGATCTACAGGAAGGTCGTGATGGATAAGCTTTCGAACATGTCGGTGTACATAAAGGTTGTCGAGATGGGCAGTTTCACGGCCGTGGCCAATCATCTGGACTCCACGGTCGGTAACGTATCGCGTGCTGTATCTGCGCTTGAAAACGTGCTCGACGCACGACTGTTGCAGCGCTCGACGCGGCGCCTGTCGGTCACCGATGCGGGGCGACGGTTCTATGAGCGCTGCACGAAAATTCTGGCTGATCTGGAAAGTGCCGAAGCCGAAGCCAGCAATGCGGCGCTGGAGCCTCGGGGAACACTGCGGGTGCATTGCGTTCCCGGGCTGGCTCGGCATCTGGTCACGCGGGCCGTGCTGGAGTACCGCCAGCAATTCCCGGAGGTGTCCGTGGATTTACTGCTTTCGCAACGAATGCCAAACCTGCTGGAAGACCAACTGGATGTCTCGATTCTGATCGCCCGAGCGCTGCCCGATTCCGCGTACGTCAGCCAAAAGATCGGTGTCAGCCACTGTGTTCTGGTGGCGTCGCCAGACTACCTTGCCCGGCATGCGCCTCTTGAGACGCCTGAAGATCTGCGTGATCACCAGTGTTTGCTGCTGGGTACGGTGGACTATGCGCGGGATGAGTGGCAGCTCAAAAGCAAGGCGGGGGACGCGACATTTATCCCGACAGGGCCGAGTTTCAGCGTCAACGATATGGATGCGATGGCGCTTGCCATTCGAGAGGGTGCCGGGATTGGCTTGCTGGCCGGGTTCACGGCCATCGACGACCTGCGCTCCGGCAAGCTGGTGCGGGTTTTGCCTGACTACCATACCTACGAGCGTAACGTGTATGCCGTCTATACCTCGCGACAGTTCGTCGATGCAAAAATCACGCGTTTCATCGAAACGTTGAAAGATCAGGTTGGCAGTCAGCTGGCAGCCACGGCCAAAGCACTTATCGGTTGAAACACTGCGGGGCAGAAAGGTATTTGCGCCTCGATGAAGCATCTTCCCGAGGCGCAATGATCGGCGAACAGGTTACTTAGCCCTGGCTGCAGCGGCCCATGACGTTATAGGCCAGTACGTGTTGTTTGCCTTGCGAATCCTGGTAGGTCATGTGTGTCGGTACGACTGCACAAATATCCGGCACCGGGTCTTCAGAGATGACCTTGGCGACATCAAGGTGGGTGCCGTAGCCATATTGCTCGACCTGTTGATTCTTGGCAGTACCGTCCTGTGCCGCTACCACAGAGCTGAAGCCCAAGAGTGCGACGATGATCATTGCAGTTTTCATGATGAGATTTCCTGAAGTAAGTTTGATCTTGCTAGCAGGACGAACTTTAGGCTTGAGGGTTTTGTGGAAACAGGAGTGAATCAGGGAAAGACTTTTCTACATTCCGAACACAATCGTCAGGTTTCGGACGTCAGAACGCTTGATTTTGGGACTGTCGGCTTTTGACTGAAAACTGCATGTTGAAGACAGCTGCCTCCCTCAGTTGCGAGGTGGAGACAACTAATTTTTTTTTGGGGGGGGGCGCCGCCTTGTCGGAAGAGCAGGGGGTGCGGAAGTGACCGAAAAGATGCGCAAACCATCCTGAGGGAGAGGAGTAAAATTCCTGGAAGCCAGAAACGACAAAGCCCTGAATAATCAGGGCTTTTGAAGTACTAAATATGGCGGAGGCGATGGGATTCGAACTCATGGACCTGTTACAGTCGACGGTTTTCAAGACCGTTGCCTTAAACCACTCGGCCACACCTCCGTTGCGTTGCGGGCGCCATAATACCTGAATGAAACACACTGTCAAACTCTGTGCATGGCTTGTTACAGAGCGTCTGTTATGATCTTTGCGACTGAACGTTTCAAACCAACAGGAGTGTCGCCATGCGCGAACAGGATTACGCAGTTCACAACAGCGTGCAGGCTGAGCAGCTAGAGGTTAGCCGCGTCCTGCGCAACACTTACGGTCTACTGGCGCTCACCCTCGCATTCAGCGGTGTGATGGCGTTCGTGGCCCAGCAGATGCGGGTCGGCTACCCGAATATTTTCGTGGTGCTGATCGGTTTCTACGGGCTGTTCTTCCTCACCAACAAGCTTCGTGATTCCGCCTGGGGCCTGGTGTCGGCGTTTGCCCTGACCGGTTTCATGGGTTTCCTGCTCGGCCCGATCCTCAACCGTTACCTGGGCATGCAAGGCGGCGCTGAAGTGGTCAGCTCCGCGTTCGCGATGACCGCACTGGTGTTCGGTGGTCTGTCGGCTTACGTGCTGATCACCCGCAAGGACATGAGCTTCCTCGGTGGTTTCATCACCGCCGGTTTCTTCGTCCTGCTGGGCGCGACGCTGGCAAGCATGTTCTTCCAGATCAGCGGCCTGCAACTGGCGATCAGCGCAGGTTTCGTGCTGTTCTCGTCGGTCTGCATCCTGTTCCAGACCAGCGCCATCATCCACGGCGGCGAGCGCAACTACATCATGGCGACCATCAGCCTGTATGTATCGATCTACAACCTGTTCGTCAGCCTGTTGCAGATCTTCGGCATCATGAGCCGCGACGACTGATCGCTGCACCGCAATAAACAGAAAACCCGCGAAAGCGGGTTTTTTGTTGCCTGCGAAAAAGCGAGCAGGCGATCAATTGATCACGATGCTGCCATCGGCCTGTTGCTTGTAGATCGTGTAAGGCAACAGCAACGTATCGAGCACTCCCGACACGGCCGCATCGACCAGCAAACCCGGCGTCGCGTTCTTGTAGTTGAACGCATCGACGTCATCCGGTTTTTCGGCGTGCAGCATGCAGAAGTCGTACGTCACGCCACTGTAGATACGCGGTACAGCGCCGCAGTAGGATTTGTTCGCTTTCAACTGCTCCGTGGAATGCTTGTCACTGAATGCCACGGTCTGCACCGTTCCGCACCCGGACAGCATCAACACCGTCAGCATCATTGCCTGAATTTTCATACCGCCAATCCTTCGCCGGAAAAAACTCAATTTACGCCGCTTAGGCCATCGGCGGCAATCGACGTTTCACCGGCGTCTTCTTGACGATCGCAGTATTGGTTTCCGCCAGCGTATTCAGCCGATCAAGCAGGGTATCCAGCTGTTCCATCGAGCGCACATGCAGGCGGGCGATAAAGCAGTCCTCGCCGGTGACCTTGTCGCACTCGGTGAACTCCGGAATCGACATAATCTGCCGCTCGACTTCCTGCAACTGCCCCGGCAATGGCCGCACCCGGACGATCGCCTGCAACTGATAACCGAAGCATTTGGGATCGATCTCCACGGTGTAGCCCTTGAGCACACCGCGTTCTTCCAGCCGGCGCAAACGCTCGGCCACGCTCGGCGAGGACAACCCGCTGATCTGCGCCAGCGCCTTGAGCGAGCGCCGCGAATCCTCCATCAAGGCCCCGATCAGGATCTGGTCGATATCGTCGGTCATACAAATAACTCCCGCATTAGGCGAATGACGCAAATCACCCTTGATAAAAAAGGCAGAAATCGAGTTTAGCCTGCTTTTTGCGCTGGAGAAGCCCCGGTCGCGCTTGGCATACTTTTGCCACACATTAAGGAGATTGATGATGGACAAAACAATCCGTCGCGGCTCATTTGAGATGACCGCCGCCATGCTGATATCCGGGACGATTGGCTGGTTTGTGCTGGTGTCCGGGCAACCGGTGCTGGACGTGGTGTTCTGGCGCTGCGTGTTCGGCGCCGGGACCTTGCTGCTGATTTGCACCGCGTTCGGGTTCCTGCGGCCGGGCATCCTGACCCGCACCACGTTTCTGCTCGCGGTGCTCAGCGGGGTGGCAATCGTCGGCAACTGGGTGCTGCTGTTCGCCTCCTACTCACGGGCCTCGATCGCCATCGGCACGGCGGTGTACAACGTGCAGCCGTTCATGTTGGTGGGTTTGGCGGCGCTGTTTCTCGGCGAGAAGATCACCCTGCAGAAGCTGTTCTGGCTGGCGATTTCTTTCATGGGAATGCTGGCCATCGTCAGTGCCCACCGCGGGCAGGGCGAGGGCGGCAATGATTACCTGACGGGGATCGCGCTGGCGCTGGGGGCGGCGTTTCTTTACGCCATCGCCGCGTTGATCATCAAGCGCCTGACCGGCACGCCGCCGCATCTGATTGCGCTGATCCAGGTCTGCACCGGGGTGTTGCTGCTCGCGCCATTCGCGCATTTTTCAGCGATGCCCGAGGCACCGAGTGCCTGGGCCAGTCTGGTGACGCTGGGCATCGTCCACACCGGTCTGATGTACGTGCTGCTCTACGGCGCGATCCAGAAATTGCCGACCGCACTGACCGGCGCTCTCTCGTTCATCTACCCGATTGCGGCGATTTTCGTTGACTGGTTTGCCTTCGGCCACCAACTGCAAACCCTGCAATGGATCGGCGTGGCAGCGATCCTGTTGGCCGCTGCGGGCATGCAACAAGGTTGGGGCCTGAAGGCGCGGCGCCTGGCCGCGCAGTAAACCTCAGATGTTCCAGCGCGGCGCAGTCTTCGCAAGGCGCTGGCGCATCTCACCGACGTTGGCCGCCAGTTGCCGTGTCAGCAAACGGTAGCCATCCAGCGGGCTATAGACCGGCGTATCGAGGCTGGCGTCCGGCAACTCCACCGGACGCCCCAATCGACCGGACGCACCGGTTTTCAACGCCCGGGCCATGCCGATCAATTGCACGCGAATATGCCGGTGCTCGGCCTTGAGCGCCGCTTGCAGGTGCGCCATGGCGTCGGGGTCGTTGGCGTCCGGGCGGATGTTGCCGAGGATTTCCAGGGTGCTGATGCACATGCGCAGGTTGCGCTGGATCGCGTCCAGTTCGGTCATCGAGACTTTGACTTCCTTGGACACCGACGGCATCAGCGAACGCAATTGCACCATCGCCGCGTTCAGCCGGTTCATCAACTTCAAGTGTTCGTCGGCGGTCACCGGTTGGCCGCCGATGATCCGCCCGTACACAGTGGCGCAATCGCGCAGCGCGTCGGCCAGGTTGTAGCGCCACGAGTACACCGCGTACAGCGGCAGGGCGAAGGAAAAGGCCAGGGCCAGGGCGATACCGATCAGGATATCGACCCCGCGCCACAGCCCGTCGGTGATCGGGTTGTCGCCATGCCCGGCGACGATGAACACGGTGATGGCCGAGAGCAGGGCGGTGTAGCCGCCCTTGCCGATGGCGTGATACGAGAAGAATCCGCACACCACCGCCATCGCAAAATAGGTCAGCCATGGCAGGCCCAGCCATGCCTGTTGCGCCACTATCAGCAAACCGACGCCGGCGCCGATCAAGGTGCCGGTAGCGCGTTCGGCGGCTTTCTTGCCGATGTTGCCGTGATGCTGCAAGCCGCCGATCACCACCAGCATGGTCACCGACGCCCATTCGCCGTGGGGCAGATTGATGCCGGTGGTCAGCAGGATCGTCGCCAGCAACCCCAGCGCCACCCGCACCGCGTGAATCGTGCGTGCATGGCGATAACGTCGATACGGGTCGAGCAACGGCCGCAGGATCCGCCGCAACAGCGGCGGCCAGCGGTGGGGGCTGAAAGTGCTCAGCGCTGATTCCTCCTCAGAAGATGTAGTCGGTGGCGATGAAATTCGAATCGCGCCCGCGAATGATCTCGCTGATCAGGTCCTTGTTGGGTTCCTGGAACTTGGTCGCTACCAGCGTACGGATCGAAAACACCCGCAGCGCATCGTGTACCGACAGCGTGCCCTCGGCGGAGTTCTTGCGCCCGTTGAACGGGTAAGTGTCCGGGCCGCGCTGGCACTGGGCGTTGAGGTTGATCCGCCCGACCTGGTTGGCGAAGGTGTCGACCAGGCGGCCGACCGCCACCGGGTTGGTGCCGAAGATGCTCAACTGCTGGCCAAAGTCCGATTCCAGCACGTAGTCGATCACGGTATCGAGGTGACGGTACGGCACGATCGGCACCACCGGGCCGAACTGCTCTTCCTGATACACGCGCATCTGCGGTGTCACCGGGTACAGCACCGCCGGATAGAAGAACGAGGCCCGCGCTTCGCCGCCATTCGGGTTGACCACCTGGGCGCCTTTGCTCTGCGCGTCAGCCACCAGCCCGTGCAGATAATCGACCTTGCCCGACTCCGGCAGCGGCGTCAGCGAAACCCCGCTGTCCCACGGCATGCCCGGTTTGAGGCTGGCCAGTTTGGCGTTGAATTTCTCGATGAAGCTGTCCACCACATCTTCATGCACGAACAGGATTTTCAACGCCGTGCAGCGCTGGCCGTTGAACGAAAGGGAACCGGTAACCGCTTCGCTCACCGCGTTATCCAGATCGACTTCCGGCAGGACGATGCCCGGGTTCTTCGCATCCAGCCCCAGCGCGGCACGCAAGCGGTGCGGTTTCGGGTGCAGTTTCTTCAGGTCGCTGGCGGCCTTGTTGGTGCCGATGAAGGCGAAGATATCGATCTTGCCGCTGGCCATCAGCGCGCTGACGGTCTCGCGGCCGCTGCCGTAGATCACGTTGATCACGCCGGTCGGGAAGCTGTCGCGGAAGGCTTCAAGCAAAGGACGGATCAGCAGCACGCCGAGCTTGGCCGGTTTGAACACCACGGTGTTGCCCATGATCAGCGCCGGAATCAGCGTGGTGAACGTCTCGTTCAACGGATAGTTGTAAGGGCCCATGCACAGCGCCACGCCGAGCGGTACGCGGCGGATCTGGCCGAGGGTGTCCTGTTCCAGCTCGAAACGACTGGAGCGGCGGTCGAGTTCTTTCAGCGCATTGATGGTGTCGACGATGTAGTCGCAGGTGCGGTCGAACTCTTTTTCCGAGTCCTTCAGGTTCTTGCCGATTTCCCACATCAGCAGCTTCACCACGGCGTCGCGCTGCTGGCGCATGCGCCCGAGGAAGGCCTCGACATGCTGGATGCGTTCGGCCACGCGCATGGTCGGCCACAGGCCCTGGCCCCGGTCGTAGGCGCGCACGGCGGCGTCGAGGGCGGTGAGGGCGGTGTCGGCATCCAGCAGCGGCGTGCTGCCGAGGATCACTTGTTCATCGCCGTTGTCGCCATGCAGATAGACCGGGCTGCGCACGGTGGCGAGCGGGCCGTCCCAGCGGCGCAACTCGCCATCGACCAGGTATTCGCGTTGCTCGACCTGGCCGTCGAGGCGGTATTTTTCCGGGATGTCGCTGACAGAAGGGAACAGGTTGCCAAGGATGTTTGCTGTGGTCATGTCGCTACCCCGTAGAAGATGTCGGCGGGCCGATTGGAAAAGGCTTTACAGGTTATACGCCTGAATTCACTGAAATTTAAACCCGCAAATGTCACGGGAATGTCACGCAAAGGCGCAGAGCAGAGGGCTGGCAACATCAGCCTCGACAGAGTTTTGTGTTTGTACCCGGTCCCGAGCCGAGTCCTGACTGTCCCCGGATGCCCCCTTCACTGGCCCGCAATGCCCTCAACCCGCCGCCGTCGCTGCCTTAAGGTGTGATCACAACAATAAGCGGCACCTCACGCGAGGATCTTTATGCGGGCATCCCGATTCACCTGGCTGCTGATGCTGGCCGTTGCACTGGCCGGTTGCGGCGAAGACGCCAGACCCCCGACTTCATCCGGCATCGCCCGTAGCGCCGTGCCTTCCGACCCGGCGCTGGCGCAGATCTACGCCAACAGCTGCCAGCTCTGTCACGCCAACCCCGCCGCGAATGCGCCGCTGACCGGTGATCGCAAGGCCTGGGAGCCGCGCATCCAGCAGGGCGCCGACACGCTGCTCGACCACGCCATCAATGGCTACAACGGCATGCCGCCGATGGGCCAGTGCGTCGAGTGCTCGGAAGAACAATTCCTTCAGTTGATCGGCTTCATGGCCGATCAGCCGCTCCCACAATAAGGATCCTGGCATGCCGATAGATCTGACACGCCGGCAGTTTTTGCACCGGGCAAGCATCGTCGGTGCGTTCAGCGCGCTGGCTTCCAATCCGGCGCTGGGCCAGTTGATGCGCGCACCGCGACTGATTCCCTGGCGCAACTGGTCGGGCGGGCAGAGTTGCCTGCCGGCGGCGCGGGTGGCACCAAAGAATCTGGACGAACTGACGACGATCATTCAGCAGGCCCCCGGCAAGATTCGTCCGGTCGGCTCGGCGCATTCCTTCAGCGCGCTGGTGCCTACCGACGGCACGTTGCTGTCGCTGAGCTACTTCAACGGTCTGCTCGACCACGACCCGAAAACCCTGCAAGCCGAATTCGCCGCCGGTACGCCGATGTCGCGCATGGGCACGCCGCTCAAAGACATCGGCCAGGCGCTGCAGAACATGGCCGACATCGACTACCAGACCCTCGCCGGGGCCATTTCCACCTCGACCCACGGCACCGGCAAAACCTTTCAGTCCTATTCCGCACACGTCTGCGGGATGCAACTGGTGACCGCCAGCGGCGAGGTGCTGGACTGCGACAGCCAGCGTCATCCCGAGGTATTCAACGCCGCCCGGGTGTCACTCGGCGCACTCGGCGTGGCCACCAAAATCCGCCTGCAAAACCGCCCGGCCTATCGCCTGCGGGAAACCCAGTGGATCGCCAAAACCGAAGAACTGCTCGAAGACCTGGACAAGAACACCCGCGAAAACCAGCACTGGGAAATGCTGGTCGTCACCCATTCAGACTACGCCTTGTCGATCGCCCTCAACGAAACCACCGACCCGCCCACGCCACCGATCCCGCCCGAAGAGGAGGGCGGCAACGAGTTCGTGACCCTGATCGAGAAGATCGACAAGTACGGCAGCGATTTCCCGAACCTGCGCAGTTCGCTGCTCAACAGCCTGCGGCATCTGGCGAGTTTCGATGACCGGGTCGGCGACTCGTTCGACATCTACGCCAACGTGCGCACTGTGCGCTTCAACGAAATGGAATATTCGGTGCCCGCCGAACACGGCCCGGCCTGCCTGCGGGAGATTCTCAAGCTGATCCGCGACAAGGACCTGCGTACCTGGTTTCCCATCGAGTACCGCTACGTCAAGGCCGATGACATTCCGCTGAGCATGTTCGAAGGCCGCGACAGCTGCTCGATCTCGGTCCACCAGCATTACCAGATGGACCACCACAACTTCTTCGCCGCCGTCGAGCCGATCTTCTGGAAGTACAACGGCCGCCCGCACTGGGGCAAATTGCACACGCTGAATGCCCGGACGTTGCAGACGTTGTACCCGCGCTGGCAGGAATTCATTCAGGTACGCGAGGCGCTGGACCCGAGCGGCAAGTTTCTCAACGGGCATCTGTCGTCGATCTTGGGGGTGAGCTGATGGCGGTCAATCGACGTAATTTCGTGCTCGGGACTTTGGGTGTTGGCGCTTTGCTGGTGGGTGTTGGCGTATGGTTGAGGCCTGGAGATCGCGGCGGGCCTTACAGCGAATATTTCCGGGCGCTGAACAATGAACTCAAGACTAAAGGCCCGATGCGCCCGGTGCTGCTGATCGATCTGGATCGGCTGGATCACAACATCGATGTGGTGATGCGCTCGGTCAAACGCGCAGGCAAGCAGTTGCGGCTGGTGGAAAAGTCGCTGCCGTCGCCGGGACTGCTCAGCTACATCGGCCAACGGGCAGGGACGCAGCGGCTGATGTCGTTTCATCAGCCGTTTCTCAATCACGATGCGGTGACGTTTCCGCAGTCGGACATTCTGCTCGGCAAGCCGTTGCCGGTGCGTTCCGCCGAGATTTTCTACCAGACCCACAGAGGCCCGTTCGACCCGGCGAAACAACTGCAATGGCTGATCGACAACCCCGAACGCTTGCAGCAATACCTCGCGCTGGCCCAGGGCTTGGGCACGCGGATGCGGATCAACATCGAGCTGGACGTCGGCCTGCACCGCGGCGGCGTCAGCGATCTGAACGTGCTCGGGCAGATGCTCACGCTGATCGCCGCCAACCCGCAGCACCTGGAGTTCGCCGGGTTCATGGGCTACGACCCGTTCGTGGGCATGGGCGTGCCGGGGATTCTCGGTTCGCCCGAGGAACTGTTTGCCAAGGTGATGGTGATTTATCAGCGCTGCGTCGACTTCACCCGGCAGCAGTATCCGGCGCTGTGGCATGACGGCTTGTGCCTGAACACCGCCGGCAGCCCGAGTTACCGCATGCATGAAAACGAAAAATTGAGCAGTGAAGTGTCGGTGGGGACGGCGATGCTCAAGCCGACCCATTACGACTTGCCGTCGCTGGTCGAACATGAACCGGCCGCGTACATCGCCACGCCGGTGTTGAAAAGCACGGGTGCGGTGAGCATTCCGGCGCTGGATGACAAGTCGAAACTGTTTTCGTGGTGGGACACCAACCAGCGCCAGACTTTTTTCATCTACGGCGGTAACTGGATGGCCGAGTTCGAATCGCCGCCAGGATTGCAGAGCAATGGCGTTTACGGGCGCAGTTCGAACCAGGAGATGGTCAACGGTTCGAATGCCGTGGGGCTGACTGTGGAGGATCAGGTGTTCCTGAGACCAACCCAGACTGAAGCCGTCCTCCTGCAATTCGGCGACTTGCTGGCGGTGCGTGGCGGCAAGATCGTCGATACCTGGCCGGTCTACTCCTGACCAAAAACAAACCCCATTCCCTGTGGGAGCGAGCTCGCTCGCGAAGGCGTCCTGTCAGTCACCCTTTACTCGGCTGACACACCGCTTTCGCGAGCAAGCTCGCTCCCACAGGTTTTTGTGGTGCCCGATCGATCTCACTCCAATTCTGTAATTAAGCTTTTATGACAAAAGTTCGGTAGCACATCGCCAGTCCGGTCATGCCTATGTAACGCGCTTGAGGGGCCCTTTGGGCGCTTTTCACAAGCCGAGGCGGGACGCCGGGAGTGAGGCAATGGGGACTATGGAACGCTACTCGAAAGTGGGCATGCAGGAACTCGATCAACGCCTGTCGAAGATCGTCGAAGCCGCGCGCAAGAAGCCGGTTTCGGTGTATCGCTACGGCGCGCCGTGGGTCTGGATCGTGTCGCAGGATGACTGGCAGGGCGCCTTGAAAGAGGTCTCCAGCTACATTCCGCCGGGTCATTCGCTGGTGCTGTTGCGCCCGCAGATCGACGACCTGCTCGACGCCCACCGCGACCTCCTGCACGACCTCAATGCCCAACCCGGCATGCTGATCGCCCCGCAGACGGTCATGCACATTCTGCTCCTGCAACTGCTGTATTCGGTGCCCAGCGAGCAGCAGCTCTATGAACAGCTCAATTACAACCTGCTGTTCCGCTGGTTCGTTGGCCTGGGCCTGAACCAGAAAGTCTGGAGCTTCAACGTCCTCAGTCGCGACATCGCCACGCTGCTCAACGAGCCGCGTGCGGTGCAGCTCATCCAGAAAATCATCGGTGAAGTGTTCTGCGGCGCGCTGCTGCAAATGCCCGAGTTCTCGCTGAACTTCGCGCTGCTGCACACCTGGCTGGGCAAGCACAACGGGGCCTGCACTTCAGCAATCAAGAACGCCAGTAACTGACGCACACGCAAGGCGCATGAGCGCCAACAGGTCATCGCGAAATTCAGGGGGTAGTGTGGAGCAGATTTTCACGTCACGGCTGGCGCTGTGGGGCTGGCTGCTGGTGACGGCCGGCGCGCAGCCGGCGTTCGCCGATGAAGCCGGGAACGCAGCGGCGCAGCGTCTGGTGGACGTCAACGAATACTTCGTGCGCGGCAACACCGTGCTCGATGCACGGGCCATCGAAGAAGCGGTGTATCCGTTCCTCGGCCCGCAAAAAGCCTTGAGCGACATCGAAGGCGCGCGGGATGCCTTGCAGAAGGCCTATCAGGAACGCGGCTACCAATCGGTGTTCGTCGAGTTGCCGGAGCAGGCTGTGGCCGACGGCATCGTCTACCTGCAAGTCAGCGAAACCAAGGTCGGCCGGGTGCGGGTGGTCGGCGCCAAACACTATTCGCCGCTGGATATCCGCGACAACGTCCCGGCGCTGAAGGAAGGCGAGGTGCCGGACTTCGCCAAGGTCCAGGGCGAACTGGCGCAACTGAACAAAACCCCGGGCCGGCAGGTGATGCCGCTGGTGCGCGAAGGTCAGCGCCCCGGCACCATGGACGTGGACTTGCAGGTCGAAGACCAGAACCCGTGGACCGCCAGCGTGGGGCTGAACAACGACTACAGTGCCGACACCGAAAAACTGCGTACCGTCACCAGTCTTGGTTACAACAACCTTTGGCAGTTGGGGCACAGCGTCAACCTGACGTTCTTCACCGCACCGCAGGAGACCGATAACGCCAAGGTCTGGTCCGGCTCCTATACCGCACCGCTGACCGAGCGCTGGAGCGTGCAGTTCTCCGGTTACCAGTCCGACAGCAACGTCGCCACCATCGGCGGCAGCAACGTGCTCGGCAAGGGCCATTCCTATGGCGTAGCGGCGATCTACACGATCCCGTCCAGCGGCAACTGGTCGAACTCGCTGTCGGCCGGCATCGACTTCAAGGACTTCGACGAACGCCTGACCCTGTCCGGCGAAAGCGACAAGGTGCCGCTCAAATACGCGCCGTTCACCTTCGCCTACAACGGCTATCGCTACAGCGAAAAGAGCCAGCTTGGCCTCGGCCTGAGCCTGGTCGCGGCCACTCGCAGCATCTTCGGTTACGGTAGCTCCGACGAAGACTTCGACTACAAACGCTACCGCGCCAACCCGAGTTTCGCCGTGCTCAAGGGCGATACCAACTTCACCTTGACCTTCGACAGCGATTGGCAGAGCGCAAGCAAAGCCGCGTTCCAGCTGGCGTCGGGGCCGCTGGTTTCCAACGAACAATTCTCCGCCGGCGGCGCCACTTCGGTGCGCGGTTATCTGGCGGCCGAACGCACCGCCGATGACGGCTTCCTGCTCAGCGAAGAACTGCGCACACCGTCGCTGGCCAAGTACGTCGGCGGCTGGATGCAGGACTGGCGCTTCTACGCCTTCGCCGAAGGCGCGCAACTGTATCTGCGCGACGAGCTGCCGGACCAGGACGCCAATTACGCCCTGGCCAGTGTCGGCCTCGGCACCCGCGCCGGCCTGAGCAAATGGCTGTCCGGCAGCCTCGACTGGGGCTATCCGCTGCTCGAAGGGCCGAACACCTCGAAACAGGAATCGCGCCTGCACTTCAACCTTCAGGCCACTTTCTAACAAGGAGCACCTCCATGCAGCGCCTTTTCCTTTCGTTGTTGATCTGCCTGGGCTTCGTGCTCCCGGCCACGGCTCAGGCCTGGTGGCAGGACGACTGGCATTACCGCAAACAGATCGCCGTCGACACCACGCCGCAAGGCGCCGCGATCAATCAGGCCCTCGGTCGCACCGCGCTGCTGGTGCGCCTGCACACCGGCAACTTCACCTTCGACGGCGTGAAAGAGGACGGCTCGGACCTGCGCTTCGTCGCCGCCGATGACAAGACCGTGCTCAACCACCAGATCGAAAGCTTCGACGCGTTGATGGGCATGGCGCTGATCTGGGTCGACGTACCGAATGTCGAGGGCGGTCAGCGTCAGGACATCTGGATGTACTACGGCAACCAGAAGGCGCCGGCGACCGGCAACGGCCAGCTGACGTTCGATCCGAATTACACCGCGCTCTATCACTTCGACGGCGCCACCGGCACTCCGGCTAAAGACACCACCGCCTACGGCAACACCGCACAGAGCGCGACCGGCGCCGCGATTGACGGCGTAGTAGGGCGGGCTTTGCAGTTCAGCGGTCAGCCGCTGCTGTTGCCGGCCAGTCCGTCGTTGCAGCACAACGCCGGCAGCGCGTTCACCTTCAGCGCCTGGCTGCGACTGGACCAGGCCAATGGCGAGCAACTGATCCTGGCCCGCCGCGAGGGGACCAACAGCCTGCTGGTCGGGGTGAATCAAGGCGTGCCATTTGTGGAAATCGATGGCCAGCGCGCCGTAGCCACGCAACCGCTGAATCCAGGTCAATGGCAGCACGTCGCTCTGACCGCTGAAGGCGCGAAAGTGACGCTGTACATCAACGGTCGCGAAGGCGCGGCACTGGCTCAGTCGATGCCGGCGTTCAATTCGGTCATGGCCATCGGCGCCGACCTGCACGAAGGTCCTTTCCAGCCGTTCGTAGGCGCCATCGACGAACTGCGCCTGTCGAAAGTCGCCCGTCCGGCGCCGCTGTTGCTGGCCGACGCCACTTCCCAGGGCGCCGAGTCGAAACTGGTCGCCTATGGCGTCGATGAAGAACAGTCCGGCTTCGGTTTCGGCAGCCTCGGTTTCCTGCTCAACGCCGTGCCGGTGGACGCCTGGGTGATCATCGCGGTGCTGGTGCTGATGATGTTCCAGTCGTGGATCATCATGCTGCGCAAGAACCGCACCCTCAGCCGCGTCACCGCCGCCAACGAAGATTTCCGCGTGCAATTCGCCAAGGTCGGCACGCGTCTGGAAATGTTCGCCGACGACACCCAACTCGCCCAGCGTCTACAGCACTCGTCGCTGTGGCGCCTGTACCTGGTCGCCGTGAAAGAAATCCGCACCCGCCGCGAGCAGGGCGCCGATACCTCGTCGGTTTCCGCCGCAACCATCGAAGCCATCCGTTGCTCGATGGACGGTGTGCGCACCCGGGAAAACCAGCAACTGAGTTCGAAACTTTCGACCCTGTCCAACGCCATCGCCGGCGGCCCGTACATCGGTCTGCTCGGCACCGTGCTGGGGATCATGGTGGTGTTCCTCGGCACGGCCATGGCCGGCGACGTCAACATCAACGCCATCGCGCCGGGTATGGCCGCAGCCTTGCTGGCCACGGCCATGGGCCTGTTCGTCGCGATCCCGGCGCTGTTTGGCTACAACCGCCTGATCACCCGCAACAAGGAAGTCAGCGCCGACATGCGCGTGTTCGTCGACGAGTTCATCACCCGTCTGGCGGAGATGCACGGCGAAGGCCAGTCCAGTGAAGCGGCGCACCAGCGCGGCCATCACGCCAACCACTCCGTACCGGCCTGAGGAGCACTGACATGGCGTCTGTAAATGCCTCCCACGACGATGACGAAGATGCCGCAGTGGACAGCATCAACATCACGCCACTGGTGGACGTGCTGATGGTGGTGCTGGTGATGTTCATCCTCACCGCCACCGCGCAGGTCTCCGGGATCCAGATCAACCTGCCCAAGGCCAGCGCCGCCGTGTCGCTGTCCGAGGCCAAGACCAAGGCGATTTCGGTCAACGACGGCGGCCAGGTGTTCCTCGACGCCTACCCGGTGACGTTGCCGGAGCTGGAAGAACGCCTGCGCATCGAGAAGGCGCAGAACCCGGACTTCCCGGTGATCGTGCGCGGCGACGCCACGGTGCAGTACCAGAAGGTCATCGAAGTGCTGGATCTGCTGCGCCGGCTCGAACTGTCCCAGGTCGGTCTCGTTACCGGCAAACCGACGCAGGGCTGAGTGATGACTGCACAACTGCCAATCGAGCCTTTGCCGGTGAAGAAGTCGCCACTGCGCTACGTCAAGTGGGGCGCCGGGCTGCTGCTGGGCGCCGTCGCGGCATTCCTGTTGTGGCAGTGGGCCAACGACATGAGCGGCATCCGCCGGGAAGCGCCGAAGGTGCCGACGATCATTCCGTTGCCGCCACCGCCACCTCCGCCGCCGGAAAAACCGCCGGAGCCGGAAACCCCGGTCGAGGAAAAAATCGTCGAGCCCGAGCCAACGCCCGAGCCGCAAGAGGTCAAGCCCGAGGAAGAAGCACCGCCATCGCCGGCGGACGATCTGGCCAACCCGATGCAAATGGACGGCGACGCCCAGAGCGGCAGTGACGCCTTCAACATCGGCGCGGGCAAGGGCGGCGGCATGGCCGGTTCCGGCGGTGGGCGACTGGGCAACGGCACCTACAGCCAGTTCCTCGCGTTCACCTTCCAGAAGCTGCTGCGCGAGAACCCCGACCTGCGCAACCTCGCGTTTTCGCTGCACGCCGATGTGTGGCTGAGCAGCGTCGGCGAGATCACCCGGGTCGAGCTGATCAAGTCCAGCGGCAACCCCGAGATCGACAGTCAGGTGTTGGCCGCATTGCGTAACGCGCCGCATCTGAGCGAGCGGCCACCGGCCTCCATCACCTTGCCTGTGCGCATGTCCCTGCAAGGGCGGCGTCCGGGTTAACCGAATTCATAAAGCTGTATGAAAAGGAGTTGTGTGCAGATGATTTCCAACGTGAATCGATTGTCCCTGGCGGTCGGCATGGTCATCGCGACCCTGGTCGGTCAGGCCGCGGCAGCGCCTGCGCCCTCGGAGAACGCCACGATCAATCTGATCCGCTTGCTGGTCGAGCAGGGCATTCTGAAACAGGACAAGGCCGACGCACTGATCGCCCAGGCCCAGAACGAAGCGGCCCAGGCCAAGCAGGCTGCGGCGTCCACTGCCGTGGCAGCCGGGCCGGTCGCCGCACCGGGCGATGTGCGGGTGCAATACGTGCCGGCTGCGGTGCGCGACCAGATCCGCGATCAGGTCAAGGCTGAAGTCATGGCCACCGCCAAGCAGGAAAACTGGGCTGCGCCCAACACCTTCCCGGACTGGGCGTCGCGCATCAGCTTCGACGGCGACATTCGCCTGCGTGACGAATCGCGCTACTACTCGGGCAGCAACAGCAACGAAATCGTCGACTTCGCCAAGCTCAACAACAATGGCCCGTACGACGTGAACCCCAACAGCAGCACCGCGTTGCCGCCGTTGCTCAACACCCGCGAAGACCGCGAAAACCTGTTCCGCCTGCGCGCCCGGCTGGGCATGAAAGCGGTGATTTCGCCGGAATGGACCGCCGGCATCCGCATCGGCACCGGCTCGGACAACAATCCGGTGTCGACCACCCAGAACCTCGGCGGCGGCTTCTCGAAAAAAGACATCTGGCTCGATCAGGGTTACCTGACCTGGAAGCCGTCGGATGAACTGACCCTGACCGGTGGCCGCTTCGCCAACCCGTTCATGTCCACCGACATGCTGTATTCCAATGACCTGAACTTCGACGGTGTGGCGGCGATTTTCGACCACAAGCTCAGCCGCGACTGGGGCGTGTTCGGCACCGTCGGCGCGTTCCCGGTGGACTACACCAACGACACCACCACCAGCAACGGCTTCGACAAGGAAGAAAGCGACAACAAATGGCTGTACGGCGCGCAGATCGGCGCCAAATGGGCGATCAACAGCAACAACCGCTTGAAAGGTGCGTTGGCCTACTACCGCTTCGACGACATCGAAGGCCAGCGCTCCAGCCCTTGCGAACCGTGGGCCGGCGCACCGGGCTGCGACAGCGACGGCACCCGCGCGGCGTTCATGCAGAAGGGCAACAGCGTGTTCCTGCTGCGTGACATCACGCCGAACCCGCTCAACCCGACCACCACGCCGCAGCCGCAATTCGTTGGTCTCGCTTCCGAGTTCAACCTGCTGGACCTCAACGTGGTGTGGGACGCCGACCTGCCGGAAGACTTCAAGCTGCGCAGCCAGGGCAACTACATCCACAACCTCGGCTACGACGAAGGCGACATGCGCAAGCGTTCGGCCGGGCAACTGGTCAACAACCTCGACAGCAACGGCAACATCGAAAGCGGCGCCAATGCGTGGATGGTTCAGTTCACCCTCGGCAATGCGCTGGAGCTGAAGAAGCAGGGCGACTGGAACCTGTTCGCCGGCTACAAGTACATCCAGCCGGACGCCTTGCCGGACGGCTTCAACGACTCGTCGTTCCACCTCGGCGGCACCAACGCCAAGGGCTACTTCCTGGGCGGCAATTACGGTCTGGCGAAGAACGTCTACGCCACCGGCCGCTGGTTGAGTTCGGAGGCGGTGTATGGCGCGCCGTTCGACATCGACGTCATGCAGCTTGAGATCAACACGCGCTTCTAAGCGCCGGGAGAGGGTTATGAAAATCCGCTTTTTATGGCTTGGGCTCGGGATGTTGATCGCCACCGGGGCGAGTGCCGAAGGCATGGAGGAACGCCTGCGCACCCAGTTGCGCAGCACCACCCAGCAGCTGCAAGCCCTGCAAAGCCAGCAGGCCCAGGCCAGCGCCGCGCAACTGGCGGCGCAGAACGAAACCAAGGCTGCGCAGGCGCAAATCAAGCAGTTGACTGCGGAGCTGGCCAAGGCCAAAGGCCTCGCCGAGCAACTTGCCGGGCAGCAGCAAAGCCTGCACAGCCAGGCCCAGGCGCAAGTCGCGGCCAGCAACGAGCAGACCGGCAAGTTCAAGAAAGCCTATGACGAGCTGTTGGTCATGGCCCGTGCCAAAGAGGCAGAACGGTCTAAGCTTCAAGCGCAATTGACTGAACGTGACACACAAGTGCAGCAATGTTCGGTCAAGAATCAGCAGATGTACGGCGTGGCCAAGCAGATTCTCACCGCCTACGAAAACATCGATGTGGCCGAGGTGATGAAAATCCGCCAGCCCTTCGCCGGCAGCGCCCGGGTCAAGTTCGATGAACTGGCTCAGGGCTTTGGCGACGAACTGTACAAGACTCAATTCGATGCGCCGCAAGCCGCGATCGCGCACTGATTAAAAGACTCATGGACAAGGAAGAAGTAATGACTCAATTGATCTCCCACGTATCCCCGCAATCCCTGACCGACGTACTGCAAGCCGCCGGTTACCGCGTCAACCAGACCGAACAGAACGGCATCGTCCAGTTGCTCAGCGCCAGCCAGGGCATCGGTTATGCCGTGCGTTTCGGCAACCCGGCGGTGGCGGAGCAGGGTAGCTACGTCGACTTCACCTTCAGCTGCGCATTGCGCGTGCAGGGTGAGTTGCCGGCCGGTGTGGCCGAGCAGTGGAACGCGACCCGCCGGTTTGCCCGGTTGTCGTTGCAGGGCGAGTTTCTGGTGATGGAAATGGACGTGGTGGTGGCCGCTGGCGTGAGCAGCGATTACCTGCGCGGCAACCTGGAGCTGTGGGATCGCCTGCTTCAGGAATTCATCGTTTATCTGCGTGACTTCACCCAGAACGCTGCTGCCGCCCAGGCTCCAAAGGTTGAGCAAGAGGAAGTCGCGCTGTGACAAAACCTGCCATGGTAATCAGCGCCGCTGCGGTGGCGCTGTTGGTGGTGGCCGTGGCGCTGGTGGTGCGGCCGGGCAATGACCCGGTCGCCGCCCAGCAACCGGCGCCGGTGATTGCGGCGAA
Organism: Pseudomonas sp. GM25; assembly: GCF_000282255.1. Classification (NCBI taxonomy): domain Bacteria; kingdom Pseudomonadati; phylum Pseudomonadota; class Gammaproteobacteria; order Pseudomonadales; family Pseudomonadaceae; genus Pseudomonas; species Pseudomonas sp. GM25. The sequence goes on along the minus strand of NZ_AKJQ01000038.1, from coordinate 47,886 downwards.
TAATGGACCGGCAGTCGCCAGATTAGGCAATCAACAGGTTTCGCCGGAGGAATTGCAGGCGTTGCTGGCGGCTGTTCCACCGCAAACCCGCGAGCAACTGCGCGGTAATCGTGAGGCGCTGGAGCGCTGGATTCGTTCACGTCTGGCTGAAAAAGCTGTGCTGGAACAGGCCGATGCCCAGGGCTGGGCGCAGCGTCCTGACGTGGTTCGGCAGACCCGTGCCGCCACCGAACAGATCGTGTTCCGCGACTATTTGCAGTCGGTGAGTCAGGTGCCGGCGGATTACCCGAGCGCTGCCGAGTTGCAGCAGGCGTACGACGCGGGCAAGGCCAACTGGCAGACGCCGGCGTTGTATCGGGTCAGCCAGATTTTTCTTGGGGTGAATGAGCCGCAGAATCTTGAAGCCGTGCGCAAGCAGGCGGCGGATCTGAGCAAGAAAGCCCAGTCGACCCCTGCGGAGTTTGCAGCGCTGGCCAAGGAGTTTTCACAGGATCGCCTGACCGCTGAACGTGGCGGTGACACGGGGTTGCAGCCGTTGCAGCAACTGGTACCGGAAGTGCGTGGTGCGGTGGCGCGACTCAAGGTTGGCGCGGTCTCCGATCCCGTTCAAAGCAGCGCCGGCTTCCACGTGATCAAACTCACCGAACAACAACCAGCCCGCACCGCGACCCTCGACGAGTTGCGCGATCAACTGACCCAAGCCTTGCGGGCACAGCGTCAGGAGCAGATCGCCCAAGCGTACCTGGACGGCATGCTCAACACCGCGACGCTGAGCATCGACGGGGCCGAGCTCAACAAGGTGCTGGAGGAAAAACTGTAATTCAGATCCACCTCTGAACTTTGTGGGAGCGAGCTTGCTCGCGAAAGCGGTGTATCTGGCAATGAGATGTTGCGTGTGCCGATGCCTTCGCGAGCAAGCTCGCTCCCACAATGGATTTATGCAAAGGCAAACTACAAAGATCGACAGGGAGTCATCGATGTCATTCACCGAACCCGCAGCACGACAGAGCAGCGCCGATTTCCGCTGGCCCCGGGACAAGGACGAACCCTGGCTTGCGCAAGCCGCGACCCTCGACGGCGACGTCGCCCAATACTTTCTGGTCAGCGCCCGTTGCGGCTGCTTCATGCAGGCCGCCCGCAGCCTCAACGTGCGCTCGACCCTGCTGCGCAAACAACTGGCGCAACTCGAACAACAACTGCAATGCGCGCTGTTCAGCTTTCAGGGCAGCGCCCTCAGCCTGACCCGCGAAGGCCAGCAATTGCAGGCGCAACTGATCGCCCTGGCTCACGAACGCAAACTTCCGGTGATCGAGCAACCGCTGATAAGGCTGGCCGTCGCCGAATCGATCCTGCACGACATCCTCGGCCGCGACCTCATCGCACTGCTGCGCCGCAACGCCAGCGTGCGGCTGGAGATCATCGCCCTCGACAGCGAACTGGCCCTGCGCGCCGTCAGCGCCGACATCGTGCTGTGGCTCGCCCACGGTGACACCCCGCATCCCGGCCCGACCTTCGCCACCAGCGAACCGCAACGCCTGGCGCAACTGGAATACCAGCCGCACATCGCCAAACGCTACTCCCGCGTCACTGCACGCCCGGAAAGCCCCGATGACCTCGCGGATTTCATGTTGGTGCAATGGCAGCATGATCGGCAGATCGACAGCTTCCGGCCGTGGAATGAACTGGTCGAACAGCGGTTGGCCGGGGTGGTGCAGATGCAGTCCTATGAGCTGATGCTGGAGATGATTCGTTGCAGCGCGTGCATTGGTTTGCTGCCGATGTACATGAGCCGGTTTGATCGCGGGTTGGTGGCGTTGCCGGGGTTGTTTGACGAGGCGATGCGGTTGCAGGCGTGGTTGGCGGTGAACAGTGAATCGCAGGAGGTCGGGGAGGTGCAGACCTTGGTGGAGTTGATTCAGCGTACGTTCAGTGAGCGGCAGGAGTGGTTTGAATAATCGTGTAAAAAGGGCGGACTTATTGAATTAAATAAATCCGTCCCATTTTTCTTGCATTTTTCAGTCCCGTTTTTCTTTTTATTGTTATAACTTCCTTGGTTTATCTATGTTGTTGCTTCTTCATGATTTCAAATAGTAGAAGTAGCCAAGAAAGTTAGGAAGGTCTGCATGTGGGACTTTGGATCCTGTAAGGTAAAAATACCAAAATGTTCCTGGATCTGCAGGCGTTGTTGTCCACGAACTGTGATGATTACCAGGTGACTGGTATATGCTCGGAGTGAACTTTCGATATTCCGACTCAAGCTCCGACAGTGTGAACAAACGTCCGCCATCCGCGGACGCTAACTGAACAGCGGCTCTCCAGCTGATCTGGTTAAAGTGGGCGACGATTTGCTTTGCGATGCCCGAAGTCGTCACTCGATAGCTTTTGCTCTGGTTCGAAGAGTCTTTGGCCGTAATTACAGCTTCCCCGTTTGCCCTGGCGTACACCCTTCCGCGAGCACTGACAGATGCAACGTTGATGTTGTTCGACTCGTACGTTATTCCACTGACTCCACCCGTTGCCACTCGGTCCGCGAAAGAGCCTGGCATAGGGTCGGATGGGAACTCATAACCGGGTGGATTCGGTAACGGGTGCACGTAATATCGTGTTCCACTCAGTTGCAGCGGACTGGTATCCAATATCAATTCTGGTAAACCAGTCCCCACAACCTGAGCTTGGGCAATTTTGGAAACACCAACGATCTTTCCTCCCCTGATCTGCTTGTGTGTCACCTGCACCGTACTGCCGGGAATCACCTTGGCATTGGGAATATCCACTGACAATTGTCCCGGTACCTGACTGACTGGCACCTTCACTTGATGGGTAGCCGTCACGACCCCGTTTACCAAAGCCTCGAAAGTCAGATCGCACTCATCCCCCGCCTGCCAAATCGAATCGACCAAGTGAATCAGCGCCCACAACGGCCCGCCGTTCATCTTGCCCAGATCAACGATGGACGAATCGTCATTGTTGTCTGGGAGGAGCTCCCGAAGGATGGCTTCCAGCAGTTCTACCCAATCCAGATGCACATTAACCACGCAGTCCTTCGACCAGAATTCCTGCGGGTTGAATACTCCGTTCGATGACGTGCCGGAAAAGTCGTCTATCTGACTGATGACGTTGTACTTGAATATGAACTGCGGATTGTTGGGGTCATGGGCGAAATCGGCAGTGTTAAGGGTCAAGACCACTGGTTTGGTTTCGGGGTTGGGATCCTGCGCAGTTGGCAAGATCTGATGGGTGCGGGTTTTACCGCCATAGTTGATCGTCAACAGGTCATACAGTTGCTTGCCCGGATAATCCATTGTCACGATCACGCCCGCTGCTGCTTCGGCCGGGCCGATACTCTTCGGGGTGACATCAATGCTCAGCAACGAATTGCCAGGATTCGGATCCGTATCATTACCGGCAGGGTCAACGAGGTAATGCAACACGGACAGCTCTGACGAATCCTCATTGCCCGACTGGCGCTGGAGGCTGACTTTCAGCTTGTTTACTCCGTCTGACAGCAACCCCGGCGGCACGAAAAACCTAAGCGATGAGGTCGTATCCACGGTGGTCTGGGCCGGGGTCGGCACAGGCAAGCCATTAAGGTAAATCCGTCCGGTTTCGTCGGGTACCTGATCCTGATAAGGCCCAAACAGCACCAGCAGCCCCTTAGATCCCGCGTAATAGTTGAGCCGGGAGAGCCCGACCTGTGCGACCGGGTGAATGATCGGGTAGGTCTGTACTGGAATAAAGGGCGGTGTCAGTGCCAGGTCGACGATGGGGCCGCCGCTGGATGCGGAAATGTTCATGGCACGCAACTCCTTGGTGATTGATGTGCCATGAAAACCCTGCGCGATCCGTTTCGGCTACTGTCAGATCTGACAGGTGAGACTGGTTTTAAGACGGACGGTCATCAATCGGAGTCGTCCATACACCTCCCGCAGATAAAAAAACGGCCCACAGGGGGCCGTTTCGGTTTCATCACTCAGACGCAAGGCTCAGCCGCCACCTCCAGATTATCCAGCGCCCGATTCACCGCCAGTTCCCCCAGCATGATCAGTTGCGCAATCCCCAGCAGTACATGCCGATGCGAGCCGTCCACCAGCCCGGCGAAGTCGGTGGCCATGGTTTTGGCCGAGGTCAGGGTTTCGCAGGCGTCGGCCAGCAGTTCCTCGCTGTCGATGCCGGGGGCGATGAGGTAACGGGTGTTGGGTTTGAGCAGCGGTTTTCTGGGGAGGAGGGGATTGAAGTAGTGATCGAGGGCGCGTTCGGCGGCTTCGTGGAAGGTCTTTGAATCCACGGATTCGTAAGGCGAGGTGGTGTCGGTTTCGGGTGGGTTGGGTGTTGGTTTGATCATGGTGAAGCTCCTTGATAGACGGAGCTGCAACCGTTCGCGGTCAATCGAAAGGTGGCAGCTGTACGCGGGTTGACCGACCGGGAATCAAGGAACCCGGCATACCCGAAGGTATCCCACGCACAGCCACCGCGACATCTGGGTTCAGAAAGACTTCTGAATCCGGTCTTGGGCACTGGCGCGCCTTGATTGAGTCGGACGGTCAAATCCGATCGCTGATTCATCAGCGACCCGGAAACGATAGAGCCGACCCTCAAGGCGCACAAGCCGGCGGATTCTGGCGGATGCGTAGGCAATGGCGCAAGGCGTTGTGGCTTGCCGGACGTTTCGGTCAACGGCTTTAAACAGTCATGGCGAATCCGTGAAGAAGCGGTTTACAGTGACCGGCCACGCATTGATCCAGGAGGGATCTTTCATGCCTGAGCACAACCCCGCCATTCACCTCGAACGCTACAACGAATCCCACGTCGAGGGCATCACCGCGCTCTATAACGACCCGGCCGTGACCCGGCAGGTGTTGCAAATGCCGTTTCAGACCACCGAGGTCTGGCGCAAACGCCTGGCGCCGGACAACGAGCGGGTGGTGCAACTGGTGGCGCTGCATCAGGGGGTGGTGATCGGCAATCTGGGGCTGGAACAGTTCTCGCGAATTCGCCGCAGTCACGCCGGCAGTGTCGGCATGGCCGTAGCAGTGGCGTGGCAGGGTAAGGGTGTCGGTTCGAAGCTGTTGGCAGCGGCGTTGGAGATCGCCGACAACTGGATGAACCTGCACCGGGTCGAGCTTTCGGTGTACGCCGACAACGAGGCGGCCATCGGGCTCTATCGCAAGTTCGGCTTTGAAACCGAAGGCCTGTTCCGCGACTACGCCGTGCGTGACGGGCAATGGGTCGACACCCTGAGCATGGCGCGTCTTCGCAAACGCTGACCTTCTGTCCGTCAATGGTCGATGGGGCGACCGTGCAGGCAAATGACTTGCACGGTCGTCATCGGCATCTGCCATGCTCGAAGTCCGCAGCACCGCTCCTTGAAGGAACACCGCAATGGACGACGTACAGCAACTGGGCGAAATGCTTCGCCACTATGCCGACAGCGAAGCGCACAAGAAGCAACTGTTCGAGACGCAATCGGTGACCTGGGCCACACGGATTACCGAGTTGTTCGGGCAGATTCAGCAATGGCTGGAGCCGGTGCAGGCGCCGGGTTTGCTGGAAGTGAGTCGGGAGGCTTATGTGGCGTTCGGGCCGAGCACTCCGGTTGAGACTTCAACCTTCAAGACTGAAAAACTGAGCATCGTGATTGCCGGCAAACCGGTGGAGTTTGTGCCGGATGTGATGGGCAGTGGCGGGCAGATTTCGCTGGCGGTGGTGGGGTTGACGGCGGCGCGGTATGGGAGTGTTTCGTTGGTGGGGTTGCCCAATGGTGATTGGCAGTGGCGTAAGACTAATGGGTTGAAGGATCCGGATACGTTTGCCTTCGATGCGAATTTTCTCGCGCAGCAACTGCAGAGCCTCATCCCTCGCGACCGAGGTTGACACACTTGATCGTTCCCACGCTCTGCGTGGGAATGCAGCCCGGGACGCTCCGCGTCCCTTCCGGAGCTGGAACGCGGAGCGTCCCTTGAGGCATTCCCACGCAGAGCGTGGGAACGATCAGTAAGGGGTGGCTCACATTTCGAGGTTGATCCAGCCCGGCTTCGCCACCTCCGGCGCCACCGCTTTCACGGTCTTACCGGTGGCCATCTCAACCCGCCGCGCCACCTCCGGATCATCCGCAAACGGCGTCAGACTAGCCTCATCCAGGCTCTCGGCTGTCTCATGGCGCAAGCAGTACTCAACCGCCAGCCACAGAAACACCACACCCAACACATTCAAAAAGATATCGAACATGACCGGCTCCCTTGATCAGGCGATCTGCGCTTCACGATGGGCAATCGCAACATCCGCCACCCGCACCGTGCGCCACACGTTATAGGCCATCAGCAACATGCCGCTGAGGAAGAACACCCCACCGGCAAATCGCACGACAAACCCCGGATGACTGGCCTGCAACGCTTCGACAAACGAGTAGGTCAACGTGCCGTCCTCGTTGATCGCCCGCCACATCAGGCCCTGGGTAATCCCGTTGACCCACATCGAAGCGATGTACAACACCGTGCCAATGGTCGCCAGCCAGAAGTGCAGGTTGATCAGCGGCGTGCTGTGCATCCGTTCGCGGCCAAAGACCTTGGGCACCATGTGATAGGTCGCGCCGAAGGTGATCATCGCCACCCAGCCCAGCGCCCCGGCGTGTACGTGGCCGATGGTCCAGTCGGTGTAGTGGGAGAGGGCGTTGACGGTCTTGATCGCCATCATCGGGCCTTCGAAGGTCGACATGCCGTAGAACGCCAGCGACAGCACGAGGAAGCGCAGGATCGGGTCGGTGCGCAACTGATGCCAGGCGCCGGACAAAGTCATCATCCCGTTGATCATCCCGCCCCAACTCGGGGCCAGCAGGATCAGCGACATTGCCATGCCCAGCGACTGCGCCCAGTCCGGCAGTGCGGTGTAGTGCAGGTGGTGCGGGCCGGCCCAGATGTACAAGGTGATCAGCGCCCAGAAATGCACGATCGACAAGCGGTACGAATACACCGGCCGATTCACCTGCTTGGGCACGAAGTAATACATCATCCCGAGGAACCCTGTGGTCAGGAAGAAACCCACCGCGTTGTGCCCGTACCACCACTGCACCATGGCGTCGGTGGCGCCGGAATACACTGGATAGGACTTGAACCAGTCCACCGGGATCGACAGGTGATTGACCACGTGCAGCATGGCGATCACCAGAATGAACGCGCCGAAGAACCAGTTGCCGACGTAGATATGCTTAGTCTTGCGCTGCACCACGGTGGTGAAGAACACCACGGCATACGCGACCCAGACCACCGCCATCCACACCGCGCCGGAGAATTCGATCTCGGCGTATTCCTTGGTGGTGGTGTAGCCCATCGGCAGGGTGACCAGCATGATCACGATCACCGATTGCCAGCCCCAGAAGGTGAACGCGGCGAGCTTGTCCGAGTACAGCCGCACCTGGCAGGTGCGCTGTACGGCGTAGTAACTGGCGGCGAATTGCGCGCTGCCGGCGAAACCGAAAATCACCAGGCTGGTGTGCAACGGTCGCAAGCGGCCGAAGGTGGTCCACGGCAGGTCCAGATTCATGTCCGGCCATACCAGTTGTGAGGCGATCCATACCCCCATCGCCATACCCACGACACCCCAGAAAACAGTCGCGATGACGAATTGGCGGACGACCTTGTAGTTATAAGCCTGTCCGATTGTTGCTGTGCTCATGGTCAGTTCATCCACGGTTGCAAAGTCTTGCCAGGCCACCCGGTCTGGCACGAGCTGCACTGTAGAAACCCCACCGGAAACAAAACAGGCTCAGGAATTGTTCATTTATGCGGATCAGATACAAGCGCTGCCTGCGGCCATCTGCCGCGCCCTGATACGGTTTTTATGCGTTCAGGTGAATCTGTTGTGCACTGCGCCGTTCGTCCATAGTCAGGGAAAATACTGTGGGAACGGGCGAACCCGAGATAGCGCCAGACGCGAACTGGCGCTATCTCGGGTTCGCCCGTTCCCACAGGAATCCGTGCAAGTTCCTGACGAGGTAGTAGGCCGATGTATCAGTACGATGATTACGACCGGGCGCTGGTGTTCGAGCGCGTTGCGCAGTTTCGCGATCAGGTCGAGCGCTTCATGGCCGGGGAGTTGAGCGAAGAAGAGTTCCTGCCGCTGCGCCTGCAAAACGGCCTGTACATGCAAAAACACGCTTACATGCTGCGGGTGGCGATTCCCTACGGCACCTTGAGCGCCGAGCAGATGCGCACCCTGGCGAGCATCGCCAGTGACTACGACCGTGGCTATGGCCACTTCACCACCCGGCAGAACATGCAGTTCAACTGGATCGAGTTGCACGAAGTGCCGGACATCCTCGAACGTCTGGCGCAGGTCAACATGCATGCGATCCAGACCTCGGGCAACTGCGTGCGCAACATCACCACCGAAGCCTTCGCCGGGGTCGCGGCAGATGAGTTGATCGACCCGCGCCCGCTGGCGGAAATCCTGCGGCAATGGTCGACGATCAACCCGGAATTCCTGTTCCTGCCGCGCAAGTTCAAAATCGCCATCTGCTCGGCGAAGCAGGATCGCGCGGCGATCATGATGCACGACATCGGCCTGTACCTTTATCCCGGCCGTGACGGCCAGATGCTGCTGCGAGTGATCGTCGGTGGCGGTCTGGGGCGCACACCGATTCTCGGTCTGCAGATCCGCGACGGCTTGCCGTGGCAACATTTGCTGTCTTACGTCGAGGCGGTGCTGCGGGTCTACAACCGCCACGGTCGGCGCGACAACAAGTACAAGGCGCGGATCAAGATTCTGGTCAAGGCGCTGGGTATCGAAGCGTTCGCCAAAGAGGTCGAAGAGGAATGGCAACACCTCAAGGACGGCCCGGCGCAGTTGACCGAAGATGAATACCAGCGCGTCGCCAGTGCTTTTGTACCGCCGAGCTATCGCACACTGGCGGGTACCGATCTGGATTTCGGCACGCACCTGGCCGACAACCCGGCGTTCGCCCGCTGGGTCGCGCGCAACGTTCAGCCGCACAAAGTGCCGGGCTACACCAGCGTGGTGCTGTCGACCAAACCGGGATTGGCCTCGCCGCCGGGGGATGTCACCGATGCGCAGATGCTGGCGGTGGCCGAGTGGTCCGAGCGCTTCGGCTTCGGCGAGATTCGTATCGCCCACGAGCAGAACATCGTCCTGCCGGATGTGCCCAAGTCCGAGCTGCACGCGCTGTGGCAACTGGCGAAAGAGCAGGGGCTGGGCGCTGCCAACGTCGGCCTGCTGACCGACATCATTGCCTGCCCCGGCGGCGACTTCTGTGCGCTGGCCAATGCCAAGTCGATCCCGATTGCCCAGGCGATTCAGGCGCGGTTCGACAACCTCGATTACCTGCATGATCTGGGCGACATCAGCCTGAACATCTCCGGCTGCATGAACGCCTGCGGCCATCACCACATCGGCAACATCGGGATTCTCGGCGTCGATAAGAACGGCAGCGAGTGGTACCAGATCACCCTCGGCGGCGCCCAGGGCAAGAACAGCGCGCTGGGCAAAGTCATCGGCCCGTCGTTCAGCGCGGCCGAAGTGCCGCAGGTGATCGAGCGGATCATCGGCACCTTCGTCCGTTATCGCGAGGCTGAAGAATTGTTCGTCGATACCGTGGCGCGCATTGGGCTGGAGCCGTTCAAGGAACGGGTTTATCCGAAAGCGCTGGAGGTGCCGGCATGAACAATCTGCTGAGAATGGAGGAGAGCGGGGCGCGGATCGTGCTGGAGGATCCGTGGACGTTGATTCGCTCGCCTGAAACGGCTGACAGCACTGAAATGCTGATTCTGCCGCTGGCCCACTGGCTCGAATCGCCCTCGACCCATGCGGTCTGGCTCGGCCCGGACGACGGCGTCGAAAGCCTGCTGCCATGGCTGACCTCGTTGCCACTGATCGCCCTCGACTTCCCGAGCTTTCGCGACGGCCGCGCCTACAGCCAGGCCTATCTGCTGCGCAGCCGTTTCGGCTGGAAAGGCGAGTTGCGCGCCATCGGCGATGTACTGCGCGACCAGCTCAGCCACATGCGTCAGTGCGGTTTCGACAGCTTCGCGGTGCGCGAGGACAAGTCCGCCGAGGATGCGCTCAAGGGCCTGGCAGGAATGAGCGTGCTGTACGGGCGCTCGGTGATCGAGCCGCGACCGTTGTTCCGGCGCAGGTGATGCAGGGGAAACCCTTAGAACCCTGATGAATCGGGGATTTTTCCTTGGGTCGATGGTGGCCTTTTGGTAGAGTCCCCGTCGCCAGCGGGTTTTCGGCTGGACGACGGAACGAAGAAGGGAGTCTGATCAGTGAGTCCGGGCAAAAAAATTCTGGGCATCACCGCGTTGCTGTTGATGGTGACGCTGTGGGCCGGTTACATCTATGTGTTCAACGAAAACCGTGGCGGTCAGCTCGGTGGCGTCGGCGAAAGCACCGCGTGGTGCGGCACGCCGCCGAACACTGAAGCGGCGCTGCTGGGCAAGGATCAACTGACCCTGCGCATCACCAACAACCTGCGCGGCGAGTTCATGCTCAGCGGCGCGGTGGTGGTCTCCGAACGCACTTTCAACCGCTATGACTTGGGCCGCAACGAACTGCGTCTGCGCCTGGAGCCGTTGCAGTGGTCGTTTGGCGTCACGCCGATCTTCCTCGAACAGGTGAAAGTCCTGCCCCTGAGCCGCAACCTCGCCTCGACCGACAAGAGCGCCTTCGCCGAATTCGAATCGCGCCCGATCAGCGTTCAGGGCCGGGTCACCGAGTTTCCCTTCGACACCTATCGCTACGGCTACAAACCGGTGCTGTATTACCTCAAGGGCAGCGAGCGCATCGACCTGCGCTTCAAGAACATCACCACGCTGATGGAGATGTCCAACACCTTCACGCCGATCCAGAAGTACAACCGCGCCGACTACATCAACGAGAAAAACTCGATGATCCGCGACGAGGATTACAAAGCCTACGGCCCCCACGAATGCGCGTTCAGCGTCGAGCGCAAAGGCTCGTTCAAGGTCGTGGTGCTGTTGATGCTGCTGGTGCTGTGCCTGCCGTTGCTGCTGGTGTTCTACCGCGATGAGCCGGGGATCGACTTCCTTGCCACGCTGGTGGGGATCGGCGTGGTGCGCACGGTGCTGGTGGGGCCGGTGCAGGATTTCCAGCTGTACAACATTGATTTTCTGTTCGGTGCGGCGATTCTGCTGGTGGGCACGGTGTCGCTGATCAAGGCGATGCGGGCGAACAGCCGGCGGGAGATGGCGTTGCGCAGCGGAGAGACTTCGAGCTGGTGACGCAATCAGGCGGGAGCAGCAGAGCGCTGCTCCCGCCTGTTTTCATTTCAACGCCGGATCCCCCATATTCAGCTTCTTCCACCCCTGCAACACCACCTGCGCCTTCGGCTCCTGCCCGCTGTCGAGGTACCACTGAATCAGCGACAACCGCGCATTGCGGTTCGCCGGTTGCCGCTTGAGCAGCGCCTCCAGCTGCGCGCACGCCTCATCGACCTTGCCACTTTCGTGCAACGCCACCGCCAGCACGTAACCGTACTGCGCGTTCTGCGGTTCCAGTTGCGCGGCCTTGCGCAGGGGCGACATGGCTTCGGCCGGTTTGCCAGCGCGGATCAAAGACAATCCTCGGGTGTGCTGCAACAGCGCGGCATCCGGATGTGCCTTGAGGTTTTCATCCAGCAGTTGCTGCGCCTCAGGGCCGCGACCATTGGCCTCCAGCCATTGCACCAGCGTCACCAGCGCCGGGTAGAAATCCGGGTCGCGCTTCAGGGCCGTACGCAACAGACCCTCAACCTCCGAACTGCGACCGCTGGCCTGATAGAGCATCGCCAGATTCAGGTTGGCCTCGGCACGTTCGGCCACGCTTTTCTGCACCGCCTCGTACTCAACAATCGCCGCCTCCCAATTGGCCTGCGCCGAACCCAGACCATTGCGGGCGACACTCAGCAGATCCCGCGCCGCAGCGATTCTCACCGCTTTCACCGGATCGCCCAGCAACGGCGTCAACAGCGATAAACGCTCCGGCGGCGGCAGGAACGCGCTGATCGCCCGCACGGCATTTTCACGAACCTGCGGCGCCGGGTTCTTCAGATCCGTCGTCGCCAGCGTCAGGGCTTGTTCACTCGGATAAAGCGGCAGTTCCGCGAGCAACGTCGCCCGCTGGATCGCCGGCAGATTGCTGCGCTGCAACTGCTCATACAACGCTTGCGCCGCACCGGGCTGGCCGTTGCGAATCAGCCACAGGGTTTCGTCGTAACGCGGCGCTTGCGGCGTGGTCGAGGCATTCCACAATTTGAATTGCGCGGTGACCTTGTCGCCAGCCTTGCCCTGATGGCAGGTCAGGCAGGCGTCCGGCGTGCCGAGCTTTTGCGCGCGTTCGGGGTTGGGAATGCTGAAGCTGTGGTCATGCCGGAAGTCGTTGCCCATGTAGAACTTGCCGGGCATGTGGCAATCCACGCATTGCGAGCCGGGCTGGCCCATGGTGTGGCGGGTGTGTTCGATGCTGTCGTAGTTCTTCGCTTGCAGCCCTTTGCCGTCGACGCCTTCGACCGAGGTCTTGCCGGCGGTGTTGTGGCATTGCAGGCACACCGCGTTGCCCGGTGCCTTGAGCTCGGTGCTGTGGGGATTGTGGCAATTGCTGCACCGCACGCCCTTGTCGAACATTTTGCTTTGGGCGAAGGAGCCGTGTTCGAACACTTCGTCCTTGATCTTGCCGTCCAGCGCATACAGCTCGCGGGTCAGGACGCTGGGCAGGTAGTCGTCCATCAAGCGATTGCCGACGGTGTAGCCATCGCCCAACGGTGCACGGCGAGCGTGGCAGCGGGCGCAGGTTTCGATTTCGACGGTGGCGTTCTTGTCCTTGAGGTCGACGGCGAATCCGGCGTGGATCAGGTCGGTTTTCTTCGCCGTCCATTCCAGGTGATTCGACGCCGGGCCGTGACAGGCCTGGCAGCCGACGCCGAGGCTGTTCCACTGGCTGGCGAAGGTGTTGCTGGCCGCATCGAAGTTGCGCTTGTACCCGGTGGTGTGGCACTCGACGCACATGAAATTGGCGTTCTGGCTCGGCTTGCTCCAGTGCAGCGGATTCTTGAAATTCACGCCCTGGCCGGGGTAGAGGTGAAACCAGCGGTTCTTCTCGGTATCCCAGGCCACGCCCAGCGCCTGCAATCGGCCTTCGCCGACTTCGATCAGGTATTGCTGCAGCGGGGCGATGCCGAACGTGTAGGCGACTTTGAAGTCCGCGTTCTTGCCGTCGATGCCTGGCGTGTTGACCCAGAAATCATCGCCCTTGCGCGAGAATCGTGTGGTCTCGTTTTCGGCTTTGACAACGACGTTGTTGAAGTCGCCAAGCATGGTTTCAGCGTTTGCCGGTTGCATCGCCAATTGGTGATGGGAGCCTTGCCAATCCTTGACCTGTTCGTTGTGACAACCCTGGCATTGCTGCTCGTCGACCATGCTCGCAGGCGCCGCCGCCACGGTGGGTGCAGGTTTGGCCGGCGCCACAACCGGGGCGCTCACGGGCATCGGTTTGACCGGCGCCGGCGCGGGGCTGAACAGAAACCAGCCGATCCCCGCCACGGCGGCCAGCAGCACGCCGATGGAAACGGGAAACAGGTAACGTGAAAGTGAGGTCGATGAAGCATCAGGCTGAAGCGGTGCAGCTTTATTTTTATGCTTGGGCATTGCGACTTCCGTAGTCCAGGTGCATTTGCCGTCTGGCGCGCGTTCAAGCTTGATGCAGCTTTGCCGCCTGACCTGCATCTGTCAAATGAGTGGAAGCCGCGGGGTGTGAATATTGTGTTTTGTGATCGCAAACCGCGCGGTTTTAGCTATACCTGTAACTCCCCAATGCAATAAATCCGGCCTTCCGACAGGAGTTACAGCATGAAGCTAGCCGTAATGATGAGCACCCTGTGCATTGCCACGCTGGGCGTGGTGGGCTGCTCCAGCAAAACCGTCGCACCCGACGAGTACTCAGGCTTCCTCAAGGACTACAGCCAGTTGAGGGAGGCCAAATCCCCGTCGGGGGCTGAAGTGATGCGCTGGATTGACCCGAAAATCGACATCAGCAAATTCACCAGCGTCTACGTCGAACCGACCCAGCTCTATCCCAAACCGCAGCCCACCGTGAAGATTCCGCAGCAGACCCTCAACGGCATCACCAGCTACTACGATCAGGCGCTCAAGCGTGAGCTGGGCAAATCCCTGCCGCTGGCCTCAGGCCCCGGGCCGGGTGTGATCGTGGTACGTGCGGCCATCACCGCCGTGAGCAGCAAGACCGAAGGCTTGCACGCGTATGAGGTGATTCCGGTGGCGTTGGTAGCCGCAGCGGTCAGCACCGCCAGCGGCATTCGCGATCAGGAAACCACGCTGGCGACCGAAGCGGTGTTCCTCGATGGCGGCACCAACAAGGTGGCGGCGCAGGTGGTGCGCAAAGGCACCGGCAAACCGCTGGAAAACGATTCACAGGTGATGAAGGCCGATGACGTGAAAAGCGTGATCGATGGCTGGGCGGCGGATCTGCATCAGTCCTACCTCAAGCTCAAGGCCAAGTAAGACCGGCACGCCGGGTCGCCCCTGAGGGTGATCCGGCGTGTGCACAGCGTCAGAAGCTGGCGCGCGCCAGTCGGTTGTAATGGCTGAGCAAACCGTCGTAACTGCGGGTCACGGCGTAGTAGTCCTCGCTCAAACGCTGAGGCTGTGCGTGGTTCTGCCAGTTGGTGTGCAGCGTGTTCAACGCCTCGAGATAGTCTTGCCCCGGCTCGCCGATGCGCAGCCACAGATCCCGTGCGGCATCGGTCTTGTTCTGGAATCCACCCGTGCGCGGTGCGAGCCAGGGTTCGCGACGGTTCCACGCCTGTTGCAGCTTGGCAGTGGTGTCGGCCAGCAACTTCGGCGTCAGCGTGCGGTTTTTCATCGCTTCGTCGAGCACGTCGACGGTCTCCCGCGCCTGAATCATGTAGGCCAGCAAGTCCCAGTGAATGTCCCTGCCCAGACGCGCCTCGATCAGCTTGAGCTGTTCGGGACGTTGCGCGGCGTCGAGCGGCAGCAGGCTTTGCCGCAGAGCCGTCGAGGCGCCGATGTACTCCTGTGAAACGCGCTCGATCGCGGCGAGTTCTCCAGGCGAGGGCTGTTGCAACCCGGAGGTGAAACTCGCCTCTCGGTAAAACCGCGTGGGGGCAATGGTGGTCGTGACGTGACTCAGCGCCCGAACGTATTCGTTCGCCTGTCGCACCAGTTCAGGCTGCCAAGCCAGAAGATCGAGTTTTTCCGTGAGGCCCTGACCGCAGACATCGCGCTGAATGTCTCGCACATTGAACGCGTCACTGTCGTCGAAATCCTTGAGGCTCTTCAACCAGCGCTGGTCGCGAGGCAAGGGCGGTTGAGGATTCCTGTAGCGGTCATAGGCCGCTCGCCATTGCACGTCGATCCGGTTGACGCAGGCGATCACCGGGCTCAGGGCATTGGCCTGGGCGGTGACCGGTGCATCGCGCCCGTCCAGCCAGAGATCGAGTTGCAGGAAAGGGCGGGTCGCACTCGTCAGCGCCATCACCAACAGCGCGAAGAAGATACCGACGCAAAACATCACTCTGGTGCTCATGGGCGCGCCTCCTTGCCGTACCACTGTTCAACGGTGGCCGGTGCGCTGCATTCGGCGGTGGTGGCGGGCAAGCGGCTGCACAGACGTTCGGTCCAGGGTTGCAGCCCCTGATTGCGATTGACCGTGCCTTGGCTGGCGACCACCTTGAACACGCCGAGCACGAGGGCCAGCACCAGAATTCCGAGGATCGTCACGCCGACTTTCACGGCTGTTCGGCTCTCTTCCCAGGACACCCGGGGTTTGGACTGCCAGCGGCGCACCAGGCCGAAGATCGCCAGGGTCGCGGCGTACACCCCGCCGGCAATCGGGCCGAAAAACCAGCCGAGCCCGGCCACCATCAACGCGCCGGGCACCAGGTCGCGCAGCACGCCGAACGGCGGCGAGTCTTTGAGAGATCCGGGGCAAAGGCTTGCGCTGAGCCGGTCATCCAGCCGCCAAACGTGATGGGCAACGTTGTGCACCAGCCAATTGAGCCCGGCCACGATCACGCCAAACACCACGGTCGAAATCATGACGATATTGATCAGTCCACTGAGGCGCACGCCCAACGGAATGTAATGGGTGAACGCACCGATCAGGCAGGCCAGCACCACGCCCACATACGTCGGCCAGTCATTGAAGCTCAGTTCCCAGTCACGCCAGAAAAACGCCGTGCCGCCGGGCATCTGCGCGCAGACCTTGGGGTGATTGGCGTACAGCTCGGAACTCAACTTGCGGCACTGCGCCCAGTCGTCTTCGCTCAGGCGTCTGGCCAGTGCGCGGCGGGCGCTGAACGAGCCGGTGCCCAGCAGCAGGCGGGCGGCGCGGTGTTCGGGGGTGGCGGGCGGTTCCAGGGCGAGCTGTTGTTGGCGGGCCACAAAAAACGGCGCATTCTGGCGAGCCAGCAGGCGTTGCCATTCGCCGTCAGGGCAGGGATTGCCCGTGCTGCCGTGCCAGCCTTGATCGGTGCGCACCTGTTCGAAAATCTCGGGATACCAGACCGGCGCATCCAGCAGCAAATGGCTCAGGGCACGGTTGAGCCATTGCTGATGTTGCTCAGTCGCCAGCCAGTTGAAATCCGCGCAGCGGGCATAGGCCTGGAGAAATCCGTCGACGTCTTCCCGTTCGAGCGCATCACGCATCGGTTGCGCAATGCGCGCGCGTTGTTGATCCAGCAACAGGTCGATCGATATCTCGTCCAGCTCGAGGCGTTGCCAGGCGCTGAACCAGAAGAAGGTCGGGATGGCCCAGTCCACCAGCGTCTGCGAAGTCTCAGGGTGTTCAATGCAATGATGCAGCACCGTGTCTTCGAAGAAATGCGCGCAACCCTGTTCGAGGGTGACGGCATGGCGATGATTCAGCTCTTCAACGCTGAGCCCGTCCAGCGAACGGGTCGCCAGTTGCAGGGCATCGACCTCGACCACGGTCAGGCCGCTCAGGTCCCAGGATTCTTCAATGCGCTGATCCTGCGCTTGTTCTTGCTCTTCGTCCTGATTCTGCTCGTGATACTGCTGCCATTCCTTGTACGCCAGCGCCTGCTCATAGGCATCGCGCAGTCGCTGGAAGCCCTCGGGGTCATCGTCGGGGCGGATCTGTTTGAGCAGGACGGCATATTGGCGTTTGATTGTGCGCACATCGGCGTCGGCCGACAGGCCAAGGACGGTCCAGCAACTCATTGCGATGACAACTCCATAAAAACTGCGACGCGATCCAGTGGTGGCATTCTGATGTTGCGCACCCTACCTGTTTCGCGTCGAAAAGTCCTCGTGTCTCGCTCAGTCGCCGACGAACCAGCGGAAGTACGGATTGCCGCCATCTCCACGCATCACTTCGCGAATGTCCCGTCCCCAGGCATCGCGGTCGCCGTCGTAGGCATGCAGGCTGGCGCGGTAGAACTGCATCAGGCGCTGGCGGTGGGCTTGCATGCGCTCGTCGAACCCGGCGTCGGCATTCACCAGCGGCGGTGCGACGTACAGATCCAGCAGCGCCGGCAACACGCGGGTGATTTCCTTGGTGCGAACCCACGGCGCGTACTCGATGCGCGGCTGGTCGTCGGTCACCGCCGGCGCGTCGGCGGCAAAGCGTTCCAGCCCGGCGCGGTCGGTGACCCAGGTCGACAGCAGCGCGGCCGCCGAGCCGATGCCGACGTCCTGCAAGGTGCTGCGCACGCTGTCCTGTTGCAGGCGCTGGGTGATTTTCCCGGCGTCCAGTTCGATGGGCGTCAGAGAACCCACCAGCAGCATTTCGTGGAACTCGCTGGTCCACAGCGTCGCGTACGGGAACACGTCGAGGAAGCTGCGCACCAGCGAGCGCGAGTCGTCAATGTTCTGGGTCGGCAGTGGCAGCCATTGCGCGACCAGACCTTGTTTTTCCAGGCGGCTGGCGGCCAGTTGGTAGAAGTCGCGGGAATACAGATTGACCACGCCGGCGGCGGAGGGCGGCGGCGGTTCGAGGGTGATCAGGTCGTAGGTCTGCGGACTGCGCAGCAGTTCCTGACGACCATCGCGCAGGCGCACATCGACGCCGGGGTCACTGGCGGCGTTGAAGTTGCCCTTGAACAGCGGCGCCGCCTTGACCACCGCCGGTAACAACTCGGCAACCACGCGGTGTTCC
The DNA here is from genome assembly GCF_000282255.1 of Pseudomonas sp. GM25. NCBI lineage: Bacteria > Pseudomonadati > Pseudomonadota > Gammaproteobacteria > Pseudomonadales > Pseudomonadaceae > Pseudomonas > Pseudomonas sp. GM25. Next base: position 29,724 of record NZ_AKJQ01000038.1, on the reverse strand, counting down.
AGCCCCGGATAACGCAGCAGCGCGCCGGCGGTGATGCCGGTGCCGAAACCGATCACCAGTGCCGAGCGCGGTTCGCCGTTGTGGATCAACAGCGGCAGCAATGCCTGAATGCGCATGTAGCGCAGCGACGGCATCGCATCGCCAGTGTTCGACACGCCTTGAATGTACAAACGCTGAAAGGCGTTGCGGCCTGTGCCCTGGCTGACCACCGCCACCGTGCCGCCGCGTCCTTCCTCGTAGAACGCCAGTGTGCCGTTGCGCGCGCCGGGTAGCAGGCTGGCGAGTTTGTTCACGGGCGTCAGCACCGCCAGTGCCACCGACAACAGCCCGAGCGCGACCACGGCCTGACGTCGGCCTTTCTTCACGCCATGGCCCTTGCGCACGGCGAACCAGCCGATGCCGGCGGCGATGATCGCCAGCAGGCCCAGCGTGCGCACCAGCCCCAGCAGCGGGATCAGCACAAAACCGCAGAGCATCACCCCGACAATCCCGCCCAGGGTGTTGAACGCCACCACCGCGCCGACATCGCGACCGATGCGCTCCTGGCCGACGCTCAAGCGCAGCGCCAGCGGAAATGCCGCGCCCAGCAGCAAAGTCGGGACAAACACAATGGCCAGCGCCGCCACGGCGAAACGCGCGCTCATGCCGGCCAGTTCACTGGCGCCCTGGGTCAGCAGCCAGATTTCCGCCTGGCTCTGGGCGATCACCAGCCAGCGACCGAGCACGGCGATTTCCAGCAGGGCAATCAGTCCCGCGCCCGCGATCAGCAGGCCGAACACGCCCCACGGATCACGAATCCGTTCAACCCGCCGGGCGAGCAGGGCGCTGCCCAGAAACAGCCCGGCCAGATACGTCGCCAGCACCACGGCGAACGCGTAGGTGCGAGTACTCATGAACTGCACGATCGACTGCGACCACACCACTTCGTAGCCGAGAGCCACGCCGCCGGCGATGGAATACAGCCACAGGGCCGTGCGATCCGGTGCCTTTTCGATGTGATGTTTGACCGGCGTCTCGACCGGCATTGGACGCAGACGCTGCCAGCCCAGCGCTCCGGCGGCGGCCAGCAGGTTGAGCATCGCGGCGGCCAGCGCACTGCCGCACACGCCGAGGGTGGCGATCATCAGGAACGCCGCGAGCAGGGTGCCGGCGATCGCGCCCAGAGTGTTCGCGGCGTACAACTGGCCGCCGGCCTTGCCCGGACTGGCCGCCAGCGAGCGCACCAGCACCGGCAACGTGCCGCCCATCAACACTGCTGGAGCGCCCACCAGAAGGAACGGCAACAGCCAGGCGAACAGTCCGACATGATTCTGCAACCAGGCAAACGGGCTGGCCGCCACGCTCATGGCAAAGGTCGCGCCGACGCCCAGCACCGCCACCAGCACCTCCAGCCCGGCATAAAGCAGCACCGGTTGTTTCAGCCGATCCGCCCAGCGTCCGAACCACCAGCCACCGAGTGCGAGCCCGGCGAAGAAGGCGCTGATCCCGGTGGTGATCGCATAGACCTCGACCCCGACTACCAGCGACAGCTGCTTGATCCACAGCACCTGGTAAACCAGCGCCGCGGCGCCGGAGATGCACAAGAGCAGGGCGGGGATCAGCAACGCCGCGGTGGCGGTGTGCGGGACGGGGTGGGCCGGGGATTTGCTGGCGACACGTGAGGACATTGCGACTGCCTTGTTCAGATATTGTCGATGATCGTTCCCACGTCGAGGCGTCGAACCGTCTGCGTGGGAATGCCTCACTGGACGCTCTGCGTCCGCTTTGGCGAGGGACGCGGAGCGTCCCGGGCTGCATTCCCACGCAGAGCGTGGGAACGATCGGTGATCGGCGATCAGCGTTCGTCGCGCAGAGCGTGGGATTACAAAACAGTGCCGCTCGCCAACGAAGGCGAGCGGCGGTCACGCAGTTTTTAGTTGGCCGCTTTCATTTTCTCGGCAATTTTCTTGTCCACTGCCTCGCGAACCTGGTCGATGCTGAAGCTCGCCGGACGCTGGCTTGGAGGGTAATCGACGAAGGTTTGCAGGAACTTGGCGGAGCGGCTTATACCCTGAAAGATCAGGTAGTCGTTCTTCGCCAGCCAGTCGAAGTATTGGTCGGAGACCACGTCGGCGCGTTCGTACGGGTCCATGCGCAGATTGAAAATCTTCGGTACGCGCAGGCACGTGAACGGTTCGCTCCAGACCTTGAAGCCGCCCGGTGCACGCTGTTCGCAGAAGACGAACTTCCAGTCGTTGTAACGCATGCTCACCAGTTCACCGTCATCGTTGAAGTAGTAGAACTCGTTACGCGCGCTCTTGTCGGTCTTGCCGGTCAGGTAGTCCAGCTGGTTGAAACCGTCCAGATGCACCTTGAAGTTCTTCCCGCCGACGTCCGCGCCCTTGAGCAGACGATCCTTGATGTCGAGATCGCCCACGGCCGCGAGCAAGGTCGGGAACCAGTCCAGACCGGAGAACATCTGCGTCGACACTTCACCGGCCTTGACCTTGCCTGGCCAACGAATCATTGCCGGCACCCGATAGGCGCCTTCCCAGTTGGAGTTTTTCTCGTTGCGGAACGGCGTGGTGGCTGCATCCGGCCAGGACCACTGGTTCGGGCCGTTGTCGGTGGTGTAGACCACGATCGTGTTGTCGGTGATCTTCAGGTCATCGAGGGTCTTGAGCAGCTTGCCCACGTCGCCGTCGTGTTCGAGCATGCCGTCTGCATACTCGTTGCCGGGCATGCCGCTCTGGCCCTGCATGGACTCACGCACATGCGTGAAGGCGTGCATGCGGGTGGTGTTCATCCAGACGAAGAAAGGTTTGTCGGCCTTGGCCTGTTTCTCGATGAACGCCTGCGCGGCGGCGGTGGTTTCATCGTCGATGGTTTCCATGCGCTTTTTGTTCAAGGCGCCGGTGTCTTCGATCTTGCCGTCGGCAAAACTGTGGATCACGCCACGGGGAGAAGCGGCCTTGACGAACTCGGCATCATCCTTGGGCCAGTAAGGGCGTTCCGGCTCTTCTTCAGCATTCAGGTGATAGAGATTGCCGAAGAATTCGTCGAAGCCATGGTTGGTGGGCAGGTATTCGTCTTTGTCGCCGAGGTGGTTCTTGCCGAACTGGCCGGTTGCATAACCATGGGCCTTCAGCGCCTGGGCGATGGTGACGTCACGGGCCTGCAAGCCGACCGGTACGCCCGGCATCCCGACCTTGGACAGGCCGGTGCGCAGCGCTGTCTGGCCGGTGATGAAGGTGGATCGCCCTGCGGTGCAACTGTTCTCCGCATAGTAGTCGGTGAACATCATGCCTTCCTTGGCGATCCGGTCGATGTTCGGCGTCTTGTAGCCGACCACGCCCATCGAGTAGGCACTGATGTTGGTCTGGCCGATATCGTCGCCGAAGATCACCAGAATGTTGGGTTTGTCGGCCGCTGTGGCGGTCGCCGACAGGGCCATGACTGAAGTCGCCACCAGGGCGAGCCTGGGTATCCACTTGCGTATGCGAGTCATCTGACTTGCTCCTTTAGCGCGGGGGTGGGGTGCACGACAAACGTATTTCCTGTTACTTCACTTGCTCGGGTACGGGTGGATCGAACGGGTAGATCCGGCGCCAGTCGCTCGCCATGTCCACCACGGTCCAGCCTCGGGAATTCGCTTCGTCGAGGGCCTTGTCCAGGCGCCCGATATCGGATTGGCGGTCGTAGGCCCATTCGCGCTTGGCGTCGGTGTGATGCACCAGACCCATAAAGCGTTTGCCGGGACCGGCGGCGGTCCACTGGAGCATCTGCAGGTCGCCGTCGGAATTGCCGAAGGCGAGAATCGGCCGACGCCCGATCACCGAATCGATGCTCACCGGTTTACCGGGGCCGTCGTCGTTGTGCGCGAGTTTGGCGGTGCGCACGATCGAGGCTTTGCCGTCCTTGTATTCAAACGCGGTCACGAAGGTGGTGCCGATCACCTGTTCCGGCGGGATGCCGTAGACCATCTCGGCGAAGGCGCGCATGAAGCCGGTGTCGCCGCCGGAAACAATGTAGGTCTTGAAGTCCTGGCTGCGCAGGTAGTCGAGCATTTCCAGCATCGGCTGGAAGATCATTTCGGTGTACGGCTTGCCGGTTTTCGGATGGCGGGCCTGGGTCAGCCAGGTCTTGGCGTAGTCATCGAACGCGTCGGTGGTCATGCCGGTGTGGGTGGCGGCGAAGATCTTCAGGATGCCATCCATGCCGGCGGCGGCCAGCGCCTTGTGGTCGTTCTCGATCACCGCTTTGAACGGTTGTGTGGTCTTCCACTCCGGGTGCTGCGCGGCGGTGCGCTTGACCTCGTCGAAGGCGAACAGCAGCTCGAAATACGCCGGTTGCTCGCTCCACAGCGTGCCGTCGTTATCGAACACGGCAATGCGTTCGGCGGGTTTGACGAAGTCCTTGCCGGACTGATCGGTGACCGCCTCGACGAACTCGATGATGTGCTTCTTTGCCGGGCTGTCGTTCCACGACGGCAGCGGTTCGCTGGCCTGCGCCAGCAGCGGCAATGCGAGGCCGAACAACAGGGCCAGACCGAAACGTTGGCGGTGCAGCATCGGGTTCGTCATGGGAAATCCTTCTCGTGAACGGGGTTGAGCGGGCGCAGGGCCGGGGCCGGGCGGGCCTGCTGCTGTTCGGCCTGACTGTGAAGCGTAGACAACGATTGCCGCAGTTGACCCAGCGCCTGCCCAGCGGCCGGATCGCGCCCGTAAAGGCTGCGCAACAGTCCTTGCAGGCGCGGCCCGGCGTGGGTCAGTTTCAGGCCCAGACCGCAACGCCGCAGCCACAGGTACAGGGCGGTCAGTTGCGGCGGTTGACCGGCCAGTTGCCCGGCGACCTGTTGCCACGCAAAGTCGGCCGATTGCTGGCGGGCCTGTTGCCGCGCGAGCTGGCGCTGCTGCCATTGACGGCGCGCACGGCTGAGCGTAGGCCGGCCGAGATAACCGAGTACGCCCAATGCGATGAGTACGGCGAGCCAGATGAATCCCTGGGTGGAGAGGTGCAGGCGATGGTTCTGGCCGAGCTGGCGTAGATCCTCGGTGATCGAGAACACCGGTTTGTAGGCGCTGTTGGCGCTGGCCTCGAAGCTGACTGCCGGGACTTGTGCGGTGCGGATCTGTTGCGTGCGCGAATCCCACCATTTCACGTCGATGGCCGGCAGAGTGTGGGCACCGGCCGCGTCGATGCGATAGCTGACGCTGTCGATGCGCTGACCGCCGAGAATATCGCCGCGCCCGTCATCGAGGCTGCTGACTTGCGGCGTCTTCACATAGCGGCTCAGGCCTTTGACTTCGCTCAGCGCAGGCACGGGCAGGGCCATGGCCAGTGCGCCATCGGCTTGCAGGGTCAACTGACGGGTGAGGCTGTCGCCGACCTTCAGCGGCGTGGCCGACCGGGTGACGGTCTGGCTGAGGCGCAGCCCGGTGGCCACCAGCGGGGTTTCTCCGGGGTTGAAGCCGGGTGGCAGGACGGCGCTGAATTGCAGTGGCTGGCTGCGGGCGCTGATTTCAGCGGTGGCCTGGCCGGGTGTGGCGCTTACGGTCAGCGCCGGAATGTCGAAGGTCCGGGCGGCGTTGGGCGTGATCAGGTAGCTGTAGCGCAGACCGCTGAAGGCCTGGCCGTCGATGGTCTGGTTCAGGTGCTGGGCCTGACCGTCCGGTGGCATCACCAGCGCACCGTCGAGCTTCAGGTCGGGCAGGGTGGCGGCGCTGGTGAACCAGGTGTCGGTGAGGACATCGAGTTGCAGCTCCACCAGACCGCCGACCTTGATGCCGTCGGCGGGTTGCAGGTGGGCCTGTACGCGCAGTTGCGGTTCGGCCGCGATTGCCTGGGCGCTCATCAGGCACAGAATCAACAGCGTCCGGTTCATGGCCGGGCCCCCGCCTGATCCTGCAGGCTGAATTTCTGCCGGAGGAATTTCGCCGGTGAGGTGGTGAGGTTCTGCAGCCACAGCGCATCCGACGTCGCCTGTTCGGTGGTCACGGCTTTGCTCTGGCCCTTGCCCGGTGTCTTGTCGAATTTGACCTCGTCCGGCTTGGTTTCGGGAGCGTTCTGTTCGGCGCTTTCGGTGTCTTTTTGCAGGGCGATGGCCAGCGCCAGGTTGGCCGTGGCTTCGGGGAACTGTGGTTGCAGCTTCAACGCCTGCTGATAGGCCGCGATGGCTTGATCGAACTTGAAGCGGCGCACATAGATGTTGCCCAGATAGAAATACGCTTGTGGCGTGTCGAGCCGGGCGAAGGTCGCCAGCGCCAGATCGAAGTCGGCGGCGTGATAGGCCGCGACGCCTTTCCAGTACGGATCGACAAACAGCGCTGCCGCTTGCGGGAAGTGCTCGTGTTCGAAGGCCCAGCGCCCTTGCTGGTCGCGGGTGAAGAAGGCGTCGGTCAGGGCATTGGCCTGCGCTGGCGCTGACGGCCAGCCGAGACCCACGGCGAGGGCCAGCGCCGGCATCCAGTTCACGCTCCAGCCCCTGCGCACGCTGAACAACGCCAGCAGCAACAACGGCCAGCACAGCCAGTATCCGGCGTCCTTCCAGTGCAATTCCTGCTGCTCGGCGCTGGCGCTCTGAAAGTGCTGTTGCGCGTGCAGTTCGACCCAGTCCAGATCGTCGTTCGTCAGGGTCAGGCTGCCCAGCGGCGCATCGAGTGCCGAGGCCAATTGCTTGATCGCCGCCGGGTCGAAGCTGCCCAATACCGGACGACCGTTGCTGTCGGTGCGCGGCTGGCCGCTCGCATCCTGAATCAGCCCGCCGTCCTGATTGCCCACCGCGAGTACCAGCACTTGCAACCCGGTGCCCTGCAACTGCTTGCCCAGACCTTCGAGCTGCGCGGTGTCGGCGCCATCAGTGATCAACAGCAGGCTGCCCGGGGTTTTCTCGGCCTCCAGCATGCGCTTGGCCTGATCGATCACGGCGCCGACATTCTTGCCCGGCTTGTCGATCAGCCCGGTGCCCAGGGCCTGAATGAAACTGTCGAGCAACGCCGGGTCATCGGTTGCCGGCAGCACCAGATGCGCGCTGCCGGCGTAGGCGATCAACGCGGTGCGCGCACCGGCGCGGCGCTGGATCAGGTCGTGCAGTGTGTGTTTAGCGGCGTCGAGGCGGGTCGGCGGAACATCGCTGGCGTCCATCGACGGTGACAGGTCGACGGCCACGATCAGCGGCGCACGATTTTCCAGAAAGTCCGGCCGGTCCTGCTCCCAGGTCGGCCCGGCTGCCGACACGGCGCCCAGCACCAGCAACGCACACAGCAAATGAACCGGGCGCAGACGCTGGTGATCCTGCGGGGTGACCAGCAGGTGCGGCAGCAGATGCTCGGCGATGTTGCCGCGCAGGCGCCGCTGCAAGTCGCGGCTGCGTCGCCAGATCAACGGCAGCAGCGCCGCGAACAGTGCGAGCAGCAACCACAACGGGCGCAAGAAGTGGAAGTCGCCGAGATTGATCTCCATCTCAGGCCTCCTGCCGCTGACGTGCAACCGCCAGCCTTGGGCGCAGCAGCGCGCCGAGGTGATACAGGGTCAGCAACACCAGCGCCGCGCCCAGCGGCCAGTAAAACAATTCGCGCTGGGGTTGATGGCTGAGGGTTTTCACTTGATGCGGCGTGAGCCGGTCGAGAGTGCTGTAGACCTGATCCAGCGCGGTGCGGTCTTCGGCGCGGAAGAACTGGCCGCCGGTGGCCTGGGCGATCTGTTGCAGGCTTTGCAGATTGACCTTGGCTTCACCGGAGGCGCTGGGGTCGCCAATGCCGATGGTATGAATCACCACGCCTTTGGCGGCAGCCATGTCGGCGGCATGGTCGGGGGTGATAGCGCTGCTGGTGTCGTTGCCGTCGGTGAGCAAGATCAGGACTTTTTCCTGTTCATGAGCCTTGTCCAGCAGCTTCAGGCTCAGACCGATCGCATCGCCAATCGCAGTGTTCGGGCCGGCCATGCCGATGCCGGTGTCCTCCAGCAACAGGGACAGACTGGCGTGATCGAGGGTCAGCGGCGCCTGCGGATAAGCACCGCTGCCGAACACGATAAGGCCGAGGCGATCGTCCTTGCGCTTGTCGATGAAGCCTTGCACGACCTCTTTGACGGCGGCCAGGCGATTGATTTTCTGGCCGGCGGCGTTGGTGAAATCCTCGGTTTCCATCGACTGCGAAAGGTCGATGGCGAGCATCAGGTCGCGCACCGGTTGCTGGCGTTCGATGGGTTTTTCGACGAACACCGGGCGGGCAGCGGCGACCAGCAACAGGGCCCACACCAGCATATTCAGCCAGAGCTGCCAGTGATTGCTGCGGGTGCCGGCACTGGCCGGGGTTTCACCGACGGCGCGGCTCATGGCGCCGAAGAACGGCACCCGCACGGCGCTGCGCGCTTCCAGGTAGGCGGGCAGGTAACGGAAGGCCAGCCAGGGCAGCGGCAGCAGGAGCAACAGCCACGGGTAGTCAAGCTGCCACATGATGACGCTCCACCCAGTGTTGGCAGGTATCGAACAACGCCAGGCGCTGCGGCGTGGGCAGGGCGCGCAAGGTGTCGTCGGGGGCGTAGGCGAGTTGCGCGAGTTGTTCGCTCAAATCCGCCGGCAGCGGCTTTTTGCAGTGCCGCTGCAAGAAGGCTTGCCAATCCAGTCCCTCCAGCGCCGCCGGACCCTGTGGGAGCGAGCTTGCTCGCGAAGAGGTCGTCATAGTCAAAGGAAATGTCGACTGGAATGGCCCCTTCGCGAGCAAGCTCGCTCCCACAGGAGGCGGATTGCAGCTCGGCATCGAAAGGGCGACGCGTTTGAGCAATTCCGGTAATTCGCGCAACGCATTCAGGTCATCGCTGCGCTCGCGCAATTGCGCCAACCGCACCAGCGCTTCACGCCGATATTGATCCCGTCGCCATTGCCGATAGCGCCGCACGCCGATCAGCACCGCCGCCAGCACCAGTACCGCCAGCAACACCCACCAGCCCCAGGTCTGCGGTGCGTAGCTCACCGGCGCCGGCAGGCCCAGCTCCTTGAGCTGTCCGATATCCGGAACGTTCGGATTCATCGCCTCGAACCCGTGGATTTACCGAGCTCGGCGCGTAATTGCTGATGCGCTTCTTCGGCGGTGCTGAACATCATCAGCGGCACCTGACTGCGGCGCAGCAGGGTGGCGACGTCCTTGAGCCGGCCACCGAGGAAATCTCCCAATGGCTGGTGCACGCTGCGTTTCTCGACCGCCAGCTCTACCTGCAACTGGCCCTGGGTCACCAACAGTCGGCCGTCGCTCGGCACCTTCATCGCCATAGGGTCGTAGACTTGCAGGGCGATCACGTCGTTGTGCGCCGCCAGTTGCCGCATCAACTGCAAGGTGCGCTCACCGGCCCCGGCGAAATCACTGACGATGCAGATCAGATGGTCGTGCCCGGCCACTCCCAGACAACGCTGCAAGGCCTTGTCCAGTTGATCCTCGTCCTCGGCGTCCGGGTTGCCGGCGTTCAGCGCCTGATTCTGTTGGGCGATGCGACTCAGCAGCGCTTCGACCCGTTTGCGGCTGCGCAACGGCGCGATGCTGTCGATGCGTTGATCGTTGAATACCAGCCCACCAACCCGGTCGCCGGCATGGAACACCATCCACGCCGCCAGCGCGCCGAGTTCGGCAGCGACGGCAGATTTGAAGCTGCGTTGCGAGCCAAAAAACATCGACATGCGCTGGTCGACCACAATCAGCGCCGGGCGGTCGCGCTCTTCGGTAAAGGTGCGCACCACCGGTTTGCCGGTACGCAGCGAGGCGCGCCAGTCGAGGTGGCGCAGGTCATCACCCGGCTGATAGCGGCGCAACTCATCGAAGTTCAAACCCCGCCCACGCAGGCGCGAGGCGTGATTGCCGGCAAGGATGCTGCCCTGTGGCTGGCGGGCGAGAAAACTCAGATCACGGGCCTTGAATTCCAGCGCCATCAATTGCGCGAGAGAGACATAGACCAGCCCGTCGGCGGTTTCCATAACAGACCTCAGGCCGGAATGGCGACTTTGTCGAGGATCCGGTCCAGCACCTGATCGGCACTGACGCCGTCGGCCACCGCGTCGTAGCTCAGTTGCAGGCGATGCCGCAACACCGGATGCACCACGGCGCGTACGTTGTCCGGCGAAACGAAATCCTGGCCCTGCAACCACGCATCGGCGCGGGCGCAGCGATCCAGGCCAATGCCGCCTCGCGGGCTGGCGCCGATGGCGATCCAGCGGGCGAGGTCTTCGTCGTAGTCGGCCGGATGGCGGGTGGCGTTGATCAGGTCGATCAGGTAGCGGTCGATAGCGGGGGAAACGTGCACCGCGCTGACCTCTTTGCGCGCGGCGAAGATCACGTCCTGCGCCAGCTCGAAACCCTTGGTTGGCGCGGTGCTGGCGCCCTGGGCAAACTCCTCGGCGCGCAACAGTCGCAGCACTTGGCTTTCGTTGTCGGCACTGGGGTAATCGAGCAGGACTTTCATCAGAAACCGGTCCATCTGCGCTTCAGGCAGCGGGTAGGTGCCTTCCTGTTCGATCGGGTTCTGAGTGGCGACCACAATGAACAGCTCCGGCAGCGCATGGCTGTTGCCGGCCACGGTGATCTGCCGTTCTTCCATGGCTTCGAGCAACGCCGCCTGCACCTTGGCCGGCGCACGGTTGATCTCGTCGGCCAGAATCAGGTTGCCGAACAGCGGGCCGGGCTGGAAGCGGATCTCGTTCTTGCCCTCGACCTGGTGCAGTACCTCGGCACCGGTAATGTCCGAGGGCAGCAGGTCGGGGGTGAACTGGATGCGGCTCATCTTCGCATCCAGGTGTTTGGCCAGCGCCTTGACCGTGCGGGTCTTGGCCAGCCCCGGCAGGCTTTCCAGCAGCAGGTGCCCGTTGGCCAGCAGGCCGAGCAGGATCTGCCGGATCACCTGATCCTGGCCGAGCACCGCTTCGGCGATGCTGGCTTGCAGGGCGTTGAGGTCGGTAAGTGCTGTCATGTAGCTTCCCTTCTCGAATGACCGGCTATGAAGGTAGCCGGCAGCGGTCTAGAAAAACGCCAGGGTCAGGTTGACGGCGACGCCGTTGCCTTCAGGCCGGTTCTTGGTATCGAACTCCGGCACCCAGCGCGCGCTGACGCTGGCCTGCGCATCGGCGAACTTGCCGCTCCAGCCGACAGTCGGGCCGGCGCCCACCGAGCGCCCGCGAAAGCCGTTGAGGGTGTCGGCGGTGTCGCCCTTGTCGTCGCTGATCTGCTGGACGTAACCGGCGACCAGCCCGGCGTTCCAGCCGTTGCCGAAACCGTGGGTCCACAAGGCTTCGAGGGTGAAGATGTCGCCGGTGCGGTAATCGGTGGCCTTGTTCTCGGTGTAGAACTGCAGGTTGCCGGAGAGGGTGAATTCGCCGCCCTTGCCGTCCAGATGAGAGAACGCCACGGTGGGCATGAACGTGTAGTTGTTCTGCCCGGCGTTGGCCAGACGATCATCGTTATAGGCCCCGGTCGGGACGTAGATCGGCAGCGAAAACGCGATGTGGTTGAGCTCGTCGAAGTGGTAGCCGGCGGCAATCGGCGTGATCAGCGCATCGGCAAACTGGGTGCCGGAATCGCTGGTGCCGAGGGTGCGCCCGCGCGGGCCGGTGACGGCAGCATCGATGTCGGTGTACTGGACGGGCACGCCAATGGCCGAGGCGTAATTCCATTGGCCCTTGCCGGTGTCCCAGACGTGGGTGAGGTTGGCCATGGTGTAGGAGACTTTCATCTTGATCCCGGCGCTGACCTCACCGGAAATCGGCGCGCCGCCACTGCCCTTGATCTCGCCGTCGTACCAGATGCTGGTCACGGACATCACCCAGCCCGGCGCCGGCGGAATTACACCGGCGTTGGAGAAAACCTGCTGGCCGGTGATCGGCCGACCGACGCCACCTTCAGCCGCGTACACCAGCGGACTGCCGATCATGCACAGCGCCAGCAACGGGCGGACAACGCAAGGCTTGACCATGAAGCACTCCGTTTATGGTTTTGAGTCGGATGGCGTCAGCAGCGGCATTTTCCACTCGCCGCTGGCCACTTCCGGTTTGGGCAGATACAGGCGCAACACACCGTAGAACGGTCCGTTCGGTGCCGGCAGCCAGTTGGCCTGTTTGTCCTTGCCCGGATTCTTGTGCTGCACATAGAGAGTCAGGCCGCCGTCGGCGTCGAGCTTGAGGTCCGGCAGCATTCGCGAGTTGATCAGGTAACGATTGAGCGGGTTGGCTACCAGCAATTTGCTCTGGCCGTCGTACATCGTCAGCGACCAGAACGCGTCGGCCGGGGGCAGGGCGCCCTTGGCGAAATGCAGGGTGTAGTCGTGTTTCGAGGCATCCGCCGGCTGGCCGTCCTTGTCGACGAAATAGCCGATGTAATCCGCTTCTTCGGCGGAGTTGCCGAAGATCCCCATATTGGCCCCGGCGTAGCGGTACAGGTAATTGCCCTTGAGGTGATCGCGGGTGCCGAAGAAGTCGCCGCTGCTGACTTCATGGGTTTCGACCTTGTCTTTCTTGAAGGCGGCGAACTCGGCTTTCGCGTCAGCAATGCCGTCTTCCAGCGCTTTTCGGTGTTCGGGGCTGAGTGTCTTCAGGTCAAACGGTTTTCCGGCGCCAATGCCGATTTTGGCGAAGCGGCCGAGCAGGTCTTTCTCGACATCCTGCGGCGGGGTGAAGGCCAGCATGAAGTTCAGGTAACGAAACAGGTCCGGGGTTTCGCTCATGGTCGGCGTCGGTTTCGGCCAGTTGACCTTCGGTGCCGGCGGCGGGGCTTTCTGTTTCACGTAATGGCTCAGGGTCTCGACCTTGTAGCCTTTCTGGATCTGTTTGACCTTGGCCAGGTCCTTGTCGTCGAACAGTTGTGTGCGATACAGCGCGTAGGTGAGGTTGCTTTCGCTGCGCAGCAAACGGTCGATATTGAGTGGTTGCTGACCCTGCCAGTCCGGCCCGGCAATCATGAAATGGCCACCGTTGTTGCCGGTGCTGCGGGTGCCCAGGTAAGCGAAATTTTGCGTGTAGGCGTCGATCAGTTGCACCGAGTAATAACGGTGCTCCTCGATGGGTGGCAGGGTGAGAATCAGCGGTTCGGCCCGCAGGTCCATCCAGACGAATGAATAGGGCGTGTCGGCGTTCGGCGTGACGAACGCGGTGTCCTTGGCGGTGAAGGCCTTGGCGGTGTTGCCGATCCTGTTCAGCGGCGCCTTGTAGTTCGGGCTCTTGGTGTCGATGGCCTGGGTGTAGAGGGTCTTGTACATCTCCACCACCGGAAAGCCATACAGATAGGCTTCCTTGGCAATGGCCCGGGCTTCTTCGGGGCTGGCGGTGAAATCCTGAGCACCGACGCCGCAACTGACGAACATGCTCATCACGCCGTAACCGGCGGCTTTGATCAGCGTTTTCGAACGGCCGCTGAAGACTGAGGTCAGCACGCTCACCGACCACAAGACGTTGATCCTGTTGTGCTTGGACATGATTCCCCGGTTCCCTGGTGGCTCAGTGGACGACTCGGCACTCTCTAGGCCGTTACGACGTAATCCCTTTCTTATCAAGCCTGTAGGACATGTCTGTTGACGCTAGCAGTTAATCGGGGGTTAGCCAGTCTAAGGGGTTAATTCTTTGGTTTTGTGCGCAGGATCACGTTGCTTTGTGCACGAAAGTGGTCCTGCGCAAATCTTCGGTATTCAGTGTTTCTTGGCTTGTTCGCGGATGCGTTCTTCCTGCTCGCGCAGTTCCGGGGTGAACTCGGCGCCGAAATCTTCCGGGCTGAATACCTGGCGAATCTCGATTTCCGATTCAGTGCCCGGCATGGGATTCGGGCAGCGCTTGACCCACTCGATGGCTTCCTCTTTCGACTTCACGTCCCAGATCCAGTAACCGGCGATCAGCTCCTTGGTCTCGGCGAACGGGCCGTCGATCACGCTGCGGTTTTGACCGCTGAAGCGCACACGGGCGCCTTTGCTGCTGGGGTGCAGGCCGTCGGCTGAAACCAGAATGCCAGCCTTGGCCAGTTCCTCGTTGTAGTTGCCCATGTCGGTCAGCAATTGCTCGCTGGGCATCACGCCGGCTTCGGAGTCGTGGCTGGCTTTGACAATGATCATGAAGCGCATGGTGTTTCTCCGCAGATAGGTGAGGGATTCATGGCTTAGTCGAACGGCCGGGGTCTGAATCGACAGGTCGTTAAAGAAAAGATGCAGACTCGCGTTTTAACAAGCATCACCTTCATTCGGAATGTGTCCGCCATGCCCACCCTGGAACTCACCACGCTGATCCCCGGCCGCACCCCGAGCGAGGTGCTCGACTTCTGTCTGGAAGGGGTCAATTTCCCGAAGATCTTCCCTGAACGCATCACGCCGCTGGGGGATATCGATCTGAGCAACCTGCGAATCGAAGCCGGGCGGCAATTCCGCTTCCGGCACTGGATGTTCAACCTGATTCCGTCGAACTGGACGGTGACGATCCGCGAAGTCAGCGACACGCATTTTGTCGATGAAATGCTCAAGGGGCCGTTGCGGGGCTTTCGGCATGAACACCGGGTGGCGGCGGGCGAGGGCGGTACGCTCTACACCGACCGCGTGACTTATTCGGCGATTGGCGGGGTGTTCAGTGAAGGCTTGCTGGTGAACGGTTACATGCGGCGGATCTTCGAGGCCCGGCATCGCAACATGCTGCAATTGCTGGGTTGACGCTCAAGGTTGTATCCAATCTTGCGGGGTGGCACATGACAATTTCGGTTCAGGCATAGGTCGTCGGACAATTTCGTGGTTAACTTCCGCCTCTTGCATGCTTTCCCAACAACGTTAAGAAGGACTCCGTTCATGGCTCAAGTCACTCTCAAAGGCAACCCGGTTCAAGTCAACGGCCAACTGCCACAAGCCGGTTCCAAGGCGCCAGCCTTTTCCCTGGTAGCCGGCAATCTGTCCGACGTCACCCTGAAAGACTTCGCCGGCAAGCGCAAAGTGCTGAACATCTTCCCAAGCGTCGACACTCCGACCTGCGCCACCTCCGTGCGCAAGTTCAACGCTCAGGCCAACGACATCAGCAACACTGTTGTGCTGTGCATCTCGGCTGACCTGCCATTCGCCCAAGCTCGCTTCTGCGGCGCCGAAGGCCTGGAAAACGTACAAAACCTGTCGACCCTGCGCGGCGCCGAGTTCATCGAGAACTACGGTGTGGCCATCGCTGACGGCCCGCTGAAAGGTCTGACCGCTCGTGCGGTGGTTGTATTGGACGAAAACGACAACGTCCTGCACAGCGAACTGGTCAAGGAAATTGCGGAAGAGCCTAACTACGAAGCGGCATTGTCCGTTCTGAAATAAGCGCTTTTACAATTGTTAACGGCCTGGCTCTGTCCAGGCCGTTTTCATTTGTGTATCAGTGTTTTGCCTCACACCTTGAAACGTAAGTGGAAGGTAAATTGCCGGTAAAGCTGCTTTGCTAAATCCCCACCAGTGCTTATCGTTCAGCCTCCCGTAAAAGAAGCCCACGCGCCCAATGGTTAATCACTCCATGCAATCCTCCTCACGTAACTCCCGTCGCTGGCTGTTGAGCCTGCTTGTCCTGCTGGTCATTGCCGGTCTGTGCTGGAAATTCTGGCCCGCCGGTTCGACCCACAAGGAGGGCGGCGAGAAGGCGCAGGCCGGCCACACCGGCCGTTCGGGGATGATGCGTCCGGGCTTCGGCGGGGCGGGCGGGCCGATTCCGGTGCGCGTGGCGCCGGCAGTCACCGGGGACTTCCCGCTGTACTACAAGGCGCTGGGCACGGTGACGGCGCTCAACACCATCAATGTGCGCAGCCGGGTTGGCGGCGAGTTGGTAAAGATCTATTTCGAGGAAGGGCAAATGGTCAAGGCCGGCGACCTGCTGGCGGAGATCGACCCGCGCTCGTACCAGAACGCCTTGCTCCAGGCTGAAGGCACCTTGCTGCAGAATCAGGCGCAGCTGAAGAACGCCCAGGTCGATGTGGAGCGTTATCGCGGTCTTTACAAGGAAGACAGCATCGCCAAGCAGACCCTGGACACCGCTGAGGCGCTGGTCGGCCAGTACCTCGGTACCGTGAAAACCAATCAGGCGGCGGTCAACGACGCCAAGCTCAATCTCGAATTCACCAAGATCCGCGCACCGATTGCCGGTCGCGTCGGCCTGCGTCAGCTCGACGTCGGCAACCTCGTGGCGGCCAACGACACCACGTTCCTCGCGGTCATTACTCAGACCCAGCCGATCAGCGTGGCATTCACCCTGCCGGAAAACAGCCTGGAAACCGTGCTCGCCCGCTACCGCAGCGGCGCCAAACTGCCGGCCGAGGCCTGGGATCGTGGCGACACCAAACTGCAAGCCACCGGTGTACTGCAAAGTCTCGACAACCAGATCGACGTGACCACCGGCACCCTGAAATTCAAGGCGCGCTACGAGAACCGCGATCAGTCGCTGTTCCCCAACCAGTTCGTCAACGTTCATTTGCTGGCTGACACCCTGAAAGGTGTGGTGCTGGCTCCATCGGCGGCCATTCAGTTCGGCACCAACGGCACCTTCGTCTACGCGCTGGACGGCGACAAGAAAGTCACCATCCGCCAGTTGAAGATCGGCGCCAGCGACGGCGAAAACACCGTGATCACCGAAGGCCTGGCCGCCGGCGACCGCGTGGTGCTGGAAGGCACTGACCGTCTGAAGGAAGGCAGCGAAGTGGAAGTGGTCAACGACAGCAAGGATGTGCCGACCACCCCGACCGAACACCTGCAAGGCAAGTCCGCCGCCACCGCGCCTGACGCCACCGTCACTGACAAGGCCAAGAAGGGCGCATGAACATTTCGCGTCTGTTCATCCTCCGTCCGGTCGCCACCACGCTGAGCATGCTGGCCATCGTTCTGGCCGGTCTGATCGCTTATCGCCTGCTGCCGGTCTCGGCCTTGCCGCAGGTCGATTACCCGACCATCCGGGTCATGACCCTGTATCCGGGCGCCAGTCCGGACGTGATGACCAGCGCCGTCACCGCGCCGCTGGAACGTCAGTTCGGGCAGATGCCGGGCCTCACGCAAATGGCCTCGACCAGTTCCGGCGGCGCGTCGGTGCTGACCCTGCGTTTCAGCCTCGACATCAACATGGACGTCGCCGAGCAGCAGGTGCAGGCCGCGATCAACGCCGCGACCAACCTGTTGCCGACCGACTTGCCGGCGCCGCCGGTGTACAACAAGGTCAACCCGGCGGACACCCCGGTACTGACCCTGGCCATCACCTCGAAAACCATGTTGCTGCCCAAACTCAATGACCTGGTCGATACGCGCATGGCGCAGAAGATCGCCCAGATCAGCGGCGTCGGCATGGTCAGCATTGCCGGCGGCCAGCGCCAGGCGGTGCGGATCAAGGTCAACCCGGAGGCCCTCGCTGCCAACGGCCTGAACCTGTCGGATGTGCGCACGCTGATCAGCGCGTCCAACGTCAACCAGCCCAAGGGTAACTTTGACGGCCCGACCCGAGTGTCGATGCTCGACGCCAACGACCAGCTGACGTCGCCCAAGGATTACGCCAACCTGATCCTGGCCTACGCCAATGGCGCGCCGCTGCGGCTCAAGGATGTCGCGCAGATCGTCGACGGCGCCGAGAACGAGCGTCTGGCGGCGTGGGCCAACCAGAATCAGGCTGTTTTGCTGAACATCCAGCGTCAGCCGGGCGCTAACGTGATCGAAGTGGTCGACCGGATCAAGGCGCTGCTGCCGAGCATCACCGACAACCTGCCAGCCGGTCTCGACGTGGTCGTGCTGACCGACCGCACCCAGACCATCCGCGCATCGGTTACCGACGTGCAACATGAGTTGCTGATCGCCATCGCGCTGGTGGTGATGGTGACGTTCCTGTTCCTGCGGCGTGCCAGTGCGACGATCATTCCGTCGGTGGCCGTGCCGCTGTCGCTGATCGGTACGTTTGGCGTGATGTACCTCGCTGGCTTCTCGGTCAACAACCTGACGCTGATGGCATTGACCATCGCCACCGGTTTCGTGGTCGACGATGCGATCGTGATGCTGGAAAACATCGCGCGTTTCATCGAGGAGGGCGACAGCCCGATGCAGGCGGCGCTCAAGGGCGCGAAGCAGATCGGTTTCACCCTGATTTCCCTGACCCTGTCGCTGATCGCGGTACTGATTCCGCTGCTGTTCATGGCCGACGTGGTGGGGCGGTTGTTCCGCGAATTCGCCATCACCCTGGCGGTGGCGATCCTGATTTCCCTGGTGGTCTCGCTGACCCTGACGCCGATGATGTGCGCGCGTCTGCTCAAGCGTGAGCCGGAAGCACATGAGCAGGGCCGCTTCTACCGCGCCAGTGGCGCGTTCATCGACTGGATGATCGCCGCTTACGGCCGCAAGTTGCAGTGGGTGCTCAAGCACCAGCCGCTGACTCTGCTGGTGGCCATCGGCACCCTGGCCCTGACCGTGTTCCTTTATATGGTGGTGCCCAAGGGCTTCTTCCCGGTGCAGGACACCGGGGTGATCCAGGGCATTTCCGAAGCGCCGCAGTCGATTTCCTTCGCGGCGATGGGCGAGCGTCAGCAGGCACTGGCCAAGGTGATTCTCGAAGATCCGGCGGTCGAAAGCCTGTCGTCCTACATCGGTGTCGACGGTGACAACGCCACGCTCAACAGTGGCCGGCTGCTGATCAACCTCAAGCCTCATGGCCAGCGTGATCTGACGGCGACCGAAGTGATTGCCCGCCTGCAACCGCAACTGGACAAGCTTGTTGGCATCCGTCTGTTCATGCAGCCGGTGCAGGACCTGACGATCGAAGATCGTGTCAGCCGCACCCAGTACCAGTTCAGCATGTCATCGCCGGATTCCGAATTGCTCAGTCTGTGGAGCGGCCGTCTGGTCGAGGCCCTGGCCCAGCGCCCGGAACTGACCGACGTCGCCAGCGACTTGCAGGACAAAGGCTTGCAGGTGTTCCTGGTGATCGACCGCGACGCTGCTTCACGGCTGGGTGTGTCGGTCTCGAACATCACCGATGCGCTGTACGACGCGTTCGGCCAGCGGCAAATCTCGACCATCTACACCCAGGCCAGCCAGTACCGCGTGGTGCTGCAGGCTCAGGCCGGGGAGAAGATCGGTCCGCAGGCGCTGGATCAGATTCACGTCAAGACCACCGATGGCGGGCAGGTGCGGTTGTCGAGTCTGGCCCACGTCGAGGAACGTCAGGCGCAACTGGCGATCACCCACATCGGCCAGTTCCCGGCGGTGATGATGTCGTTCAACCTCGCGCCCGGCGTGGCGCTGGGGCATGCGGTGGACATCATCGAGCAGGTGCAGAAGGACATCGGCATGCCGATTGGCGTGCAGACCCAGTTCCAGGGTGCAGCCGAAGCGTTCCAGGCGTCGCTGTCGAGTACCTTGCTGCTGATTCTGGCAGCGGTGGTGACCATGTACATCGTGCTCGGCGTGCTTTACGAGAGCTATATTCACCCGATCACCATCCTGTCGACCTTGCCGTCGGCGGCGGTGGGGGCCTTGCTGGCGTTGCTGCTCAGTGGCAATGACCTGGGCATGATCGCGATCATCGGCATCATTCTGCTGATCGGTATCGTCAAGAAAAACGCGATCATGATGATCGACTTCGCCCTCGACGCCGAACGCACTCAGGGCATGGCGCCGGAGCAGGCGATTTATCAGGCGGCGCTGTTGCGTTTCCGGCCGATTCTGATGACCACGCTCGCTGCGCTGTTCGGTGCGGTACCGCTGATGCTGGCTACCGGTTCCGGCGCTGAATTGCGTCAGCCGCTGGGTCTGGTGATGGTCGGCGGGTTGCTGGTGAGTCAGGTGCTGACGCTGTTCACCACGCCGGTGATCTACCTGTACTTCGATCGTCTCGGCCGGCGCTGGGGCCGTGCTCCTTCGGCCGTGGAGCCGGTGGAACAGCCATGAACCTGTCCGGTCCTTTCATCAAACGCCCGGTGGCGACCATGCTCCTGAGCCTGGCGATCATGCTGCTGGGCGGTGTGAGCTTCGGTCTGCTGCCGGTGTCGCCGCTGCCGCAAATGGACTTCCCGGTGATCGTGGTGCAGGCCAGCCTGCCCGGCGCCAGCCCGGAAGTCATGGCGTCCACCGTGGCCACGCCGCTGGAGCGTTCGTTCGGCGCTATCGCCGGCGTCAACACCATGAGCAGCCGTTCCAGCCAGGGCTCGACCCGGGTGATTCTGCAGTTCGACCTCGACCGCGACATCAACGGCGCGGCGCGGGAAGTGCAAGCGGCGATCAACGCCTCGCGCAACCTGCTGCCGAGCGGGATGCGCAGCATGCCGACCTACAAGAAGGTCAACCCGTCTCAGGCACCGATCATGGTGCTGTCGCTGACCTCGGATGTGCTGGAAAAAGGCCAGCTCTATGACCTGGCATCGACCATCCTGTCCCAGAGCCTGTCCCAGGTGCAGGGCGTCGGCGAAGTGCAGATCGGCGGCAGCTCGTTGCCAGCGGTGCGCATTGAACTCGAACCCCAGGCGCTGAACCAGTACGGCGTGGCGCTTGACGATGTGCGCAAGACCATTGCCGAAGCCAACGTGCGCCGGCCCAAGGGTTCGGTCGAGGACGACCAGCGTCTGTGGCAGATCCAGGCCAACGATCAGTTGGAGAAAGCCAAGGACTACGAATCGCTGATCATCCACTACAACGGCGGCGCAGCCTTGCGCCTGAAGGACGTGGCCAAGGTCAGCGACGGCGTGGAAGATCGCTACAACAGCGGTTTCTTCAACGACGACGCGGCAGTGTTGCTGGTGATCAACCGCCAGGCCGGTGCCAACATCATTGAGACGGTCAACGAAATCAAGGCGCAGTTGCCGGCGTTGCAGGCGGTGCTGCCGGCCAGCGTCAAACTGAACCTGGCGATGGATCGCTCACCGGTGATCAAAGCCACCCTGCACGAAGCGGAAATGACCCTGCTGATCGCCGTGGCGCTGGTGATTCTGGTGGTGTTCCTGTTCCTCGGTAATTTCCGCGCGTCCCTGATTCCGACGTTGGCGGTGCCGGTGTCGCTGGTCGGCACCTTTGCGGTGATGTACCTCTACGGCTTCTCGCTGAACAACCTGTCGCTGATGGCGCTGATTCTCGCCACCGGGCTGGTGGTGGACGACGCCATCGTGGTGCTGGAGAACATTTCCCGGCACATCGACGAAGGCGTCAAACCGATGAAGGCCGCGTACCTCGGGGCCAAGGAAGTCGGGTTCACCTTGCTGTCGATGAACGTCTCGCTGGTGGCGGTGTTCCTGTCGATCCTGTTCATGGGCGGGATCATCGAAAGTCTGTTCCGCGAGTTTTCCATCACCCTGGCCGCGGCCATCGTGGTGTCGCTGGTGGTTTCCCTGACGCTGACCCCGATGCTCTGCGCCCGCTGGCTCAAACCTCATACACCGGGCGAGGAAAACCGCCTGCAACGCTGGAGCCGCCGCACCAACGACTGGATGGTCGGCAAGTACGCCACCAGCCTCGACTGGGTGTTGCGCCACCGTCGCCTGACGTTGCTGAGCCTGATCATCACCGTCGGGGTGAACGTCGCTCTCTATGTGGTGGTGCCGAAAACCTTCATGCCGCAGCAGGACACCGGCCAGTTGATCGGTTTCGTGCGCGGTGACGACGGTCTGTCGTTCAGCGTGATGCAGCCGAAAATGGAAGTCTTCCGCCGTGCCGTGCTCAAGGACGAAGCGGTCGAGAGTGTGGCCGGGTTCATCGGTGGCACCAACGGCACCAACAACGCTTTCATGCTGGTACGCCTGAAACCGATCAAGGAGCGCAATCTGTCGGCGCAGAAAGTCATCGAGCGCCTGCGCAAGGAAATGCCCAAGGTGGCCGGTGCGCAGTTGATGCTGATGGCCGACCAGGATCTGCAATTCGGCGGCGGTCGCGAGCAGACCACTTCGCAGTACAGCTACATCCTGCAAAGTGGTGATCTGGGCGCCTTGCGCGAGTGGTACCCGAAAGTGGTCACCGCGCTGCGGGCCCTGCCCGAGTTGACCGCGATCGACGCCCGCGAAGGCGCGGGTGCGCAGCAGGTGACGCTGATCGTCGACCGCGATCAGGCCAAACGCCTGGGCGTGGACATGGAAATGGTCACGGCGGTGCTCAACAACGCCTACAGCCAGCGGCAGATTTCCACGATCTACGACAGCCTCAACCAGTATCAGGTGGTGATGGAGGTCAATCCGAAATACGCCCAGGACCCGGTGACGCTCAAGCAGGTTCAGGTGATCACCGCCGACGGTGCGCGGATTCCGCTGTCGACCTTCGCTCATTATGAAAACAGCCTGGAGGACGACCGGGTCAGCCACGAAGGCCAGTTCGCCTCCGAGAGCATTTCCTTCGACATGGCCGAAGGCGTGACGGTGGAGCAGGGCAGTGCCGCCATCGAGCGGGCGATTGCCAGGCTCGGTCTGCCGGAAGACGTGATCGTGAAAATGGCCGGCACCGCCGATGCGTTCGCCGCCACCCAGAAGAGCCAGCCGTTCATGATCCTTGGCGCACTGCTGGCGGTGTATCTGGTGCTGGGCGTGCTGTATGAAAGCTACATTCACCCGCTGACGATCCTGTCGACGCTGCCGTCTGCCGGGGTCGGCGCGTTGCTGTCGATCTACGTGCTGGGCGGCGAGTTCAGCCTGATCTCTCTGCTCGGGCTGTTCCTGCTGATTGGCGTGGTGAAGAAGAACGCGATCCTGATGATCGACCTGGCGCTGCAACTGGAGCGTCACCAAGGCATGGCGCCGCTGGAATCGATCCGCAGCGCCTGTCTGCAACGCTTGCGGCCGATCCTGATGACCACGCTGGCGGCGATCCTCGGCGCCTTGCCGTTGCTGCTGAGCCGGGCCGAAGGCGCGGAAATGCGCCAGCCGCTGGGCCTGACCATCATCGGCGGGCTGGTCTTCAGCCAGGTGCTGACCCTTTACACCACGCCTGTGGTTTACCTCTATCTCGACAAGCTGCGCCATCGTTTCAACAAATGGCGTGGCGTGCGCACCGATGCCGCTCTGGAAACTCCGCTATGACTGACCGTTCGCTTATCAATCTGGCTACCGTTCGCGGCTCGCGTCTGCTGAGCCTGTCGCTGTGCGTGGCGATGCTCAGTGCCTGTGCCGTCGGCCCGGACTACCAGCGCCCGCAGACCGCCGAAATAGCCCAGTACAAGGAAGCCGAAGGCTGGCGTCAGGCCAACCCGAGCGATTCCCTGGCACGCGGCGCCTGGTGGGAGCTGTATGGCGACCGCCAGCTCAACGAGCTGATCGAGAAACTCAACAGTTCCAACCAGACGGTCGCCCAGTCCGAAGCACAGTACCGTCAGGCCCAGGCCTTGGTGCGCAGCGCGCGCGGAGCGTTTTATCCGAGCGTCGATCTGAGCGCCGGCAAGACTCGCTCCAGCCAAGGCACAGGCAGCAGCAGTTCGAGCCTGAGCAGTTCCTCCAGCGGTATTCGTGACACTTACAACGCGCAACTGGGCGTGAGTTGGGAAGCCGATGTCTGGGGCAAATTGCGCCGTGGCCTCGAAGCCAATGAAGCCAGCGCTCAGGCGAGCTACGCCGATCTGGCGGCGATGCGTCTGAGCCAGCAGTCGGAGCTGGTGCAGAACTACCTGCAATTGCGGGTGATCGATCAGCAGAAACGCTTGCTGGAATCGACGGTGGCGGCTTACGAGCGCTCGCTGAAAATGACCATGAACCAGTACAACGCCGGGGTTTCCGGGCGGGACGCGGTGGCGCAGGCGCAGACCCAGCTGAAAACCACCCAGGGCGATCTGGTGGATCTGATCTGGCAACGGGCGCAGTTCGAAAACGCCATCGCGGTACTGACCGGCCAGCCTCCCGCCGAATTCAACATTGCCGAAACCCAGGACATTCCCAAGCTGCCGCAGATCCCGCTGAGCCTGCCGTCGCAGTTGCTCGAGCGCCGTCCGGACATCGCCTCGGCCGAACGCTCGGTGATCGCTGCCAACGCCAACATCGGCGTGGCCAAGGCCGCGTACTACCCGGATTTCAGCCTGAGCATGAGCGGCGGCTACAGCAGCAGTACCTCGCAGAACCTGATCAGCCTGCCGAACCGCTTCTGGTCGGTCGGGCCGAAAATGACCCTGCCGCTGTTCGACGGCGGCATCCGCTCGGCCGAAGTCGACCGCACCGAAGCGGTGTACGACCAGACTGTGGCCAAATACCGCCAGACCGTGCTCGACGGCTTCCGCGAAGTGGAAAACTATCTGGTGCAGTTAAAGGTGTACGAGGACGAAGCGGCCGTGCGTCAGGAAGCCCTCGACGCGGCGCGGGATTCGTTGCGCCTGACCGAAAACCAGTACAAGGCCGGGGTGATTGCTTATCTGGATGTGGTGGTGGTGCAGGCGACGGCGCTGAGCAATGAACGCACTGTCCTGAATATCCTGCAGAGCCGCCTGATTGCCAGCGTGCAGTTGATCGCGGCGCTGGGCGGTGGCTGGGACGGGCAGCTGGAAACCCCGGCGAATAGCGTGCAGTGATCTGACCTCCCTCAGGGCTGTTATCAGGATGTAGCAGGCACCCTGCCTTTTGCGGTAGACCATTGAAGATTGGTCTACCGCTGCTTGGGTTACTCCTCTGATCTTGAGGCTTACTCTGGCAAAGGTGCTTGAATAATCGACATGTCCTGATCTTGCTCCTCGATGCCCATCGCACCCATCGATCCCGTATCCGGTATCGCAGGCACTTTATAAAAACCCAGCCCATAGTCCTTGCTTGAGTTAATGTCCGCGGTATAAAAAGTTTTCGACGTGTCATTGTAAACTTCGCCCGCAGCGGCGCCTGTCCAGGCTTCGGGATGCTGAGGTTGATCCCATTTGATCCATGGGTATGAATAGCACCGTTGCAATACTGCACGTAAGTTGGCGGTCAGCCCAAAATGTCCATTCTGATTGATCCAAGCCGAATATTTCGGGTAAGTCCACGGGTATCCGCCATGGAAGACACGGAGTGCATGGATATTCTCAGCATGCACGGAGTATCTGACTTCACTGCCAACCTTGTCACGTATGACGATCTCGCCTGTACCATTCCACACGGCAGTCACCTTGCCATCAGCCGCTGCTTGAAACGCATTGGAGGTTGATTCGAACGTGTACGGTTCAACACCGCCAACCGGGAGTCGTGTTGCGGTGGTATCAATTGCGTCAACACCATTCGGTGTCCCCAGGTAAGAGTTTACGACCTTTAACCCGTTCAGCCGAAGTAGTGAAGTGTCAACGGACAGCGGAACAAAGGCTTCGACAACTGCCGATGCGATTCTGGAAGTCCCCTGCGAAACGTTATTTCTGAACAACTCGTAGGACATCAGTGCAGTGCTTTTGGGGATGATTTTCTCGTTTGGGATCTTGAGTACGCAGGCCTTTTTCTGCCCCAGTTCATCCTCTTCCACAATGCCAGTTGCATCGGTTATTTCATCCGGCAGGCCAGGTAATCTGGTGATGTATTTCGCTTTGATTGTGTCACCCGCCTCGAAACGTTGGTGTTGCGTCAAAATGATCAGAGATAGCGGGTTGGCTCCCAGTTTCTTCAAACTGATGTTGGTTTTGTCATCGCTCGTATCATTGAGGATTTCTCGAGGGATAAGCGCTGCCAGCAGTGTGCCCGCCTGATCTACAACTACTTTCTCGACGGCCGACCATGGTGCATCAGAATCCGGACCATTTCCGGGTTGATCTTTTACCGTAAAGGAAAAATTGAACTCAGGATCGTCTTTCAAATCGGCGCTGGTGACTTTGAAGCAGATCCGGGTGGGAGTGGCTGAACCATGAGCGGGTGGGGGCGGGGCCTGATTTTCAGTGACCGTGTGAAATACATCATGGCCATTACAATTGAGCCGAATACGGTCATACGCACGGCACCATGCATATTCCACACACACGATGGCTTCGGTGAATCCCGGACCGACACCGTCCGTGATCTCTTTCGGCAGCAGCAGCTTCAAAGAAGAATTTGCACCGTCGCCGGGTGTGACGTCCTGCTCACCGGGTCCCTCCTTGTTATAAATGATTTCTACAGGTGGCTCAGAGGTTCCCTGATTTGAACTTCCGCGCATCACGGTGTAGGTCATTCGATTGACGATGCCTGGAATCAGCAGGCCATGGGGAATGTAAAGTTTGACCGAATCACTGGTTCCCTGAGTCGTGGCACGGGCGATATTGGTCTGGCCGTTCAGGTTTAACTGAACGACTTCACCTCCCTGTTGCCCCAAAAAAGCATCAACCACTACCTCGCAGCCCATGGGCATCAAATCGTAGATAGCCCGAAGTACACCGTAGTCAGCCCCGATAATGGGAGCGGTCGCAAGTGTAATCCGTGCTGGATACAGGAAAATGGATTGTGAGGGCGGAGTTGAGTTAGACATGGATAGATCCCTCTTTGGGCGAGTAATGGGCCGATGAGTTATCAGATATCCAGTGACGACCGCGCACAACTGTCAGAACTTACAGGTAGGAGGGGTGTTCCGATAAACGGTCTCAGCTCCGGGGGATTGCATGGGGTTAAAAATGCACACGGCATCTGCATTCCGAGAATGCTCGAGGCGTTCCATAAATGCTCGAGTCCAGGCACTCACACCGCAAAGATGATCAATCCCGAGTGCCGGGCTAGAGCCTTGTCAGACGATCAAACAAGCGTTTCATCGGGTTGATGGCCATTTGATTACTTTGTCAGTGCGTTCTTCTGTGCAATCAGTACAATCGGCGCATTTGGCCCCGCTGAGAACGGACGCAGTACGGCGGGGTGGTCACGAGAATTCTCATGCTCATCGGTAGCTATTCCTTCACGCTGGTTTTCATTTCGCTGTGTGTGGCGATCCTCGCTTCCTACACCGCGCTCGATCTCACCGGGCGCATTGCCACTGCCAAGGGCCGCGCCGTGCATTTATGGACGGCCGGCGGGGCGTTTGCCATGGGCATCGGCGTCTGGTCGATGCACTTCATTGGCATGCTGGCGTTCAAGCTGCCGATCAGCCTCGGTTACGACATCTCAATCACGGCGCTCTCATTGCTGATCGCTGTGTTGTCCTGCGGTTTTGCCCTGTGGCTGGTCAGCCAGCCGAAACTGCCGGCCTGGCAACTGGCCTTTGGCGCGCTGATCATGGGCGCCGGCATCAGCGCCATGCATTACACCGGCATGGCCGCGATGCGCATGCAGCCGGGCATCGACTACGATCCGACACTGTTCGGCGCCTCGCTGTTGATCGCCGTCGGCGCGTCGGCGGCAGCGTTGTGGATCGCCTTTCGTCTGCGTCAGCAGTCGCCTTACGTGCGGTTGTTCCGTGCCGGGGCGGCGATTGTCATGGGCGTGGCGATTGTCGGCATGCACTACACCGGCATGGCGGCGGCGCGGTTTCCAGACGGCAGTTTCTGCGGTGCGGCACTCAGCGGCCTGAACGGCAACGGCCTCGACAATCTGGTGCTGATCACCACGCTGGCGGTGCTGGCCATAGCGCTGCTGACCTCGATTCTCGACGCCCGCCTCGAAGCCCGCACGGCTGATCTGGCCCATTCGTTGACCGTGGCCAACCGCGAACTCACCCAACTGGCTTTGCACGACACGCTGACCGGTCTGCCGAACCGCATGCTGCTGGACGACCGGATCAATCAGGCGATGAAAAAGGTCAACGAGCAGGGCGGCTGTTTTGCGTTGATGTTCATCGATCTGGACGGCTTCAAGCCGGTCAACGACGCTTTCGGTCACCACATGGGCGACCAGTTACTGCGCGAAGTGGCGATACGCCTGCGTGAAGATTTGCGCAGTCTGGATACGCTGGCGCGAATCGGCGGCGATGAATTTGTCTTGCTGGTGCGCCTGACCGAGCCCAACGATGCACTGGGCCTGGCGGCGCGTCAGGTCGGCTTGATCGCGCAGTCGTTCCGGGTCGCCGAACATGAACTGCAGATTTCCGCCAGCGTCGGCATCGCCCTGTATCCGGGTAATGGCCAGAACGCCCAGGAACTGCTGATGAACGCCGACGCCGCGATGTACCACGCCAAGGGCGGCGGCAAGAACGGCTACAGCTTCTTCGACGCCTCGATGAACAGCAACGCGCGCAAGCAACTGCAACTGCTGCAGGACTTGCGCGCTGCACTGGAACACGGTGAGTTCAGCCTGCATTACCAACCCAAATTCCATGCGGCTGACGGTCGTCCGGTCGGCGCCGAGGCGCTGTTGCGCTGGGAACATCCGACCCAAGGCATGCTGATGCCGGACAAGTTTATCGACCTGGCGGAGAAGACCGGGCTGATCATTCCGATTGGCGAGTGGGTGCTCAACGAGGCCTGCCGGCAGATGCGCGAGTGGTATGTGCTGGGTTACACCGATTGGCGGATTGCGGTGAACCTGTCGGCGTTGCAGTTCTGCCACTCAGGACTGGTGCGCAGCGTGGCCAAAGCCTTGGCGACTCACCATTTGCCGGCCAACAGCCTGACCCTGGAAATCACCGAAACCACCGCCATGAGCGACGCCGACGCGAGCATGACGGTGTTGCAGGAACTGTCCGACATGGGCGTCGACCTGTCCATCGACGACTTCGGCACGGGTTATTCGAGCCTGATGTACCTCAAGCGTCTGCCGGCCAACGAGCTGAAGATCGATCGCGGTTTCGTCCGCGATCTGGAGCACGACAGCGATGACGCGGCCATCGTCTCGGCGATCGTCGCCCTCGGTCAGGCGTTGGGCCTGCGCATCGTGGCTGAAGGTGTGGAGACCGATTCGCAGCAGGATTTCCTGACGCAACTGGGCTGCGATTCGCTGCAAGGTTATCTGCTCGGTCACCCGATGCCGGCGGATCGCTTCCTGCAGGACATCGTGCGCGGCAAACCATTGGCGGTGAGCTGAGCCGCTAATCGCAGGTCATGCAAAACCCTGCAATGACGGTTATTCTTGCCCCGACTGTTACGTGTGCATCGGGGGAAAGGCCAGCATGGATAAAGTCATTGTGATCACCGGCGGCGGTCGTGGAATCGGCGCCGCCACTGCGTTGTTGGCTGCCGAGCAAGGCTACCGGATCTGCATCAATTACCAGACGGACGAACAGGCCGCTCACCACGTGCTCGACCAGGTGCGTGAACGCGGCGCAACGGCCATCGCCGTCCGCGCCGACGTCAGTATCGAAGACGAAGTGATCGCGTTGTTCAACCGGGTCGACAGCGAATTGGGCCGGGTCACCGCCCTGGTGAACAACGCCGGCACCGTGGGGCAAAAATCCCGGGTCGACGAAATGTCCGAATTCCGCATTCTCAAAATCATGAAAACCAACGTGCTGGCGCCGATCCTCTGCGCCAAGCACGCGATCCTGCGCATGTCGCCCAAACACGGCGGGCAGGGCGGGAGCATCGTCAACGTCTCTTCGGTCGCCGCGCGGTTGGGCTCGCCCAATGAGTACGTCGATTACGCAGCGTCCAAAGGCGCGCTGGATACGTTCACTATCGGTCTGTCCAAGGAAGTGGCGGGCGAGGGGATTCGGGTGAATGCGGTGCGTCCGGGTTACATCTATACCGATTTCCACGCGTTGAGCGGCGACCCGGATCGGGTCAGCAAGCTGGAGTCGGCAATCCCGATGGCCCGGGGCGGGCGGCCGGATGAGGTGGCGGAGGCGATTGTCTGGTTGTTGTCGGATAAGGCTTCGTATGCGACGGGGACTTTTGTCGATCTCGGCGGCGGGCGTTAAACCTCTATGATCGTTCCCACGCTCCGCGTGGGAATGCAGCCCGGGACGCTCCGCGTCCCTTCCAGAGCTGGAACGCGGAGCGTCCCTTGAGGCATTCCCACG